>NZ_JBWPXA010000010.1:0-18616 GCF_056746795.1 Gardnerella sialicivorans subsp. sialicivorans
CGGAACTGAAACACCAGGAACTGGAACTGTGACACCAGGACAAGGTGGAACTGTGACGCCAGGACAAGGCGGAACTGTGACGCCAGGACAGGGCGGAACTGTGACGCCAGGACAAGGTGGAACTGTGACGCCAGGACAGGGCGGAACTGTGACGCCAGGACAAGGCGGAACTGAAACACCAGGAAGCGATACCAATCCGAGTGGTGTGAATCCTGGTGTAGTAAATCCGAGTGTGTATCCTTGGTTTAATCCTGGAAGCACTGGTGGTTCGACTACAGGTTCAAATGGCGAAGGTACCAACAGTCAGTCTACGGGCTTAAACAACTTTGGTAATGACTTTAATACAGAAGGCACCAATTATGGTACTGGTACTGTCGCCGAGGGTAGTGCGGGTGCTGAGAATGGTGCGGGCTCCAAAAACTCTCCGTCAGCTCAGCGTAAGAACGGTCAAACGCATAAAACACATGCTAAGAATAGTTCTAACTCTAATTCGAAGCCTGCTAAAACCAATAAGGCTAAAGATAATAAAGCGCCTGATTCTAAGCCAAGCGGTTCTAAAACTGCTGGCTCTAAAGCAAACGGATCTAAAGCGACTAGTGTAAAAGCTGGTGCTAACGCTAGTAAGAATAATGCTGAAGCCAAGCGTAAAGCAAAGGCAAGGGAAAATGCCAAGGCAAACTCTAACTCCAAGTCTTCTGAATCTACTAAGAATTCCAGCAAGGCTGCCGAGTCGAGCAAGTCGTCAGCGTCTAACAGATTTGTTGCTATTATGTCTGCGGTGGGAGTGTTTACGACGGCAATGGTTGCTACTGCTACAACATTCTTCGTCAAAAAGCATCGTGATAATTCTCGACGTGACGGCGAGTAATTCAGTGTGCTAATTAATGTTGATCAGTTTTAATAATTGAATAGTTAGATGCTGGATAGTAGAAAGTCTCACTTCGTGATAGTTCCTCGCGGAGTGAGGCTTTCTACTATTGTGATTGGATTATGCGTTTATTTTATGAAGTCGCAGATATTTTTAGAGGGAATAAGAGGGCTTCTGTGATTTTGTGAATCATTATTTGATTTCTCATGGTAAAGGCTTGTTGGTTATTACAGAAAATAATGTTCCTGAGTTTAAGAAGTTGCTTGTTGGGTATTATGAAGGTGAAGATTTGCAGGTGATCGCTTCGTTTATGAGGGAATGTTGTTGGAAGCGTTAAACGCGTGCGATGATGTTGGTTATTCTGTTTTTTCGAATCTTGCTGTTTATGAAAGAGTATAGTTTGCTAGTAAGTGAAGAGATTAGTGTCGATAGTCTAGACAAATTAATAAAAAAAATAGAATATTTATTAAGATTATTACAGTAATCAGAGAGAATGGGAGATCTTGTTTACTTAATAGTCTGTTTTATAATCATTTGATACAAAGTCGTGTTAACGAAAAGGAGGCTAGTAGTGTTATGAGGAATAAAACTATTTTTTGTAAAACCATTTTTCAAAGTTGTCTTGTTATGCTTCTGCTGCTAGGCTCTCTCTTCTCTCTTGCGGGATGTGCTGATGATGAGGAGAAGGCGGAGCTTGCGTCGTATCATTGGGAAACAGTAGCTGTGTCTCGGGAAGAGTTTCGTATACCAGAAAACTATATGAATAAAGATGAGTTGTATCTCTTTGCGTCACGAGATATTCTTGATTCTCATTATGATTTGTCTAAAGCCACTCTTGGCGGTAAGCGTATTAAACTAGTTGACTCATCGTTCAATTTACCTGGTCCAGGACTTAAAGCTTTATTTTTAGTTGGGAAATTTGATTTAAAAGACAAGCCAGGCTCTGATGTTCTTAAAGTACCAGGACTTAATAAAACAGGTAATGTTGCTGTAGGTTATAAGAAGAAATAGTAGTATTTTGCACTCAATTTGAAGCGTTTCCTTGATGATGAATTAGTTAATGAAACTTGTAGATTAGAGGGTTTGGAATGAATATGTATGTTGGAGATATATGTTAAATAGGGTTGTATCTCGTTATGATTCGTTCGTTGCGAATCATCAACGTACAAAAGGTGCTTTAGTATATTTTATAGTTCTTATGCCGCAGGTGTTATCAGTTTTTATTACTGGTTTGATACAGCTTGCTGGAATGTTGCTGCTTATTTATACGATGGGATCTTTACATTCTGCTTCGACGCTGCTTGAAGGGTCTGTTGCGTTTAAGTTGGCATTATCTTTCTTCTTACAAGCATTGGGTTTTATTGCTAAAGATCGTTGTGAGATGCTTCTTATAGCTTTGTTTCGGCAGCTTACTTTCCATCGTTTTGTGCGTTTATCTGTTCAGAATAATGATGATGAAACATTGCAGTCTTCGGCATTAACATATCCGAATCAGATAAGTCAGATAGCTTATGGTGTTGATTTTGTGTTATCAATATTGCAGTTTATTATTCTTTTTGCTATCTGTGTTGTTCAATATCACGAGAATAGTATTGTAGCGGTTTTACTATTAGTTCTCTTATGTGTTGGTAATTTGTTCCTTATACGTTGGATTGGTGTATTGTGGAAGAACTATGTGGATTTAGAAGGTAAACGTCGTAATCTTCTCAGTAAAATTATTGATAAACTTCCTCACGCTTCAAGAGTGTATCGTTATAATGTTGGTATTACGGCGATTGAAGATGCGCGTAAAGCAGAAGAAAGAGTGTTGTATAAACGCATATTTCCTCAATTATTGAGTAATATTGTTGAGCAAGGTGGGTTGACATTACTGCTTGCTGGTGTTGTTCTTGTTCATGTAACCATTTTTCCAAATGCGTTGTTTAATGTTGGAATTCTTTTCGCGATTAAATATTTGTATGGTGCCATGCAGAATAATATTGTGAATTATCGCGTGATCCGACTTGCTCTTCCAATGGACAAGGATTTAGTGCAATTAGAGCAAAATGCTATGAATAATACTCGTGCGGATGCTACTAATATTTCTGATTCTGTTGTGTTTGATAATAAGTTCGCTCTTTTGTCTAAAGAAGCTGGCTCGGCGTTGAATGCGTATGATTCTATTGTTAGCAGTAGTAAAATATTGGTGCCTTGTAATCCTATTATGTCGCAGGGGCTTATTGAAGCTTGGTTTGATATTGCGAGTGATGATACTCGTCGGAAGTATGAAAACTTCTTGCGTTTATTTAATGTGTCGCGTGAGGTTGCGGATAGGTTTTTGCATAATCCTGAAACGTTATCTGTTGGTGAGCGTCAACGCGTGGTGCTTGCTATGGCGTTTGCTCAAGACGTGGAATATTTGGTGCTTGATGACGTGTTTTCTGTGTTAAATCCAGAGCTTCGAGAAACAGTTTCACAAGCCATGCTAAGTTCTCAAGTTCGGCATATTGTTTTATTCGCACGTAACCCAGAGTATATTCCTTGTGTGTTTTATGGTAACAACTCTAAGCAAGTCACGCATAGTGTGGTTGAGGAAAATTATTTGCAGAATACTTGTAGTGATAAAACTATGCAAGCGGATTGTGTGGAATCGAAAATTCCTACAGGTGCAGGATCACGTGGTAAGTTCATTAGAACTGTGCGAGAATTGTTCTCCGCTAGTATTGTTTGTTTGCCTATAGCAACGGTACTTATAGTTCTTGCTGAGTTAATGTTTGTAGAGAATATTGCTACGAACACCAACTTAAATATGCTTCAGTCTTCTGCATTGTTTGCAAGTTTGCTTATTGTCGTTGGTATTATTGCTCTTAATTTTCCTGTATATGCTGTGCCAATTGTGCGGCTTACAAAACTGCATAATCGTTTAATTATGCGTTTGCATAAGTATTCAAATATTGATAATAAAGGTGATGTTTTAGGTAGACTTGGGGATGATTTTTCTGACTTACAGATGAGTATTCCTAGTGCTATTGCACACGTTATTTTTATTATTGTTCAAACAGTAATAGTTCTTGCTATTACAATTGCTGCAGTACCGCAGTACGTATACATAATGATTATTATGGTGCCGTTATCTTGTCTCATATGGTATGCCGGTTCGCGATTACTTAATACGGCTGCGGATAAACAAGCACAATATCGCGATAAGTTCTTAGGAGCATTATCGTCGTTATTATCAACGCAAAGCTTACCGCAAGGTGCTATTTTTGATAGTTCTCGCAAGTATCATTATGTTTCGTCAGAAAATAAGTATTGGCAGCGTATGCGTCGTTTCATCAATATTTACACAGTGAGAAATTGCATGATGCAAAGTCTTTCTTTAGTGTTGGAATTTTCAATACTTTATATGCTTACAGTATCATCAATGAATTTTGCTTCTGCTAGTGCCGTGTTGTATTTTGTGGTAATGCTGTCGTCAAGCTTGGAAAATGTGATTGAAACTTTGCAAGATTCAGGAGTTTTAACTCAGACTGCTCAACGAGTTTTCAGTTTGGAAAATTATGAGCGTAAGCAGCAAGCGTATAAGAGGAATGAATTAGCATACCAAAATCTTAGTAAGACCATTGCCGATAGTGGTATTTCTTCAGTTGCTATTATTGGTGCTAGTGGTGCTGGTAAATCAGTATTGTTACGAGATTGGTTTGATCATAACAATACTCAGAATTGTATGCTGATTGAAGATTACTTATTTGATGATAACGGTGCTATTGTTGCTCCAGATTTCACGTCGCTCACAAAATTTATTGGTTCTCAACAGCGAACTGTTATTATGTTGGATGAGACGTTCAAAAGTGTAACTGATGCTGATGGATGTAGTGAACGTGAAATAATCATGCAAGCTATCAGATGTGCTAAAACGAGGAATAACAAGCTTGTAGTTGTGTTGCACGCACAAACTAATTGTGATGTATTCGATAAAGTGATTAATTTTGATGAATATTAAAAATCCAAAAGTACTGTGAGTTGCGTTCGTGAGGACGATTGGAAAGCGCGGTGTGTGAAATACATGTCATCTAGTCACAAAAACCAACAAAATATTTAGTGTGTGCAGCAATTCTTTTGCTGCGTGTATTTTTCATGTTTTATGCTCAGCACTGCTCAATACGTATAATTATTTGATTAAATTCACCAAAACATATATAATTTTCCACGTAAAGCACATTTAAGTTTATGAGGTGTTGCGCTATGACTGCCCCAATAATCGCTGGTCTTAAGAACGGTTTGAAAGGCATATAAAAGCACATAAAACAGCTTAAGATACATATTCTTTAGCAGTATTAAACACGCATTGCGCATGATGTTTTGTCATTATGTTTGCACATGCGCGCTGGTTTTTCTGTGGTTTTTGCACGTTTTTGCATGTTTTTGCGCGTTCTTATCGTTCTTGTAAGTAAGCGTTATCTTTTTATCTAACTGATTTTCATTGTTGAAATTTATTCAATAACAGTAAGAATTAAGGTTTAATAACAGTAAAAATTAAGCTTTAATAACAAGTAAGAACGAAGCAATAATAATGAATAATAATATAGAAGACGCAACTAATAGTCGCGATAACAATAATAAGCAGTCAACTAGCAACTTAATATTGCGTATTGATAATGTAACAAGATCTTATTCTCGTGGATTCGGTCATAAGAAAACAACTCGCCAAGTTTTACATAACGTATCTTTTGATATTCATTCTGGTGAAATATTTTGCTTGCTTGGCCCGAATGGTGCAGGTAAAACAACTACCGTGAAAATTGTTGGCACGTTGTTAGCTCCTGATAGTGGTAGTGTTCGTATTGCCAGTATTGATGCTGTGAGTAATCCTCGAGAAGCACGTAAGCACGTGTCGTTACTTCTTGGAGGTGAGCGAGGATTTTATCAAAGGCTAAGTGCATTAGATAATCTTCGTTATTTTGCTGATCTTTCCGCTGTTCCATATAGGGAGCAAGGTAAGCGTATTCACGATGCTCTTGAGCAAGTTGATTTACTTGATAAAGCTCATGATGCTGTTCAAACTTTTTCAAGGGGAATGTGGCAGCGATTGCATATTGCTCGATCGCTGGTTGCTAGAACGGATCTTATGCTTTTAGATGAGCCTACCACTGGTTTGGATCCTGAAAATGCTAGGAAAGTACGTGAAATTATTCATGCTTTACGAGATCAAGGAATAGCGATTTTGCTAACTACGCATGAGATGAGTGAGGCTGAAAAATTAGCTGATACTGTTGCTGTAATAAATCACGGTAATGTTATCGCTCAGGGAAGTGTGCAGCAGTTGGCTTCTTTGCAGCATATTGATCATGTAACAATGTACGCGTATGACGGTGAAGCATCAAGCGGAACTCCTAGTGTTAAGGAAGAATTGCAAAAACTTGATGGAGTGTTGTGGTGTGATGTTTTTGAATCGCATGGAGTGTTAAATATTACTATCGCGTGGAGTAAAACATTATCTCAAGAACGGAATATTAAGATTCCTGTTGATGGGATTACACGTTTAGGTGATCGCGCTGCAAGTTTGGAAGAAACGTATCTTGCTATTGTTCAAAATGACAATATTTCTGCATCAAATATTTCTTCTTCTGTTACGCCGTCTTCTACGCCGTCTTCTTCACCGTCCTTACTCCCATTAAGTAAGTAGGAGGTTTAATATGAATACTTCTACTCGTTCATATGCTTTTGTGATTCGTGGCTTGTGGTTTCAGCTTAAAAGTTTAGCGAAAACAACGTTTTTCTTGCAAAATGCGATACTTGCTCCAGTATGTTTTGCGTTGATGAAAATTGTTGCATACTATGGTTTTTATCATGATTGCGCTAATTGTCTTAATAATATTTGGGTTGATTCTTCTATAGCTGGATTATGGTCTGCTACAACTACTGCTGTTGGAATTATTGGATACCAGCGTTATTTAGGAACATTGCAATATTTAACTTTAAGTGTTATCTCACCTTCTGCAGTGTTTCTTCCTATTGTAGGATCCGCAGCTTTACTTGGTTGTATCGGTATGCCGCTTGCGATTATTACCGTTGCTGTTTTCTGCCATGGGTTCTTTATGATAACATTCATGCAGTTAGTTGGATACTTACTTTCTATGCTCGCTTGCGTAGCTTCTGCTGCATTATTATCTGGAATTTTTGTATTATGCCGTAAAGCTACAGTTTATGAAGGTTTGATTTTAATTCCTGTATGGATGCTTTGTGGAATAGTGATACCTGTAGAATCAATGCCATTGCCAGCTCGCGTTATTGCGTTTATTCATCCGCTCACGTCTGCAGTGTGGGTGGCTCATGCGCAATCGTTTAATGCTACTACTGTGTTAGCGATTGTGTTATGCGTTGTATTATCCAGCGTTTTGCTTGTTATTGCAGGTTTTATGTTACGTCATGCTATTCGACTTGCAACGCTTAATGGAAGTTTGAACATAATATGATACGAAATGATAATCAGGTTGAAACTATGCGAAATAAAATTATTCAAAATAATAAGTACGCTGAATTGCATCAATATAATCAATATTCTCAGTATGGTCACGTAAGCGTTTTATCTAGTATACGAACTGGTGCAAGAGTGAGTATACAGAGTATACCTAGCTTAAATAGTTGGAATACTGCTGTTATCCGTATGATTGTTGAGCCTCTTTTATCCACGTTCTTATACGTTTTTCTAGCTGGAGCTGTAATCGGAGGCTTCAATGGAGCAGCTAGTTATGCGACTAGCGCGGGTTTTAATCATAGTTTGATTGCATCAACTCTTGCTGCTGTTATGGGTGCGTGTTCTATTTCCACAAGTATGACTGTGTCAGAAGCACTAGCGTGGGATCGTTTTGAAGGCACAACACCATTCGTGCTTACAAGCGCAAAAGTTGCATTACCATTATGGTTCGGTCGTATTATTGCGCTCGTGACTATTTCTTTGGTGAGTGATGCTGTGACTTTGTTTATAACAATGCTTGTAGTAAGCCCGAGTGCTTTCTTTGTGATTAATATGAGTGCGTTGATGCTGTTGTTCCTTATTGTTCCTGTTGCTTCTACGGGATTTGGTATTGCTATAGCTGCTATAAGTATGATGATGAATGATGTTTATACTATTTCTAACGTGCTTAGTGCAATACTTCCTATTGTTTGTGGTGTGATTGCTCCAATTAGCGTATTTCCTAAGATGATGCAATACGTGTTATACGTGATTCCAGTAACTCATGTTACGCAAGTATCGCGTAGTATAGTTGATGGTTCTGTAAATGTTGGCGTATCGCTACTTGTGATTCTTATTGTTGGTGCGTTGTGGGCAATTGTTGGTGTGATCATATGGAATGTTGGTGTGGCGATTCAACGACGTAAAGGTACTTTAACAAATATAGGATTTTAGGTAATAAATATGTGAATTTAGTTAATTAAATAAGGATTTTATTAGCGGGTATAGGGGTGGGTAATACTAGAAGCATATTGATTATTGCGTAAGGTTGTTTAGCTATCTTAAACCTTTTTGCGATATTTTCCTATCGTTAAAAGGTGCACCCACTATCCATAGTGTGCACTCAAAAAAGTGTAGATATACTACACGTTAACTCAATCCACGTCGAGAGTATTGTGTTGATGTCAAGAGGATAAAATTAAACAAAATCAAATGGATCAAAAGAATAGAAAAGAGGAAAATTATAGTGGAAAAAGTTATGGAGCATAATTGCGGATTTATTAACGATAAAAAAGCATTTAGATATAGAGCAGCAGCCATCATAGTAGAAGAAGGTTGTGTGCTATTTGCAGGAAATGATGAGGACGACTATTACTACTCAGTTGGCGGAGCGGTTCACATGGGTGAGACATCAGAAGAAGCTGTAAAGAGAGAAGTATTTGAAGAGACAGGTCTTAATTATGAAGTAGATCACCTTGCTGTCATACACGAGCACTTCTTCATCGGCAGCTCTGGCTTAAAAGGAGTAGACTTCCATGAGCTTACACTCTACTACTTGATGAAGTCCATGGGCAAAAGAGATTTTACGAGTCAAAGCACTACAGAGTCAGGTGCTAAAGAGACAATGCATTGGTTACCTATAGATGAGCTTGATAAGTTCAAGGCTTACCCTACATTTATGAAAGAATATCTTAAATCGGAGCATAGTGGAATAGAGCATATAATTTCAGATGAAAGATATTAATGAATCCCGCTATTATGGCAAGAGATTGTTACATAAACATTATTTCTAGTTTCTTAACTCTTGGATACAATGAAACTTTTCCTTCTGGACTCTGAAACTGTTCGCTTTCTGTGTTATATATCCAAACATGTGCTTGACAACAAACGTATGTTTCCGTTGCCTTGTTCTGTACGTTCGTTGTTGGGGATTGGCATGAATGAGAGCAGAGCAATGAGGTGAATATCGGTCTTCGGCGCGTTGTGTTGTATGGCTCGTGCACCTTGGATTTTGTACGTTCTCTGTTAGTTTTGTATAAATTTCTTTTGAAACAGCTATTTTCACATAATTATGTGCGCGTGTGCTAAGAAAATGCCATGTTACGATTCGTAACGTTTGTGTTCTCGTTCGTTCCTTTTCTATTCATATGTTGCTCGTTAGCATGTAATTACGCATTGCGATTATTAATTGCATTACGAGCAAAACAAATAATCGTTAAGAACGAAAGCTCATAGCCAATGAAAGGAGTTATACGATGTTGTTAGGAGAAAAAATCAGAAATGCGCGCGTGGAAGCGGGTTTAACTCAGGAAGAACTTGCTGAAATGATTATGGTTTCGCGTGCTGCGGTAGCGAAGTGGGAAGGTGGTCGCGGTCTGCCGGATGTTGCAAATTTGAAGGTGATTGCGGATGCGCTGGGTGTTACTGTCGACCATTTGTTGGATAAAGACAATGCTATTGATTTGTCAATCGTTAAGAAGCCTATTGATTTAGCGAAGTATGGTCTTAATGAAAAATTGAGTGTTCGTAAGAAAATCAAGATGAAGGAACAAATTATTCGCGATGAATATGCAGACGCTGAAATTATTATGCTCACGGTGACGAAGTTTATTCCAAATTCGTCTGAAAAGTTTATGGATAATTTTATCGGGTGTATCACTACTTTGTTCAGTGATATTCCTTTGTTTGATACGTTTGCATTCGGTAAAGCGGTAGAGAGTATTGGCAGTGAACAGTATTACTTGGTGAATAAAAAAGAAAAGCAATTTTTTGTGCTGATAACAGATGAGTATATTATTAGCAGAATGATGCGAGTAAAGTTCACTGATAAGAAGATGTGTGTTGGGGATAAGGAATTTACGCAAGTTGGTAAGTTGCGTGATAAGTAAGAACTGGTAGTTGGTTGGGAATTGGTCAGAAGAATGTGGTTTTCAGTTTTGTTTTCCGCATTCTTCTGATTTTTATTTTCCGGCTTTTGTACATGCTTTTAGTGTTTTTACATGACAGTTGATCATAAGAAATGAAATTCGATTTTTGCGCACATATAAAAATGCATATTCTTTGCATCTGGCTAGTCTATTGAAATTATTTGAGCTATGCGTCAAAAAAGTTCATTGGCATCAAGTCATGATTTTGACTATATAAAACGTTACATTGGGCTTTTAGAAAGATATGTCACATATTGTCGAATTTTCATTATTTGTTGTTGATAATATTTTCGATGTTTCTGCCTGAGTAGAATATGCGAATAACTGTTACAGTTATTTGGTTTTCGTCTACTTGGTAGAAAACAGTGTAGTTGTCGACTGGAACTCTGCGTATTCCTTTAGAATACCACGGCTCCCAATCAACAAGCTGATATCGCATAGGCATAGTCTCAAGAGAACGTATAGCATGCTTAATGCGGTTGACTTGTTTTTCCGCCGTTTTAGGAACTTGTAAATTAAAGCGAATGTATTCGTATAGCTCGGTGAGGTCAAGGAACGCTTGCGGAGAATAAATGACGCTATAGGTTGTGCTCATACGCCGTATTCCTTAGCGAAGAATTGGTCTACTTCATCTGCACTGTATTGTTTACCAGTCGAAAGTGAGTCGATGCCTTTTTGTAATTCTTTATCCAACTCGGCTCTTGTTAAGCTGCCTAAAGCAGTAGGCTTATTAGTTGGCAAGCGGAGTTCAAATGGCATGCCTTTTTGTAAAACAATCTGGCTGTAAAGCATTTGTATTGCTGAAGATGGTGTTATTCCAAGTTGGCTCAATATGCTTTCAGCGTTTTCTTTAAGATTTGTATCGATTCTTGCATATACAGCGTTCGTGTTTGTCATTGTGTTTGCATCCTTTCTGTGCTTATTTTACAAAATAGTTGCAAGCATACGCAAGCATATGAAAGCAAAAGTTTAATCACTATTTAGATTATAGCTTTTCGTTGTTGGTTTATGTGTTATTTGTAGGACTGGAATTAGGCGCATTGACGAACAAATAACGCGCTTTTTGTGGGCTGTTAGTGTGCTTATTTGTTAATTATAATTAAGGCATTTATTAACTATATTTTTTGAAAACTCAATTTGTTGAATATGAAGATTGGACTAGCATAGTGAGAAAAAACTAATGGGTCATGATAGGACAGGATTAAATAATGATCCGTGGGGGGGGGAATAGTTGTGAATAAGTTTGAATTGTTTTCTATGATTTATTACGCGTTAAATCATTATTGGAAAGAAAATAAAAGTGAAGAATTGACTTCATTTTTAAGTGATATGAATCCTTTTCTATTTGATGATATTGGCTCTGCGAACCTTGCTGTGTATGCAAAGTATAGTCTGCTAGTAAGTGAAGAGATTAGTATTGATAATAGTTTTAGCATTGCTTGTAAGTATGTTAAAAGTTTAGGTTTGCAGTCTGTAACGGATGCGTTTGCTTGCGTTGGTGAGGATGATTGGAAAGCGCGGTGCGTAAAATACATGTCATCAAATCATAAAGGGCAAAATATTTAGTGCGCGGAGTAATTCTTTTTGCTGCGTTTCTTTTCCGTGTTTTTACTCTGAGCGTTGCTCAATGCGCATAATAATGTGATTAAATGCACCAAAACATATATAATAATGTGATATACGATAAAAGATAACGCAAAATATAACAGAACAACAGTGCAACTACGCGTAGAAATAGTCAAGCGCTAATACGGTTGCAATATTTAATAGCGTAATGCCAGGTGAAAGGTGAGTAATCATGAAAAGGCTGATTATGAGCAAACTTTTAGCATGGAAGAACTCACCGTATCGTAAACCGTTGATATTAAAAGGCGTGCGTCAAGTTGGTAAAACTTGGATACTAAAAGAATTTGGTAAGCTTTACTACAAAAATATTGCTTATTTTAACTTCGACGAAAACAAAGAATATAAGCAATTCTTTGAAACCACTAAAAATGTGGAGCGAATTTTACAAAACCTAATGCTTGCAAGTGGTCAAAAAATCGAAGCAGAAAATACGCTGATCATATTTGACGAGGTTCAAGACTGCCCAGAAGTAATAAACTCTATGAAATATTTTTGTGAAAACGCTCCGCAATATCATGTTGCTTGCGCTGGATCATTGCTTGGAATAACGCTTGCAAAACCATCTTCATTCCCAGTTGGAAAAGTTAATTTTATGCAAATACACCCAATGACTTTCACGGAGTTTTTGCTTGCTAATGGGGATGAAAATCTAGCGAAGTATATTGAACAAATCGATAAAATAGAGCCGATTCCAGACGCATTTTTTAATCCTCTATACGAGAAATTAAAAATGTATTATGTTACGGGGGGAATGCCTGAGTCAGTTTTAATGTGGACTAAAGCGCGAGATGTAAACGCAATGCAAGAAACGTTGTTTGAAATTATAACAGCTTATGAACGAGATTTTGCGAAACATCCTAGTGTTAGTGAGTTTCCTAAAATATCAATGATTTGGAATTCTATTCCGTCTCAACTTGCGCGTGAAAACAAAAAATTCTTGTATAAAGTTGTTAAAAATGGTGCGCGAGCAAGAGAATATGAAGATGCTTTGCAATGGCTAGTATCGGCACAATTGGTGTATAAAATTTATAGAAGTACTGCGCCAAATTTACCTATTGCTGCTTATGATGATGTATCTGCTTTTAAGATTTATTTGGCAGATGTTGGCTTGTTAAGGCGATTAGCTCAACTTGCTCCTACTGCGTTTGCGGAAGGTAATAGGCTGTTTACTGAGTTTAAGGGTGCTTTAACAGAAAATTATGTTTTGCAAGCGCTACTTACTCAATTTGAAGTGATGCCTAGATACTGGTCTCAAACGAATCCGCCGTATGAAGTGGATTTTCTTATTCAACGAGAAAATGATGTTTTCCCTATTGAGGTTAAATCTGAAGCAAATATTAATAGTAGAAGTTTGAAAAAGTTTAAAGAATTATTCCCTAATCAAACGAAATTACGCATACGATTCTCGCTTAACAATCTAAAGCTAGACGATGATGTATTGAATATTCCGTTATTTATGGCTGATTACACGGATAAGCTTATAGGACTTGCGCTGAAAGAGAATAATTAAGAAAGAAAGATAATTAAAAAAGTGAACGATTAGAAGATATAGAAATAAGCTAGTGTAAAAGTTAAATGAGTGTCAATCGACGAAACGTTACAACCAGACTAGGGGGCTTCTAGGCTGGTTTCATTCCCAAAAATCAAGCTATTAAGCCAATCTTAAACCTTTTGCGATATCTCGCTTCTATCGTTAAAGCGTGTACTCATTTTGCCACACATTTGTTTATGTATGGGAATAAAAGCCTGTGGATTATCGGATGATTTTTAGCTACAATTATTTTATAGGTTGCAGATCTGTATTCTTTGTCCATAATTTACATCCCGTCAGTTTTATTAGACTCAAAGATGATTTGTACTACGAGATGAATGAATATTGGGCAGATGATAGTGAATAACAGAGTGAAGATTGAACATGATAATCGTAGCCGCAATTAGGTAAAGATTAAGTTGTAGAGGAGGTATAAATAATGAAGTATATCAAGCATTATGCTTTTTTGACTATGGTAGTTTGCCTTATATCACTTATTTCAGGTTGTAAGAATCAGAATAATTTTAGCGATAATAATAGAGAGCTAAAAACAGAAAATCAAAAGTCTGCAAGAAATGAAGGAAATTCAGAAAATAATGAAAATGTTGACTGGAAAGAGATAAGTAAAAATGGTGTTGATGAAACTTTGCTCATAAAAAACATAGATGAAAAGGTTCTCACGTATGTGGCTAAACAATTACAAAATCTATGCGATGAGATTGGTGAAAAGGGGCGCAAAGATAAATTCTATTGGCTGACAGGACAATGGTATAACGATGTAATGTATTCTAAACAATATATTAGTGTTTTGTTGTTGGGTAAAAAAGTAATGAAACCATTATTCCTAATAATATATAAAAGCAAAGAGGCTGGAATGTATGAATGGGTTTGTAGTAAAGCTTTAGACGAAATATCTGGGTTCGATTTTTCTGAAGTAAACAATGGTGCAGGCTGGAGTAATTCTAAAGAATTTTTAAAGGTATTTACCGATAAAATTATTGTACAAAAAAATTAACAACTCTCTGTTTGCAATTGTCTTGGATGTTTACACTCCTACAATATTCCCAATATTAACTTTCATTCTGCAATGAGCATTAAGACTATTTTGCTGTCGAGTGATTATTAATTTAGTTGTTTATGTTTTGGGGAACAAAATGGTATAAAAATTGTAAAAAAGTTCCCTACACTGTTTGATTTCTCATGGTAGGGGCTTGTTGGTTATTTCAGAAAATAAGGTTCCTGAGTTTAAGAAGTTGCTTGTTGAGTATTATGAGGGCGAAGATTTGCAGTCTGTAACGGATGCGTTTGCTTGCGTTCGTGAAGATGATTGGAAAGCGCGGTGTGAAAATGAAAGAAAACGAATTGGCGGTCGGTTGCGCTCATTTGTCGGCAGAAATTGCGCTTTTAACGGCAATTGCCAACTGAACTTGCTACTACGCAACTGCTGTTTTAGCTATAATTTCACCATGATCATGATGAATTCTAGTTTGAAATGGAGATGTTTTTATGATTTTAGCAGATAAAATATTGGAACTGCGTAAACAAAACGGTTGGTCGCAGGAAGAATTGGCGGACAAATTGGGCGTCAGTCGCCAAGCTGTTTCCAAATGGGAAGGCGCACAAACTATCCCGGATATGGAACGGATAATCGCATTGAGCCGTTTGTTTGGTGTTAGTACAGATCTTCTGGTAAAAGATGAAATTGATGTTATGGGGAAGAACGTCAACGCAGATGAAAATGCCTGCCAGGAAGAAGCCGGCGTTCGCATGCGGATAATTGAGCTGGAAGAAGCCTCCGCTTATATTGCTCACAGAATATCATTTGCCGCCTATGTTGCTCTAGGCGTTCTTCTTTGTATTCTGGCGGCAATCCCGTTGGTCTGCAGTGATCTTTTGCTTTCTCACACAGTAAATGCGCAAGTCGGTAAAACTATGGGCTTAGCATTCAGTGTTGCGATTATTACCGTAGCTGTAGCTATTTTTATTATTCAGAGTTTCCACGGAAAGCGTTATCAATATTTGGAAAAAGAGGACTTTGAAACGGCTTACGGCGTTGACAGTGTGCTCAAAGAACGCTTGGAACGGTTCATGCCGTCGTATGTGCTGCGTACGGTAAGCGGTGTCGTTTTATGTATGGTTGCCTTTATTTTTCTTATAATTTCGGATATAGCGCCGAAATTTTATCAACTTTCATCCGACTTTTTTGTAGTTGTCGCTATTGCCCTGGTGGCAGCAGCTGTTTATTTATTCGTACAGGCGAATATTATCCGCTCGTCCTATTACCGTTTGCTGCAACCGAAGAAAAAGATTGTCTATCCTGTAAAGATTAGGTTATTCCTCCAAGCTTACTGGCTTATAGTTGTCTGCATTTATTTAGCCTACAGTTTCATTACGTCCGATTGGGGGAGAAGTTGGATTGTTTGGCCGTTGGCCGCATTGACTTACGGAGTAATAGAAGTAGTGCTCAAAGCGTGGAGGCTTGGAAAGAAATAAGTGATTTGCTTCGTTTATAATAGAAATAAACGTAAGAAACGATAAATTATCGACTATAATCGAAAGCGCAAGCGTGATATTTCATTGTTTTCCGACGTTTGGCGAGATATTATTCCAATGTTTGGCGTCATCAGTGAAGATGATTGGAAAGCGCGGTGCGTAAAATACATGTCATCAAGTCATAAAGGGCAAAATATTTAGTGTGCTGTGATAGTTTGCGTTTTCGTTCTGACATTTGTTCAGATCGTGCATTTTTCTAATAAAAGCTGTGATTTATGGAAGAGAAAAATTTTATGGATGCGAAAAGCCTGTACTAATTGGAAAAATTAAATTTTTTCTTTAATAAAGCTTGTATGTATGGTTTTTTTTTAATATTAATGCTATGAAAGCTAAACAGACTATTATGGATTCTAATTTTAATAGATTACATGTTAAAAATAAGGAGAACTTATGAGATTAATTAGACCAGATAGTAAATATATCCAAAGTTATATAGAGGCAAATGAAGAAGATGAAATTTTCAGGCCGAATGCAGAAAGACGTTTTAATCACCCTGAGACAATTATAGAGAGTTCTTATAACTATGAACATGGTATAAATTTACCTGCAAATTATGTTAGAGCCACTACATTTTGGTTGATAGATAATGAAAAATTTATTGGTGAAATTAATATTAGGCATGAATTAAATTCTTTTTTAATTAACTATGGTGGTCACATAGGGTACGAAGTTAGACAATCTGAATGTATGAAGGGCTATGGAACAAAAATGCTTTCTATGGCACTTACATATTGTAAAGAGACTTTGAATCTACATAAGGTTTTGATTACGTGTGACGATGATAATATTGGCTCGATACGAGTTATAGAAAATAATGGTGGAATTTTAGAAAACAAAGTGAAAAATAGCTTATCAAGAGGAAACGTTACAACAAGAAGGTATTGGATTAATATATAGGAAAAATATTAAATTTTATCTATACTGACCACTCAAGCGGTGTTTAGGGTGATTTTTAGATATTTAGGGTAATTTTTAGATATTTTGTGCGATTAAAGCTGTGCAATCATAGCACGATATTCAGTAATTGCTTTTTTCTAGGAGAAGATGATGAGTGAGACGAATGTAAGGCCAGTGCTTTTCAAGGATGCTTTTTGGGGTTATCTTATTACAGAAACTGTTGCTGGTATTTGCACGCTTATTATTGCGCTGCTTGTACAGCAGTTCGTAGGCCACCGCGTACTAGGTTGGGAAACTGTGGTCATACTCGCGTTGAGTGTTGTGGTGTTTTCGCTGCTAAGCACAGCGTATCTTCAGTGGAATGGGCATCGTAGACCGAATGACAGGTCTGGCGATTTACTCAGAGGAATCATCGATTTTGTGCTCAGGCTGCTGGTGACTTATGGTATTGCTTTATTGCTTGTTTCCGATATCACGTTGCTAAGCATTATTATTGGTGCAGCGATTACTAGTGTGTTGCTGTTTGTTTTTGAAAAGCCTTGGCAGCCAGGTATGACGGATGCGCAATTACAGGAAGCTTCAAAGAAATCGGTTGAGCTTGGCGTTCAAATGCTTGAAGAAGAGCGCGTAAAGCGCGCCGAGGTGAGAAACATGATTGCATTACAGCATGCGAGCGCAGGTGAAACAGACACTTCTAGAGGTGTGTCTCTAACGTTCTCCTCGTTAATTGTTGCGAATATGCTGATGGAAGCAGTATGCGATGTTGTCACATTTTTGCTTGCATTGATGCTGCAATGGTGGATGCTTGGTACTATCGTTGGATGGCGAACGCTGCTCGTCATGTTCTTCGGCAATATGCTATTTTCTTGCGCGGCGGCTGCGATTATGGTTCTGATGGGCGCATTGAAGGCTGATCAACAGAAATGCTTAACAAAAAGTTGGCCTTTCTTGGTTATTGTTGTACTTCTTAGACTGCTGATTTTCGGTGTTCTCGCTTGGCTGCTTACACCGAGTTTGGTATGGGTAAGCGTAGTCGTTGGCGTTGTGCTTACAGATATTGTTCTCGTTATCAAGCAGCACCAATGGAAAAGAACCGCAGTAGACGCATAAGGTTTTGTAAGACTGTTTTCTTCTTCTTTGAGCAAAGGGCTCTACGTACGTCGAGACTATAGTGTTGATGTCAAGGGTTGATTATGTGGGTGTATTTTAGGCTTTGTGCTTTTGGTTTCTTCTTCGTAAAAACTCTTTAACAATGATTGGAATTATAGTTGGAATACATTCAAGAGTAACAAAAAATGTAATGTACGTATAAGTCCAGCTACTACCCAATTGTTGAGGAGACTCTTGTAATATAAATAAATCAATGGCTGGTGCGATAAGCGCTATGGCAATGGTTTTACAAACTCCTAAGTTTTCGAGTGTTTTTTGATTGACAACGATCGAGTAAAGTACAAGTCTTGTTAAACCAAATACGTGAGCTATAACAATGAGTAAAAAGGGTGAGTCATAAACAATTTCCCAACTGAGTGATTTAAGAGAGTTAATAATAAGACCTAAAAGAGGGAGTAATAATGAAAAAAGGAATAATCGTATAGCCTGATACACAGATTTCTTCATTACAACCTCCTTAAATTTATATAGTCAAGTGGATGACTACTGTCATAGACAGACTATTTTTCACTCATTTTACGTTAATTTATCTTACGTTAATTTATCTTACGTTAATTTATCTTACGTTAATTTATCTTACGTTAATTTATCTTACGTTAATTTATCTT
>NZ_JBWPXA010000016.1:0-538 GCF_056746795.1 Gardnerella sialicivorans subsp. sialicivorans
GCTTGCTCCCAATCAAAAGCGGTTTACAACCCGAAGGCCTTCATCCCGCACGCGGCGTCGCTGCGTCAGGGTTCCCCCCATTGCGCAATATTCCCCACTGCTGCCTCCCGTAGGAGTCTGGGCCGTATCTCAGTCCCAATGTGGCCGTCCGCCCTCTCAGGCCGGCTACCCGTCGAAGCCTAGGTGGGCCATTACCCCGCCTACAAGCTGATAGGACGCGACCCCATCCCATGCCACTAAACACTTTCCCAACAAGACATGCGTCAAGTTGGAGCATCCAGCATTACCACCCGTTTCCAAGAGCTATTCTGGAGCATGGGGCAGGTTGGTCACGCATTACTCACCCGTTCGCCACTCTCACCAACCAGCAAGCTGGTCAGATCCCGTTCGACTTGCATGTGTTAAGCACGCCGCCAGCGTTCATCCTGAGCCAGAATCGAACCCTCCACGAAAAACTTCAATGAAGAGCCAACATAAGGCTCCAATATAAAAGAAAAAGACGAGACATTCTTTAAGGAAAGAACATCCCAACAAAAAA
>NZ_JBWPXA010000001.1:0-317273 GCF_056746795.1 Gardnerella sialicivorans subsp. sialicivorans
TTAATGTGTCTGATCATGCTGCTTCTAATAAGGAGCAGACTCCAGAGGCTTTGGCTCACCAAGCTGAGCAGGAGGCTGCGGTAGCTCTTGCTAAGGTTAGTTTCAAGTTTGTGAATGGTAGTAAATCTGTTACTACTCGTGCAGTGAAGGTTTATACCAAGGATGGAAAGTATGGTTTCTCTGAGGATGCTATTACTTCTTCCGCTGCACAGCTTACCGAAGCATTCTTAGCTGATGTAAAAGATAATGATGCAGTTAAAAATGTGAAAGGTGTATCTTATCCGACTGTTATTACTGCTGGTGTGAATACTGTTAATGTGTCTGATCATGCTGCTTCTAATAAGGAGCAGACTCCAGAGGCTTTGGCTCACCAAGCTGAGCAGGAGGCTAAGAATCCAGATGCTACTAAGATTGCTATTGCAGATATAGCTATTAAGGCAAAGGACGAGGGTCTTGGGCGTAAGGTTGTTACTAGCATTCTTAAGGCTAAGACTGTTGAAGAGGCGCGTACTTTGCTTGCCGCTGCTGAGAAGAATGTGGGTCCAGTGAAGCCAAAGCCTCCTGTGACTCCAGTAACTCCTGTGAATCCAACTCCAGTTGTTCCACCAGCTCCAAAGCCAGTGAATCCAACGCCTGTTACTCCTGTGAATCCAACGCCAAATCCAGTGAATCCAGATCATACGACTCCGTCTGAGCCTTCGACGCCGTCTAATCCTTCGACTCCTTCGACGCCGTCGGATGAGACGCCATCCTCTGATGACACTACTCCATCCTCGTCTTCGACTACATCTGTAACAACTCCATCCGCATCGACTCCTGCTGGCGCATCTCAGTCGGCTCCAGCTGCTGTTGCTGCTGGTGTTCCTGCGGCTCCTGCTTCTGTTGCTGACTTGTTGCCAGGATTGAAGGGCATGATTACGGTTGGCGCTAATAATGTTGTTGTTGCTGGCGCTGTGAACAGGGTGGCTTTGAACATTTCTAACCAGGCATTCCTTGATCGCTTGAATCGTGATGGTTCTGCTAAGGCTTATGCGTTCATTTACTCTAGCCCTCGTCTTCTTAAGGGTGCTGATGGTGCTAATTATGTGACTGTTCGCATGGTTAATGGTAAGCCTCAGTTTGATGCCATGTTCCCAGCTGGTTATTCTGGCAAGCATACGGTTGTTCTTGTTGATGAGCAGGGCAATCAGCTTGGTTGGACTGATATTACTATGAAGAGTGGTGTTTCTAATGGTTTGCCTAATAGTGGTGTTGGTGTTGCTTTGACTGCTTTGGCTGCTAGCGTTTTGGCTGGTGCTGGTGCAGCGTTCCGTAAGATTCGCCGCTAAGCTATTTGGCTGCGTTTAGCGCTGAATGGTGCTAAATGCGTAGAAGCTATATGATAAAGGTCTTTGTGCGTAGTACGTGCAAGGGCCTTTTTGTATGCTTTATGCGCACTTTGCGCCAATTTGCATTAGGCTTTTTGTATTCTTTGATTAGTTCGATTAGCCATATTTTGATAATCTCTGGCACAATGTGATAACATTTCGTATACGAAATATTAGGAGTGATTATGGCTAATTTTCGCGGTGAAGGTGGCGTTGACGTTACCGATGAAATGCTTGATAAATGGGAAAATGATGCTGAAAAAGGCATATATCATGGAAAAGCTGGTAATTTGCATATTAAAAAGCCGCTTGGCAGACCGCCTATTTATAAAGAAGCTATGCTGCCTATAACTTTCCGCATATCTGCTGAAGATGCGGAGGCTCTAAAAGCTTCTGCCGATAAGCAGGGTGTGAAAGTTGGGGATGTTGTGCGAGAAGCGTGCAAACTGCTTCTTGCTCAAAAAGCAAGATGATTGCAAAGTGTTGTGATTGCAAAGTTCTACGATTGCGCGCGGCTTAATCACCCCAAAAGTGCTGCGATTAGCGCAATGAAAATCGGACTCGTAATAGTAGAAAACAGGATTCCATCGCGCGCAAAACTCAAACCAACATTGTATCGAGCAGCGTAATTGTACACGTTCTGACCAGTCGGAAGAGCCGCCAGAACAACGCATGCGTAGAGCGTAGCGCCTCTAAAGCCCATAACAAAATAAGCCAGCAAAAACGCAACAATTGGCATAATCAGATTTTTAAGAATCGCAACAGTCGCAATCGCAGCGCGATTAGAATCCTTTTGTAGTGGTTTGCTGCCGTAAAGCGACATTCCAAAAGCCATCAAAATCATAGGAACCGCGGAATCGCCAATCATCTTGATTGGGTCATAAAGAAAATTCGGCACAGGAAAATATCCAACTTTTGCGGAAATTGCCGAAATAATAATTCCTCCAAGTGAACCGATTAAAAGTGGCTGCTTAAGCGGCTGCTGAGCAATGCGTTTAAGCGAGCACTTTCCAGTAGTTGTAACGTCTAAAACCGTTAGCCCAACAGGCGTAAAAACAGCTTGCTGCATAACTAAAATCGGGGCAACAAGCGCGGGATTTCCAAGAATATAAGTTGCAACAGGCAAGCCAATATTATTCGAGTTTAAGTAAAGCGAGTTAAGCGCGCCGATTGTGCAATCCGCTGCAGGAAGGCGGAAAAATAGGCGATTAAGCAGAACAAATGCGATTCCAACAATCATTGCGGAGAAAAACGCAACAAAAATTGACGAGTGGAAAATCTCAAAAATTGGCTCTTTTGCAAGGATTGCAAACATTAAACAAGGACTAGACACAAAGAAGCTTACGCGATTAAGCACCATTTGTGCTTGCGATCCACCGATGCGAAGACGCGCGGTTACGTAGCCTGCGGCAATTACGATGCCGATTACGCAAAAGCCTTGCATAGCGCTGATTAAACCCATGCAAACGATTTTAGCGCTGATTTTGCGATTGGGGTAATGTGAAATGACTTTTAAGAGCGTATGTTGTTTGACGTTGCAATATGGCATACTAGAGAACGGTGGCGCTGCAAGCCGCCAAAGCATTCGACGGCGTCGATCCCCTCGCGCGTTTTATCGCATGATTTTATTGAGGCAGGTGTCCGCTGTCGCGCAGCTAGACTTTATTAACAGCCCGAGGGGTGGCTCGCATAAGCGTGCCCATTCCAGGCTAAGAGCGCGAGACGATTGCAGCGTTTCGCTAGGAGCATTGTGCCCAGAGTAACGCGAGAAAGCTTCACCGTATTTGAAGCAGACGATAATAAAAAAGATAAAAATGAAAATGAAAATGCTAATTCTAGTGCTGGCGTGAAAGCTGGAGCTGATGCTAGCGTGAATTCTAATGCTACTTCCGATCGAGTTGGCGGCGTTGTTAATGTTGTTTCGGGTTCTAAAGATGCTACTAGTGGCGTGCGTCGCAGGCGTGCTGGAAGGCGTGTTGTTAGAGTTGCAGGAGCGGCTGGCGAATCGATGAAGTTGCACGTTGAAGGCGGAGATAATCAGGATTTGCGCGCTGGAGTAGCGGCGGCGGATTCTGCACCTTTTGCTGCGGATTCTGCGGCAGATAGTTCTTATGCGCAGCAGCAATCTCAAGCGCATCTACGCCCAATAACATCGCTTTTGTTCCAAGAGCCAGTTTTGCCTCAGCGCGAGCATTCTGCTGAAAGCCGCGATGTGGATTCGGATTACGAAGATTCAAGCAGTAATAAGCGCGATTCGCACAGCCGTCGTGATTCTCGTGATTCTCGTGATTCTCGTGATTCGCGTGATTCGCGTGATTCGCGTAGCAAAGATGATAGTAGGCGAAATAGCCGAGAGTCACGCAATAATCGCAAGTCAAGCGACAATAGTTTAGATTTTAGCGAATCATTTGAAAACAAAGATGATTTTAATGAAGACACAAATCGCAATTCTAAAAAATCGCGTAAGACTCGCTCGAGTAAGTCTTCTGCCAAAGTTAAAAACAGTCGCGAAACTTTTGACGAGAATTATGATTTGCAAGACGATGATACGCAATTGATTCGCGTGCGTTCTAGAGCAAATCGTGACGAGAAAAACGCTCAAATTGAGCGAGATAAGAATGCAAATCAAGATGAATCGCAAGCAAGTGAGCGCGGCGAGTATGGAAGCCAAAATGGCAGAAAATCGCGCAAAAATCGCAGACTTAACGCTGCAGAGCGCAGAGCTGCTGCCGAGGTTGAGCAAATCGAAGAAGACCTTGAATACGACGATATAACTTATGCTCCAATCGAAAATCGTAAAGCTGGAAAAGCCTCTAGAAGATTTGACTATGGCGATTTTGAGGATGATTTTAGTGACGGATCTGCTCGTAATCGCGTTGATAGTGCTGATAACTTTGATAGCGCTGATAACGCAGATAGAGCAGATAGTGCAGATCGCTATGATCGCGCAGATTCAAATGAAGTCTATGCAAAAGAATACGATTTGCAAGACGACGAGGATGGCGTTGTAACAAAGCGCAGGCGTCGCAGGCGCTCCTCTAGAGTAGATAGGGCAGATAGAGCAGATAATGCCAATAAATCTGCCGAATCCGAAGATTCTTCCTTTAACTCGGCGTCAAGCAAGTACAGCGTAAACGAAATTGAGGTTTCTCAAGAAGACCGCGATTTGATTCCAGACCCAGAAGAATTGCGATCTCAAGACGAAGAAGTTTACACGCGTAGGCGCAGGCGTCGCAGGTCTAAGCTTGCAGATGATTCAAGCACGAGCGAATCACGATTTGACTCTTCGGATACGGATTCGCAAAGTCGAAGGTCTAGAAAACAGCAATATATTGACGAAATCACGGATATTGAAGGCTCCACAAGGCTTGAAGCCAAAAAGCAGCGCCGCCGCGATAATCGCAGGGAGCGCAACCGCCAGAACTTGCTTATGGAGCAAGACTTTTTGGCAAGACGAGAAAACGTTGACAGACTTATGGTTGTGCGCGAGCGCGATCGTCACACGCAAATCTCTGTAATCGAAGACAACATTCTTGTTGAGCATTACGTTTCCGACATTCAAGAAGTTGCAACCGTTGGAAACATTTACCTTGGCCGCGTGCAAAACGTGCTGCCAAGCATGGAAGCTGCGTTCGTAGACATTGGTCAGGCTAGAAACGGCGTGCTTTACGCTGGCGAAGTCAACTGGGATACAACCAGGCTAGAAGGTCAGCCGCGCAGAATGGAGCTTGCTTTTAAGGCGGGAGACCCTGTTTTAGTGCAAGTTACTAAGGATCCGATAGGCCATAAGGGTGCGCGACTAACATCGCAAGTAACGCTTGCAGGCAGGTTCTTGGTGCTTGTGCCTTCTGGAGCAATGACGGGCGTAAGTCGCAAGCTATCCGACCGAGAGCGCAGCAGACTTCGCGCAATCGTAAGCAAAATCGCGCCTAAAGACATGGGCATAATCATTAGAACTGCTGCCGATGGCGCTAGTGAAGATGCGATTGAAAAAGACCTTGAGTCGCTTGTAAAGCAGTGGGAACGAATCGAAGCGAAGCGAGAAGAGTTCTTGCACGGGAAGCGACCAAAGTTGCTGCAAGGCGAGCCAGACGTTGCGATTCGCGTTGTTCGAGACATTTTTAACGATGACTTCCAAAAGATGATTGTGGAAGGCAAGGGCGCGTACGACCGCATTTGCGAATACTTAGAGATGATGGCGCCTGATTTGCGAAGCAAGATTGAGTACTGGGATCCTGCAGAGCATGAAGGTAAAGACGTGTTCGACAAGTGGCAAATCGACAGCCAGCTTAGAAAGGGCATGGAGCGCCAGGTTTATCTTCCTGCAGGCGGTTCGATTGTTATTGACCGAACGGAAGCAATGACAACGATTGATGTGAACACGGGTCGCTTTATTGGTCGCGGAAAGTCGCTGGAAGAGACTGTGACTCGCTGCAATTTGGAAGCTTCTGAAGAGATTGCGCGCCAGCTGCGACTTCGCGATATTGGCGGCATGGTTATGATCGATTACGTAGACATGGTCATGCCAGCAAACCGCGATCTTGTTTTGCGTAGGCTTGTTGAGTGTCTTGCACGCGACCGCACAAAGCATCAAGTTGCGGAAGTTACGTCTCTTGGTCTTGTGCAAATGACGCGTAAGCGCGTTGGGCAGGGACTTGTTGAGGCGTTTTCGGAGGAGTGCCCGACTTGCAAGGGCCGCGGGTTTATTCTTCACGACGAGCCAACAGTGTCTTCGGAGTATGCGGATCCGTATGCGCTTAAGGGCGGAGACCCGTTTATTAAGACCAATAAGCACGGCCACGGAAGTCCTGCGGATTCTGCGCCTACAGTTAAGCAGGAGTCTAGTGCGGATGTTCGCGCTAAGTTGGCTAAGATTGCGGCTGCTGCTGCGTCTTCTGCGTTCTTTGAGGAGTCTTTGCGCAAGAGCTTGGACGGCGATAAGGGCGATGCGGATGATGGCGATGACTTGGCGGATTCTGGGGACGGCGTGGATTCTGCGGATTCGGCGATTAGTGCGGTTGCTGGCGATTTTTCAGTAGATGAGCCAGTGGAAGAGTTGCAAGAATCGCAAGAAACTGTGCATGAATCTTCAGAGGTGGAAAGCGAATCGCAAGCAACCGATGAATCGCCAGTAGAAAACGAAGAGTCAGAAGCAGGCGAGTCGCAAGAAACTGTGGAATCGCAAGAAAAAACAGACGAATCAGAAAACTAAAAACGCATCAAAGTATAAGGCTCGAGTACAATGGTTTCTACTGTTTAACTCGACTTTATAAATTAGCTCTTGACGTTAGTACAGGGGTCGGTGTATTTTTGATAGTCGGTGTCTTGCCGCAGGTTCAATGCTGCGCACAAGGCAAAAGTAAAGCTTTCAATTTAGCTAAGGAACGAATTATGTACGCGATTGTGAAGGCCGGTGGCCATCAAGAGAAGGTTGAGGTTGGAGACGCCATCCTCGTAAACCGTCTCGATGCAAAGAAGGGCGATACCGTGGAATTCCCGGTCGCGCTCGTTGTTGACGGTGCTAAGGTGACCTTAAGCGCTAAGGATCTTGCAAAGATCACAGTTAAGGCAGAAGTTCTTAACGACGAAGCTAAGGGTCCAAAGATTAGCATTATGAAGTATAAGAACAAGACTGGCGTGGCTCGCCGCAAGGGTCATCGTCAGAAGTTGACTCTCGTCAAGATCACGGCCATCGCCTGATTGACGGTGTTATAAACCTGAAAGGATAGCAAGATGGCACATAAGAAGGGTGCGTCTAGCTCGCGCAACGGTCGCGACTCACAGGCGCAATATCTTGGCGTTAAGAAGTTCGGTGGAGAAGCTGTTGTGGCTGGAAACATTATTGTTCGCCAGCGCGGCACCAAGTTCCACGCAGGACAGAACGTTGCTTTGGGCAAGGATCACACGCTGTATGCTTTGGTAGACGGCAATGTGAAGTTTGGCATTCGTCGCGATCGCAAGGTTGTTGACGTAGTTACCGCCTGAGTAACTCATTAATCTTCTAGCCGCACCCTGTTCGGTGCGGCTTTTTTGTTTTCGCAAAGCTGGCGAGTATTGAGCATCAAGTAAGGTAAAAGTTATGAGCGATTTTGTAGATCGAGTAACAGTACATGTTAAAGGCGGCGACGGCGGCAACGGATCCGCAGGCGTGCGTAGAGAAAAATACAAGCCACTTGCAGGGCCAAATGGCGGCAATGGCGGCAATGGCGGAAGCGTTATATTCGTAGCCGATCGCAATGCAAATAGCTTGCTTGATTACCGATTTATGCCTCATCGCGTAGCGCAAAACGGCACAATGGGCTTGGGAGATACAAAAGACGGATCCAAAGGAGAAGATCTTATACTCCCAGTGCCAGTTGGAACCGTGATTTTTGAAGCGAAGGGCGCATCGGGCGCGCAAAAAAGGCCAGGCAACGTTTTGGCGGATTTGCAGCACGTAGGAGACACTTTCGTAGTCGCAGCAGGAGGTGCAGGCGGTCTTGGAAACGCCGCTCTTGCAAACAAGGTGCGTCGCGCTCCAGGATTTGCGCTTCTTGGCGAGCCTGGCGAAGAGCGAGACGTAATCCTAGAGCTAAAGTCAATCGCAGACGTGGCACTAGTTGGATTCCCGTCTGCAGGAAAGTCAAGTCTTGTAGCGTCAATCAGCGCTGCAAAGCCAAAAATCGCAGATTATCCGTTTACAACGCTTGTGCCAAATCTTGGTGTAGTCAGTTTTGGCGAATATCGTTACACAATCGCAGACGTTCCAGGGTTGATTCCAGGTGCTTCCGAAGGAAAGGGCTTGGGGCTTGAGTTTTTGCGTCACATTGAGCGAACGGAAATAATCGCGCACGTAATCGACTGTGCAACGTTGGAGCCAAATCGCGACCCAATCAGCGATTATAATGCTTTGGAACACGAGCTTTCGCAATACGCAAACAAGCTGGATTTGCCGCTTGGAGCAATTCCTATTCCCGAGCGTCCGCGAATTATTGTGCTTAACAAGATTGATGTGCCAGAAGCAAAAGAGTTGGCGGAATTTGTGCGAAGCGACTTTGAAAAAATGGGCTTGCCAGTTTTTGAGATTTCTACTGCATCTCACGAAGGCTTGAAAGAGCTTGGTTTTGCGCTTGGAAAGATGGTTGCTAGTATGCGCGAAAAGCTTGCCGAGCAAGAGGCAGCGCGCGAAGAAGAGCGAGTTGTTATTCAGCCGCTTGAGCAGCCAGCATTAAGACGCAGGCGCGACGATGGACGCGGAAATGCTAGCGACTTTACGATTGAGCGCGAAGAAGACAAAAATGGCGACTTTTGGTTTACTGTTACGGGCGCTAAGCCAGAGCGTTGGGTTGTGCAAACAAACTTCGACAACGACGAGGCAGTGGGCTATTTGGCGGATCGCTTAGCGAAACTTGGTGTAGAAGACGAGTTGCGCAAGAAGGGCGCGCGACCAGGAGACGAGATTAGGATTGGTCGCGGAAACCGCATGGTTTGCTTCGACTGGGATCCAAGCATTGCAGCAGGTGCGGAAGGTTTGGACGGTGCTAGCTTGGGCGCGCGTGGAAAAGACTTGCGACTTGAAGCAAATGATCCGCGTGGTGCAAGGCGCACTAATGCCGAGCGCCGCCGCGACTACCACACTATGATGGACGCAAAGAGCGCTGTGCGAGACGCTATGATGGCGGAACGCAAGCAAGGTCATTGGGCGGATCCATCGGTAGATGACGACAAACACGATGAGCAGAGCCTATTTGGGCGTGGTGAATAGATGGTTAATAAAGCAATTGAGCCTACCGAAAACGGGGTTCGGCGTTCAATTAGCAATGCGCGCACAATAGTCGTAAAAGTGGGGTCTAGCTCGCTAACGGCGCAAAATGGCCATTTAGATGTGCAAAAACTGCGCTCGCTAGTAGACGCCATTAGTCGCGCGCAAATTAACGGAGCGCATGTTGTGCTTGTGTCTTCTGGCGCAATCGCAGCAGGATTTGGGCTTCTGGGCTTTGATTCTAGGCCAAAAGACGTTCCAACGCAGCAAGCTACGGCTTCGGTTGGTCAGGGTTTGCTTATGGCGCAATACGAGCAAGCTTTTGCAAAATATGGCCTAAAAGTTGGTCAAATGCTGCTAACGGCAGACGTTACTATAAGTCCTTCGCGCTACCGCAATGCTCAACGCACAATGCTTAGGCTGCTGGAATTAGGTGTTGTGCCAATCGTAAACGAAAACGATGCTTTGTCTAGCAACGAAATACGTTTTGGAGATAACGATAGGCTTGCGGCGCTTGTGGCGAATATTGTGCGAGCAGATGCGCTGGTTCTTTTAACAGACGTTGACGCGCTTTACACGGCTCCGCCTAGCGAGCCAGGTGCTAAGCGAATTGGCTTTGTTGCAGATGTTACGCGCGCGCTAGACGATGTTAAAGTTGGCGAAAGCGGCTCGGGCGTTGGCACAGGCGGAATGGTGACCAAGATGGATGCGGCGCACGTTGCTGCTGTTTCTGGAATACCAACGCTTTTGACGTGTGCTAGTAACGCGGAGGGTGCGCTATCTGGCGATGCAGTTGGAACCGTGTTTGCGCCACTAAACTCGCGCGCGTCTTCTAGAAGACTTTGGATTGGTTTTGCGTCTAATCCGCATGGCTCGATTATTGTAGATGCTGGTGCTGCTGCAGCTGTTTGCGCAGGGCGAGCGAGCCTGCTGGCTGCTGGAATTGTGGGAGTTACTGGCGACTTTTCTGCAAGCGATCCAGTGTGGATTGACGACGAGCATGGCAACCACTTAGCCAAAGGGCTAGTTGCATTTGATTCAGACGAGATACCGCAGGTAATGGGGCTTACAACGGATGACCTAGAGGCCACTTTGGGGCGTCAATACGCGCATCCTGTGGTTCATCGCGATAATCTTGTGCTTTTATAGCATTTGCTGCGATTTGCGTTTTTCTTACTTGGTATTGCGCGATTCCTATTTGGTATTGCGCGAACGCTATCTCCGCTTTTGTAGCTCTAAGCGGCGTGTCTAACAACAAAAAGCGGAAATAGTTGGCGCATTAAGCAGCTCGAAGTTGTCAATTTTCCCGCGTTTGTTTCCCAAATCGGCTAGTACGTAAACAAATGTGGGCAAAAAGAAACAAAATCGTGAAATAACGTGTAATGGCTAAACTGTAGAGTATGGCAGAAAATATCGCAGCAAATATGGCAGCAAACGAGTCGCAGATCGCAGAAAATGCATCGCAAATCGCAGCAAATACATCAAACTCCCAATGGCGCTCCATGAGCAATCGCATTAACAAAGTGGCACCGAGTGCAACGCTTGCTGTAGATGGCAAAGCAAAAGCGATGAAAGCCGCAGGAATCGACGTTATTAGCTTCGGCGCAGGCGAACCTGATTTTCCAACGCCGCTCTACATTGTGGAAGCAGCAGCCGCCGCATGCAAAGACCCAAAAAACTACAAGTACACAGCTACAGCTGGTCTTCCAGAGCTGCGCGAGGCGATTGCTCGCAAAGTTAAGCGTGATTCTGGCTACGATGTTTCCCCAAATCAAGTTGTTGTAACGAATGGCGGCAAGCAGGCTGTTTACGAAGCATGCCAGATTTTGCTAAACGATGGTGACGAAGTTATAATCCCAGCGCCATATTGGACAAGCTACCCAGAGGCAGTAAAACTTGCAGGCGGCGTGCCAGTGGCGGTTATGTCTGGCGCGGATCGCGGTTTTGAGCCGAATATTGATGCGATTGAGGCGGCTCGCACACCGCGCACGCGTGCGATTATTGTAACTTCGCCTTCTAATCCAACTGGCGCAATTTGGAGCGCGGAAACGATTCGCGCGATTGGCGAATGGGCTGTAAAACACCATATTTGGGTGCTTTCCGACGAGATTTACGAGCACTTGCATTACGACGGCGTAAAAACTTCGTACATTGGCGTGGAAGTGCCAGAAGTGCGCGACCAGCTGCTTGTTTTGAATGGCGTTGCAAAAACTTACGCAATGCCAGGTTGGCGTGTTGGCTGGATGGTTGCGCCGCTTGAGGCCGCAAAAGCCGCGATTAAGCTTCAAAGCCACATGACGTCTAACGTTTCCAATATTTCGCAGCGCGCAGCTCTTGCAGCAGTCGGCGGGCCATTGGACGAAGTTGCAAAAATGCGTGATTCCTTCGACGCTCGCCGCAAGGCGATTGTGCAAGCGCTAAACAGTATGGAAGGCGTAACTTGCCCTTTGTCACACGGCGCTTTCTACGCGTTTGCAAATGTTGAGGCGCTGCTTAATCGCCCATTGGGCAAGGATTCTAGGATTCCAGGCACATCGTCTGCGCTCGCGCAAATGCTTCTTGACGAAGCGCATGTTGCTGCTGTTCCTGGCGAGGCTTTTGGCGCGCCTGGCTACTTGCGATTCTCGTGCGCTTTGGCGGATAGTCAACTTGCAGAGGGCATGAGGCGCATGAAGCAGTGGATTGAAAGCGGCAGCGCGTTTTAAGCGTTGCAGCGCGTTTTCACTAGGCGGCAGCGCGTTTTGCACACGCGGAAAAATCGCCAGCAACCGCGCATTTAGCGACACTCGCTAATCATAATAAAAACCCTTAAATCTTGCCCTTCCGCTATCATGAATATTCGGCGGTTTTGCCAAGTCAACCTTTTTAAGGTATGATTAGCAAGTTCACCTAGGGATGTGGCGCAATTGGTAGCGCAACGGTCTCCAAAACCGTAGGTTGTGGGTTCGAGTCCCGCCGTCCCTGCCAGTTTTATTGTTAACAATTTTCAAACGAAGGATTCAAGCATGGCCAAGGCAAAAGAGAAGAAGCCAAATTTGTTCATGCGTATTGGCATGTTCATTAAGCAAACTATTGACGAGACGCGCAAAGTCGTAGCTCCGCACGGCAAAGAGTTGTTTGCTTGGTCAGCTTCCGTGTTTATTTTTGTTATTTTCTTGATGGTTTTTGTCACTGTTATGGACTTCGGTTTAGGCAAGTCCGTTATGTGGCTGTTTGGCTGATTTAGACGAATTTTGAGGGTGTGCAAATATGACTGACGAGTTGAATCTCGAAAATGTTGAATCCGTAGATAATTCTGTAGAGAATCTAGATAATCTTGCGAATTTAGACGCATCTGCCGATGCGGTGGAGGCGCATGAGCAGGCCGATTCTACGGTTGCTGGCGATTTGCCAGTGGAGAATAACGCTGATTCCGCCGATTCCGCAGACGTAGACCCTACAGACGCTGGCGCAGCCGCTGTTGCAGAATTCTCCAAGACTTTGCGAACTCTTGAAGGTAAGTGGTACGTTCTTCACACCTACTCTGGCTACGAGAAGCGCGTTAAAACTAACGTTGAATCCCGCGTTCAAAGCTTTGGTTTGGAAGATAAGATTTTCCAGATTGAAGTTCCAATGGAAGAAGTCGAAAAGCACACAGACAAGGGCAAGAAGGTTATTACGCGCGTGCGCGTTCCAGGATATGTGCTTATTCGCATGTGGCCAGACGAGAATGCTCGCCGCATTGTGCGCGAGACCGAAGGTGTTACTGGTTTTGTTGGCCCGTCTAAGGAGCCAGCGCCTCTTAGCCGCAAGGAAGTTATTGATATGATGGCTCCTATGATTGCGTCTGAGGCGTTGAAGAAGGCTGGAGATAAGCCTGCAGCAGCTCGTAAGCGCACTGTTGAAGTTGCTTACAAGGTTGGCGATCAAGTTACAGTTACCGACGGCCCATTTGCAACTATGGCTGCCGTTGTTTCGGACGTAGATCCTACAACGCAAAAGCTTACGGTTCTTGTTTCTATCTTTGGCAGAGAGACTCCTGTGGAGCTTGGCTTTAATCAAGTAGAGCCTATTGTTTGATAGCTATTTCTTCGATAGCTGTTGTTTAATAGGTTTAGGCTGTTTAGGCTTTTAGGCGATTTTAATAGATTTTAAGGGATTTAATTCTCGATGAATTTTATCTTTTTAGACTTGGTTGATTCTACGCAAAATATTGCGCGAAAAGAGCTTATTGATTGCGATTTTGAAAGCTCTTCAATCTTGAATCCGCTTGTTTGTGCGATTATTGCAAACAATCAAAGCGCTGGCAGAGGCCGTCTTGGTCGCAAGTGGGTTAGCGAATCGGGGCAAAGTTTTCTAGCGTCTTATGGTGCTGTTTTGCCAAAAAGCGTTGTTATGGATTCAAAATACAACGGTTGGCTGCCTATGATTGTAGGACTTTGCGCAAGAGACGCGTTGATTGGCGCGCTTAAAGAAGTTGGTGCGCGCAAAATCGCAGAAGCCAGCGAAGTCGGAGAAGTCGAAAGTAAAATTTGCGATTTTGGTCAAGAAATAAAAATCAAGTGGCCAAATGACATTTTTATTGGCGATTGCAAAGAAGGCGGAATTTTAACCGAAATCGCAGCACTTGCGAATCATGACTCTTCTGCAAATCATGACTTTTCGCAACAAAATATTGGTGTGATTTTCGGAATCGGCCTTAATCTTAATGTGCCTAAAAGCAATCTTCCAATCGAAAAAGCAACATCTTTACAAATGCATTACGCGAATCTTCCAAATGCGATGCAATTAAGGGATATTATTGCTAAGCGTTTAGCGCAAAACTTAAATAGTAGACTAGCGAGTTTTGTGCAAAATCCTGCAGAAAGCGCATTGTGTGTGCGTAAGGAAGTTAGCGCGGTTTGCTGGACTCTTGGGCGCAAAGTTAGTGTGTATGCACCAGACGTTAATAGCGAGTTAAACAACAGTGAATGCGTAGAAGGCGTTGCGCAGAGCATTACTGATGATGCTTCGCTTTTGATTCTTAAAGACTCGGGAGAATCTGCGATTGTGCACACGGGAGACGTGTGCGCGGTTAGTGTTTGATGCAATCGCACTACATGGCAGGTCGTCGTTCGCGCGGTCTAAGCGCGCTATTCCTCGCGGCTATTGGTAGCCGCTCGGCTGATTTGGCATGTAAAGTCCACTGGACTTTACATGTGAGCCAAATCACGCTTTGAAGGAGCTTGAAATGCGTTATGCAATTTCAAGCTCAGTCAAAGCGCAAACGCGGAAAGCGTTATTGCTTTTTGATACAAAAAAGGCCGCAGCGACGAGACTGCGGTCTTAGAATAGTTAGCGCGTTACGCTTGCGATTAATCACGCATAATCACGCATTGGTGTTGCGCTTAAACGCGCCATATAATCCTGCATAAGCAGCGCTAGCGATTGCAGCTTTAATAATATCGCCCACAATAAAGCCAGTAGAAGCCACGGCGATTGCCCAAACAGGCAAGTGCATCATAAGCGATTGGCCTACAAAACCAAATGCGTAAATCACAAGAGAACCAACAACAGACGCTGCAAAATACGCGCCAAATCGTGCAAATTTCTTAGCAACAGAATCCTCTGGCATAGCAGCATTAACAACGCCTTCGAGAGCAGACTTTACAAGCGCAATCGCAGCCACGCCAAATACGAATCCAACAAGGAATCCAACGCTAGGGCCTGCAAAAGCCACAATGCCACTCTTTCCGCCTGCAAACACTGGCATTCCAGCAGCACCAATCGCAAGGTACATAAGCACAGAGCTAACGGCCTGGCGCCAAGTCAAAGTAAGACCTGCCAAAGCCAAAACCAAAGTTTGCAATGTCACAGGAACAGGAGTTCCAGGAATTGGCAATGCGCCAGCCATAGTTGCAGCACTAATAAGAACAGTAAACAAAAATGCCTTAGCAAATGGAACAGCTAAACGATTAATATCAAATGCCTTAGATGCAACTGCACTAGAGTTTGCGCCAGAGTTCGATTCAAAATTAGCCACGATATCCTTCTTTCGTATTGTTTTTCGTTGCTGAATCAAAGATTAGACAAGAATTGGGCAGCGCGCGTTGGAGAAGTTTACAAAAAATCGCATAATGTTTTGTTCAAATTCACGGATACTATAAGCCAAATTTCCTATAACTTGTAACGTATGGTTACGAATATCAAAAAAATACTTGTGGCAAATCGCGGCGAAATCGCGCTTAGAGTGATTCGCACTGCTCAAGAAATGGGAATCCCGACTGTTGCTATTTATGCGGCATCCGACCGTCAAGCACAGTATGTTGAAATGGCAGACGAAGCGTACGCGCTTTCCGGAGACACGTACAGAGACACTTATTTAAACGAAGACGCGATTATAGACATTTTGCATAAAAGCGGAGCGAATGCTGTACACCCTGGCTACGGATTTTTATCGGAAGTAGCGAGTTTTGCGCAAAAGGTGATTGATGCTGGCGCTGTGTGGATTGGTCCGAAGCCAGAAGCGCTTATTGATTTAGGGGATAAAATAACCGCTCGCCGCGTTGCAACTCGCGCTAAAGTGCCGCCCGTTCCAGGAATCTCGGAGCCTGTAAAAGACATTCGAGAATTGCTGACTTTTGCGCAAACACATGGCTACCCAGTTATGATGAAGCGCACGGATGGCGGCGGCGGCCGCGGAATAACCGTTGTGCACAACGATGACGAGCTTCGCGGATTCTACATGAATCACGACGCTTTGCAAGGCGGCGACCTTGACGAGTACTTTATTGAGCGTTTTATAGACAAGGCTCGCCACGTGGAAACGCAGGTTGGCCGCGATTCACATGGAAACTTCACCATATATTCCACGCGCGATTGCTCGGTGCAGCGCCGAAACCAAAAGTTGGTTGAGGAAGCACCAGCACCATTCCTTACCGATGATGAGAATGCCCAGCTTCACCGATATTCTCGTAACCTATTTGAAGCTGTTGACTACGTTGGTTTGGGCACGTGCGAATATATGGTGACTTCTCAACATAAAGTTTACTTTTTGGAAGTTAATCCACGATTGCAAGTTGAGCACACAGTTAGCGAGGAAGTTAGCGGACTAGATCTTGTGCGCGAACAGCTTACGATTGCTGACGGCGGCGAGCTTACGCAAAATCACCCTTCGCGCGGACACAGTTTTGAACTTAGAATCACTTCGGAAGACCCAGCCACGAATCTTACGCCTAGTGCAGGCACGCTAACAAAAATAGAGTGGCCATCTGGCCCTGGAATTCGCGTGGATTCTGGCGTAGAAGTTGGAGATAGTGTGTCTCCAAAATTCGACTCCATGATGGGCAAGCTTATTGTTAGTGCGCAAAATCGCGATGCGGCAATTGCTCGCGTAAGGCGTGCGCTTAAGGAGCTTTGCATTGAGGGCGTGCCTACTCCTGCTAAGCTTTTTGAGCAAATTTTTAACGACCCTGATTTTACTGCTCAAGATCACGATTTTGATATTTCTACAAAATGGCTTGAACGCAAGTATTTGAACCGCACTGCTGCAGCGGCAAATGGCGGACAGCCTGCTTCTTTGGATTCCAATAAGGCTGGCGAGGAAGCTCAAAATAAGCCAACTAAAATGGAGTCTTTTGTAATAGAAGTAGACAATAAGCGCGTAAAACTTACGATTCCGCAAGACATTGTAGACAATCTTACTGGTTCTGCACGAGTTAGAAGCACGGTTCGCGCATCGCAGCCGCTTAGAGGGCGAGGATTAAGGGGAGATACTCACAAGTCGGAAACGCCGAAGGATGCTCCTGGCGTGATTTCGGCTCCAATGCAAGCTGTGATTACGCGTGTAAACGTTGCGGAAGGTCAGAGCGTAGCCAAAGGCGATTTACTTGCTGTTCTTGAATCCATGAAAATGGAAAACTACGTTTACGCACCTGCAGCTGGCGTAGTTACTGGCATTTTTGTTGGGCCTGGAGATGGTGTAGAAGCAGGCGAAAAGCTTGTAACTATTGACGTGACTAAAGGCGGTAGTGCAAAATGAGTGCGCTTACTAAAGATGATACGCAAGTTGCAAAAGATGTTAATAAAAGCGCTGCACAAGTTAATAAAGACGCGCAAAATGCGCAAGACGCGCAAGCCGCTCAGTCTACGCAGCCTCAGCGCGGAAAAGCAGCCGTAGAACACGCGGCTCGCCTTGCTAGAGACGCAGAGCAAAAGGCTTCAGAGCGCCAGCATGCAAAGGGAAAATCCACTGCAAGAGAGCGCTTGGATTTGCTTTTTGACACGGGCACGTTTGAAGAAATCGGCCGCTTTAATGGCGGAGACATAAATAACGATGTTGCAGGATGCGCTGTAATCACTGGCTTTGGCGAAGTGTACGGCAAAAAAGTGGCAGTTTATGCTCAAGATTTTTCCGTTCGCGGCGGCACGCTTGGTCGCGCGGAAGGCCAGAAAATTTGCCATCTTCTAGACATGGCGTTGCAGCTTGCGGTTCCTGTTGTTGCGCTAATCGACTCGGGCGGCGCTCGCATTCAAGAAGGCGTTAACGCGCTTACGCAATATGGCAGAATCTTCAAAAAAACTTGTGAAGCAAGTGGTTTGATTCCGCAGATTTCCTTGATTTTAGGCCCTTGCGCTGGTGGCGCAGTTTATTGCCCTGCTCTTACGGATTTTATAATCATGACTCGCGAACATTCCAACATGTTTGTAACTGGCCCAGATGTTGTTAAGGCGGCTACTGGCGAGTCGATTAGCATGGACGATTTAGGCGGTGGATATGTGCATAACTCCACTTCGGGCGTTGCTCACTACTTGGGCGAAGACGAGGCGGATGCCATTGACTACGCGCGCACAATCCTCGCTTATTTGCCGCAAAATTGCAATCAAAATCCGCCAACATTCGCATACGCTGCAACGCGCGCAGACAGAGAAACCGCTAAGCAGCTTGCGACTATTGTTCCGAGCAACGATCGCCAGCCGTACGACGTTTTAGACGTTATTCGCGCAATCGTAGATTATGGCGAATTTGTGCAAGTTCAAGAGCTTTACGCGGCGTCCGCAGTGGTTGGTTTTGCTTGCATAGATGGTCATTCTGTTGGAATAGTGGCAAATCAGCCTAAAGTAAATGCTGGAATTTTAGACGTTAATTCTTCCGAAAAAGTAGCGCGATTTGTGCGATTGTGCGACGCGTTTAATCTTCCTGTTGTAACTCTTGTAGACACTCCTGGATACAAGCCAGGGTCTGACCAGGAGCACGCTGGAATTATTCGCAGAGGAGCAAAGGTGATTTACGCGTATGCAAACGCGCAAGTTCCGCTTGTTACTGTGATTTTGCGCAAGGCTTTTGGTGGAGCATACATTGTAATGGGATCAAAGTCGATGGGAGCAGACTTTAACTACGCTTGGCCTACAAGTCAAATAGCGGTTTTGGGCGCTCAAGGAGCTGTGAACATTATTCATCGCAAGGATTTGCAAAAAGCAAAAGAGCGCGGTCAAGATGTTGATGCTTTAAGAAAAAAGCTTGTTGAAGATTACGAAAACACCACTGTAAACGCAAATCTTTCGCTGGAAACTGGTCAGATTGACGCAATGATAGATCCGGAGCAAACAAGAGATGTTATTGCTAATTCTTTGAAGATTTTAAGAAGTAAAAAACGCGTTTCTAGAACGGGGAAGCATCATGGAAACCAGCCAATGTGATTTAAGAATGATTTGAGGGCGATTTTAGATGATTTGAGACGCGCGGATTAATCGCAAGCAGCCGCTGGGCGCGACTAACAACAAGTCACAAATAATCCAAAAACATAAACAATACAAAAGTCACAAATAATCCAAAACACAAATCTTAAAAATAAAACGTAAACCCACAAACAAAGGAAAATAAAATGACAAAATACTTATTTGATGAGCTTGCACAAAATCCACATATTTTAGCTTTTGCAGGGCAATCCACGCCATGGGTTCAAGCGTTAAAAGAAGCGCAAAAAGACGAAGATTTAAGCGCGCAACTACGCGATTACAATAACAGCGCAAAAAATCTTCTAAACAACATATATGCGCAACTTTTAGCGAACGCAGGAAAAGACATAAACGTATTCGACGCTTTAGAATCCACAAATGAGCGCACGCAAGACGCGCAAATAAGCGTTCCAGGAATCGCATTGGCTCAGCTTGCAGCTGTTAGTGATTTTACAAATCTTGGGTACAATTTTGAAGTTTGCAAGCCAATCGCAAGTCTTGGTCATTCTCAAGGCGTGATTGCTGCAAAAATGGTAGAAGCGCGATTAGAGGCTGGTTCTTGGCAGGCAGCGCAAGGCAAAATCGCGGAACTTTTGGCGATTGCATACATAATTGGAGCGGCTGCAGATCGCGAAGCGCGGCTTTTGGAAATAAGCGGAAACGGCTCTGCAACTCCAATGCTTTCGTTAAAAGGTGTAACTCAAAAACAGGCAGAAGTTTTGATTTCGCGCGTGGATCGTAAGCGTGCTGAAGTTTCGATAGCAGTTAAAAATTCGCGAAATCACATGGTGTTATCTGGCTATCCGCAAGACATGGAGGCCGTTTTAAGCGAAGCGCAAAAAGAAGCGGCTCATTCTAAAAAATTACGAGATATGAAGCAGCGCGGAGGGTCGGTTTTTGCGCCAATCGCAGAGTATTTAGACGTTACAGTGCCATTCCATTCGCCAATGATGAGCAAAGCTGTAGATAACGCTGAAAAATGGGCAAAAGAAGCTGGATTAAACGCCGATCTTACTAGAAGTCTTGCAAATCAAGTTTTAGTAGAGCAAGTGGATTGGGCAAGTCAAATCAAAAAAACTTTGGCAAATCTGGGCGAATCTGCTAAAGATTTGTGGGTAATCGACATGGGCCCTGGAGAGGTACTTGGAAAGCTTACAAGCGTGCTGGTTCAGGGAAGTGGCGCTGGAATCGTAGAAGCTGGAACAATGGCGTCTCGCGCTAATGCGTCTACACTGGAGGCTTCTTCCGCAAATTCTTTGCGAACGGGATGCTGGTTGGATTTTGCACCACGCGTAGTAGAAACGCCATTAGGGCGCAAAGTAGTTACAAAGTTTAGCAAGCTAACAGGCAAAGCTCCTGTTCTTCTTGCAGGCATGACTCCAACAACCGTAGACCCGCAAATCGTTGCAGCTGCTGCAAACGCGGGGTACTGGGCAGAGCTTGCAGGCGGTGGCCAAGTAACAGAAGAAGTGTTTAACAAGCACGTGGAAATGCTCCAAAATCAGCTAAAAGAGGGAGCAACTGTAGAATTCAACGCCATGTTTATGGACCGCTACTTGTGGAATTTGCAATTTGGAGCCAAGCGCATAGTTCCAAAAAAGCGCGCTTCGGGAGCGCCAATCGACGGCGTTGTAATATCTGCAGGAATCCCAGAGTTAGACGAAGCGAAGGAACTTGTTAAAACTCTTCAAGAAGACGGATTCCCGTATGTTGCTTTTAAGCCAGGAACAGTAGAGCAGATTCGTCAAGTTATTCGCATTGCAAAAGCTGTTAAGCCAGTAACGATTATTGCGCAAGTAGAAGGCGGATCTGCAGGCGGACACCACTCTTGGGAGTCGCTAGATGATTTGCTTATTAGTACTTATGCTCAAGTGCGCGAATGCAATAATTTGGTTCTTGTAGCAGGTGGCGGAATCGGTACTCCTTCGCGCGCTGCCGACTACATTAGTGGCGAATGGTCCAATAAGTACGATTTGCCAAATATGCCTGTGGATGCCGTAATGATTGGCACTGCCGCAATGACAGCAAAGGAAGCGCACACAAGTCCGCAAGTTAAGCGCATGTTGGTGGAGACGCCTGGAATCACAGAAGCAAATGATGCATGCGTGGAAGGTCTTGGCGCAAGTGACGATCCGTTTGCTCCGATTGGCGAGCGCTGGGTGCCGTCTGGAAAGGTTGTTGGCGGAGTAACAAGCGGATTAAGCCATTTGCACGCAGATATTTACGAGATTGAAAATGCGTCTGCGCGTTGTGGTCGTCTTCTTGTTCACATGATGAAGCATCCAGAAGAGCTTGAATTACGCAAAGATGAGGTTATTGCCGCTCTTAACACAACAGCAAAGCCGTATTTTGGCAATGTTGAAAGCATGACATACCAGCAATTTGCACAACGATTCCTCGACTTGTGCTACCCGTGGGCGGATTCCACATACGCGGATCGCTACGCTCATTTGCTTAAGCGAGTCGAAGCGCGTTTTGCGTTGCAAGATTCTGGCGAATTTGAGTCAAGCTTGCCTTCTGCTAAAAGCATTTTTGAAAATCCTCAAGAAGCTTTGAATAATCTTATTGAAAAGTTCCCAGATGCAGCGCAAACAAACGTTATTCCAATGGATGCTGCATGGTTCCCAACTTTGGTGCGCGAATACCCTAAGCCAATGCCGTTTGTGCCAGTAATCGACAACGATTTGCTTCGCTGGTGGGGTCAGGATCAGCTTTGGCAGTCGGAAGATTCGCGCTACTCTGCGGATGCTGTGCGCGTAATTCCAGGGCCGATTTCTGTTGCTGGAATAACAACAATGGACGAGCCGATTGCGAATATTTTGGGAAGATTTGAAGATGCGGTTATAAAGCGTTCTATGGCTGCTGGCGATTCTAGAGTTTCTCTTGCGCAAAGTGCGTTTAGCCAAATCGCGTGCGCAAAAAACGTTGAAGAATACGTGCGCGCATGCCCGAATATCTCTTGGATTGGTCACCTAACTTCTAATCCTGCTTACAAAACGCAAAATGATAGTGAAAACTACGTTATAAGCGTTGTTAGTGAAGAAGATAGCGTAATTAAGCTCGATTTAGACGTTAAATTAGACACATTCTGGGATGATTTGTGCGCTAACGGTTCAAGCAAGAATGAGAACAGCAATAAGAATCACGCTGTGCGAAACATTATGATTCCGCTTATTGTAGACGCAAATCGCGCAGGAGGCGTGCCAGTAGTAGATAGAGAGCGATTGCCAAAGCACGTTTATAAGATGCTTGCAGCTACAGCAGGCATTGGAAATACTGCGATTACTGGAGATGCTTTAAGCGAAATGCCTAAAGTTGATGAAAGCGAGCAAAGCGAAGAATCGCCATTTGGCGTAGTAAAGTCTTCGTACACGCTTTCTAGAAATCTTGGAATCGATCACGAATCTGCTACAGCTGGGCGACTTTCGGGTGGTCTTCAAGCATCTAAAATCGTGCCAGACGCGCTAGTTGGTCCTGCTTGGCCAACAATTTATTCTGCTTTGGGATCTGTAATGGTAAACGGGTACCCAGTAATCGAAGGATTGCTTAACGCGGTTCATTTAGATCACTTAATAGAGTTAGACGTTTCAAATAGCGATTTGAACAAGCACGTGGGCGAGCGCGTAAACCTTGTTGGTTGGGCGCAAAGTGCGCAAGAGTCTGCTTCTGGACGCGTTGTCACGATTAACGTTGTTCATTTTGCGCAAGACGGAACGCGTTTAGCTCACGAAACAGAGCGATTTGCGATTCGCGGACGCAGCTACAGTTCAGCGCTGCCAAAGCCTGCTGCACAATACGGAGCTGCCGCGGATTTGCACGGATATGATGTGGATGCAACTCCTAGAAGAATGCTTAGAAGAGTTGTTTTGAGCGCGCCTAAAGACATGACGGCGTTTGCGCGCACTTCTGGCGATTTTAACCCAATTCACACTTCTTACAGAGGCGCTGCAATATCTGGGCTTAAGGCTCCGCTTGTACACGGAATGTGGCTTTCGGCGGCAGCTCAGCACGTTGCGCAAGCTGTTGACGAAAAAGGCGCGCGCTACGAGTTGATTGGCTGGACGTACAACATGTACGGCATGGTGCAGCTTAACGACAAAGTTGAGATAACTGTTGAGCGCGTAGGAAAAGTTCGACGCGCAGGGCTTGCGCTAGAAGTAACATGCCGCGTAAATGGGCAAATTGTTTCTAAGGCCAGCGCTCTTACAAGCTCGCCGCGCGCCGCCTTTGTGTACCCAGGCCAGGGTATTCAAAAACAAGGTATGTCGCTAGATGAGCGCGCAAAATCGCCAGCTGTGCGCGAAACTTGGCAGCGCGCAGATAAGCTTACTCGCGAAAAGCTCGGATTCTCAATTCTTGCTGTTGTTCGAGATAATCCTAAGGAACTAACAGCAAATGGCGTAACGTATCGTCACCCAGAAGGCTTGCTTAACTTAACGCAATTTACGCAAGTTGCGCTCGCTACTGTTGCTTTTGCGCAAACTGCTCGCTTGCGTGAAGCTGGATGCGATATTTGGCCAGCTTACTTTGCAGGCCATTCTCTAGGCGAATACAATGCGCTAAGTTCCTTCGCTCAAATTATTCCGCTAGAAACCGTGTTGGAGCTAGTTTTCCACCGCGGATCCACTATGCATCATTTGATTGAGCGAGATGCGCAAGGCAGATCTAACTATAGAATGGGAGCTTTGCGTCCAAATCAGTTTGGCGTAGGAGACGATGGAGTAAACGCGTACGTTGAAGGAATCTCTAAGCAAACTGGCGAATTCTTGCAAATCGTAAACTACAATTTGGCAGGTCAGCAATACGCGATTGCTGGAACAATAAAAGGTCTTAAAGCCTTGGCCGAAGATTCCGCTAAGCGTGCTAAAGAATATGGCGGAAAGCCGCCGTTTATTTTGGTTCCAGGAATTGATGTGCCATTCCATTCCAAGCTGCTTAGAAAAGGTGTGCCAGAGTTCCGAGATAAGCTGGATTCGCTTCTTCCAAAGCATATTGACTACTCGGTTCTTGTTGACCGCTACATTCCAAACTTGGTTGCATGCCCGTTTGAGCTTACGCGCGAATTTGCGCAAAAGATTCTAGACGTTGTGCCTTCAAAGCGAATTGAAGCAGCTTTGCAAGATGATGCAACTTGGGATTCTTATGCAGCTGATGAGCAAAAACTCGGCAGATTGCTTCTTACGGAGCTTCTTTCTTGGCAGTTTGCTTCCCCTGTTCGTTGGATTGAAACGCAAGCGCTTATGTTCTCTAGTGAATCTTGCGGTGGATTAGGCGTAGAAGAATATGTTGAAGTTGGTTTAGCGAATGCTCCAACTTTGGCAAATCTTGGTACAAAAACGCTTGCATTGCCAGAGTTTAGTAGTCAGCGTGTTGCTGTTTATAACGTTGGGCGAGACGAGAGTCGTGTTTATAAAACAGACACAGATTCGCTTGTGCCAGAAGTTTTTGAAGACGATGAAAGCGCGGTTAATGACGCGTCGGTTGCTGGCGATTCTTCCCAAGATGCCGCACAAAAGTCGCAAGCAACCGCAACGGCAAGTGCTGCGTCTGCTTCTGCATCTGCTCAAATAAATGCAAATAATAATGCAAATAATTCTGTGCAAAATGCATCAAATGCAGTGCCAAATGTGCCATCTGGCTCTGTTGCAGATATTGCGTTTAAGGCGTCGGATGCTATTGAAATGCTGATTGCATACAGTGCTAAGATTCGCGCCGACCAAATTGGTGCTGCCGACACAACGGATACGCTAACAAACGGCGTATCTTCTAGGCGAAACCAGCTTTTAATGGACATAAGCTCCGAGCTTGGCGTGCCTAGCGTGGACGGTGCTGCAGAAGCTCCAATGAGCGCTCTTAGCAAGCTAGTAAACTCCGCTGCTCCTCGCTACAAGGCTTTTGGTGCCGTTCTTAGCGACATTGTAAGGCAAAGTTTGAGGTCGCTTTTTGGCGCAGCTGGTGTAAAGCCTGCTCAAGTAGATAAGCGCATTACGGAAGTATATAAGCTTGGCGAAGGCTGGCGCGCGCACGTTTTGGCGGCTCTTGTTTTGCAAACGCGATCTGGCGCAAGCGTTCGCGGAGGCGATTTGGCTCAGCTTTCTACAGAGCCAGCAAAGAACGCTTCTGCAGCTCAAGCGTTGATTGATTCTGCGATTAATCAAGTTGCTAAACAGCACGGAATTACTCTTGCTCAGCCAGGTTCTGCAGGATCTGGCGCTGCAGGTGGCGCAGTTGTTGATTCTGCAGCGCTTGACGCTTTTGCGCAACAGGTTGTTGGCGCGGATGGCGTTTTGGCTGCTACTGCTAAGTTTGTGCTAGCAAAGCTTGGTGTTGAAGAGCCTAAAGTGCAAGATGAAGCGGATGAAAATGCGGCTGTTGTTGCAGCTGTAGAAGCTGAGCTTGGAGCAGATTGGCCAAAGCAAGTAGAGCCTCGATTTGATGAGCGCAAGGCGATTCTTTTCGACGATCGATGGGCTAGCGCTCGCGAAGATTTGGCGCGTATCTACTACAATTCTGAGTATAATTCTTGCGCAAATAATTCCGAAGATCTTAAGCAAGTTAGCGAAATTTTGAACCGCTACGGTAGCTTTGTTGGTTTAGGGCGCGCAATTTCTAGCGAAGCTGAGTGGTTTGCTAAAAAGTGCAAGGATAATAAGAGCAACGATAATAAGTTCAGCGTATTGTCTTCTATTTTTGAGCAAGTTGCAAAAGATGCGCTAAAGTCTACTGGCGATTTGCCAAAGTCGCGTAATCATGAGCATTATGGAGACGATTCGCAAATCTTCTCCAATTGCTTTGAAGGAGATGTTGCTGTTGTAACAGGCGTTGCGCCAAATTCGATTGCAGCACGAGTTGTGACTGGTCTTCTAGAAGGTGGAGCTACGGTTATTGCCACTTCTCACAGCTTTAAGCCGAGTGTAAAAAAGTGGGCTAAAGAAGCTTACAGACTTCACGCAACCGCTTCAGCTAAATTGTGGCTTGTTCCAGCAAACTTGTCTAGTTACCGAGATGTTGACGCTCTTGTAAAGTGGGTTGGCACAGTTTCTAAGAAGGTTAGCGGAGCAACAACCACCATTTTGAAGCTTGCTTATAACCCAACTCTGTTCTTCCCATTTGCAGCTCCGCCAGTTAGTGGAACTTTGGCGGATTCTGGTGCGCTTTTTGAATCTCAATCCAGGCTTATGCTTTGGGGTGTTGAGCGCGCAATCGCAGGATTTGCGCAAATCGGAGCAGACACAGATGTAAAGCATTGTATGCACGTTGTGTTGCCAGGATCGCCTAATCGCGGTATTTTTGGCGGCGACGGAGCTTATGGCGAAGTCAAGAGCGCATTTGACGCTATTGTGAACCGCGCGCATGCCGAAAAAGTGTGGTCGAATCGCGTAACGTTTGCTCATCCAAAGATTGGCTGGGTGCGCGGAACTGGCTTAATGGGAGGCAATGATCCTCTTGTGGAAGCTGTTGAAAGTCGTGGCTTAAAAACCTTTACAACAAGCCAGATGGCGAATCTTTTGCTTGATTTGTGCACTAAAGATGCGCGTAATCTTGCTGCAAAAGCGCCTCTAGACGTTGATTTAACAGGTGGATTAGGCTCGGAGCCGCTTGACTTGAACGAGCTTAAAGCTCAAGCTTTGCAAGAGAATAGTCGCAAGCAGGCTAATCAGGATGCTTCAAACAAGTCTGAAGTCAAGTCTGAAGTCAAGTCTCTAAATAAGGCGCTTCCATCTCCAAATATTCCAACTCAAGCAAGAGTTAATTTGGAAGATTGGAAGAACGTAACAGCAAAGCCTAAAGACCAAATCGTTATAGTTTCTGTTGGCGAGATTGGTCCGTGGGGCTCTGGCCGTACGCGCTTTAGTGCTGAGCAGTCAATCCAAGATAACGGAACGGTTTCGCTTTGTGCAGGAGCTGTTTTGGAATTGGCTTGGAGCATGGGATTGCTCACTTGGCAAGACTCGCCAAAGCCAGGCTGGTACGATGCCGAAGGCACGCTTGTGCCAGAAGAAGACATTGCAGAAAAGTATCGCGACGAAGTAGTGGCTCGCTCGGGAATTAGGCCGTTTGAAACTGGCATGGGCGGCGACTACAAAGACGGAGCAAACGAAGAAGAAGCCGAAATCTTCCTAGATCACGATGTATCTTTCAACGTTGCTACAGAGCAAATTGCGCGCGAATACGTGGCGCTAGACGAAGAGCACACCGAGATTTCTAGCGACCAAGAGTCGGGAGAGTGGATTGTTACGCGTAAAGCTGGATCCATGATTCGCGTGCCAAGACGAGCAGCCATGACTCGCACTGTTGGTGGGCAATTGCCTAAGGGCTTCGACCCATTAAAGTGGGGTATTCCAGCTTCGATGGTTGGAAGCGTGGACCCGATTGCGCTTTGGAACATAGTCGCTACTGTTGACGCGTACATTTGCGCAGGATTTACGCCTTCGGAAATCTTGCAAGCTGTGCATCCTTCCCTTGTGGCATCAACACAAGGTACTGGATTTGGCGGAATGACGTCTATGCGAAAGCTGTATTTGGATCGATTCCTAAATCACGAGATTCCTACAGACGTGCTTCAAGAAGCGCTTCCAAATGTTGTTGCAGCGCACGTAATGCAAACGTATATTGGCGGATATGGAAACATGATTCAGCCAGTTTCGGCATGTGCAACTGCTGCAGTTTCGCTAGAAGAAGGCGTTGATAAGATTGCGCTCGGCAAAGCCGACTTTGTTGTAACGGGTGCGATTGACGATATTGGCGTGGAATCCGTGGTTGGTTTTGGCAATATGAACGCCACTGCAAACAGCAAGGAAATGTACGAAAAAGGCATAAATCCGCGATTCTTCTCGCGTGCGAATGATCGCAGGCGCGGAGGATTCTTGGAAGCGCAAGGCGGCGGCACGATTCTTATTACGCGAGGAGATATTGCGCTTAAGCTTGGCTTGCCTGTTGCTGGCGTAGTTGGATTTATTCACTCATACGCGGATGGTATTCACACTTCGATTCCAGCTCCAGGATTGGGCGCGCTCGCTGCAGGATTGGGCGGCCGCGATTCCAAGCTTGTGCGCGATTTGGCGGCGCTTGGCGTTACTCCAGACGATATTGCTGTTGTTTCTAAGCACGATACGTCTACAAACGCAAACGACCCGAACGAGTCTGAGTTACACAATACGCTTGCTCACGCGATTGGGCGCACAAGCGGAAATCCGCTATTTGTGATTAGCCAAAAGTCGCTTACTGGCCACGCAAAGGGTGGCGCATGTGTGTTCCAGATTAATGGCTTGACTCAGCTGTTTAGAAGTGGGTGGGTTCCAATCAACGCTTCGCTTGATTGCGTGGATCCTAAGCTTGCGCGCGATGACCACATGGTTTGGTTGCGAAATAGGATTCACATTGGCTCTGTTAAAGCGGCTCTTGCTACATCGCTTGGATTCGGGCACGTTAGCGGATTTGTGGCTCTTGTGCATCCTGGCGCGTTTGAGGCTGCTGTGGCTTCTAGCGCTGGTGTGGATGCGCTTAACGAGTGGCGAACAAAGGCAAATGCGCGCTTGGCTGCAGGTCAGCGACTTTTGCAAGAGGGCATGATGGGCCATGTGCAACTGTTTGAGCCTGTGCAAAATCGCCGTTTGCTTAAAGACGGCACGCGCATGCCAGATGGGTCGCGTTACGATGGTCATGAAGCAGAAAAAGCTATGCTGCTAAACCCAGATGCTCGCTTAGATGCAAGTGGCTATTATTGCTAACGAATTGACTTGCCTTCGCGTGCTAAGCTTTGAACGCGAAGGCAGGTCGTGTCGTTCGCGCGGTCTGAGCGCTCGAACGTCTTCGCTTGCGTTGAAAGCACACCGTGCTTTCAACTTTAAGCAAGCTCAGCGCTACGAATTGCCTTTTCGCGCTACGCTCTAAGCAAAAAGGCAGGTCGTCGCGCTCTATCGTAGTTAGGAAGTGAGTTCAATGATTGCAGGCATTGGTTGCGATGTTGTTAATGTTGCGGATTTTGCGCAGCAGATGCAAGATGGCAATGGGTGGCGCTCGCTATTTTCTACGCGTGAGCTTAGGCAATGTGCTATGCGCGCGAATGCTAAGAACGACTCACAAGCGATTCATATTGCGGCTCGCTGGGCTGGTAAAGAGGCGGTTATAAAAGCGTGGTGCGAGGCGATGAGCGCTCTTGGTTTGCAATATCCGTATACTTTAGACAACACGCCTTGGGCAAGCATTGAGATTTTAGACGATTCGCATGGATGCCCAAGCGTTCATCTTGATACTGCTGTTAACGAGAAGCTTATGCAATCTTTGAGCACGGTTCCTATGATTAAGACGCAGAATGGTCTTTCTATTAGATGGCATGTTTCTTTGAGTCACGATGGTTTGCTTGAAAACGCATCCGCAATCGCCTCTGCGTTTGTGATTCTAGAAATAGCTTAGATATTTTGCGATTTGCACTGCCTGGTTTTGTTTCTTTTTCCCGCGTTTGTTCCTTTTTTGGTCAGGTGGTAAACAAAAGCAGGCATGTTATCGTGTGCTACAACGCTCTTGAGTATCTAAGTGGAGTGTCGAAAGTTGCTTTAGGTCTAAACAGTCTGTATAATTAATCGAGTTGCTGTTTTGCAGGGCGATTAATAGCTTGCAAAATTTGCATATTGCGGATGTAGCTCAATGGTAGAGTATCAGTCTTCCAAACTGATGACGCGGGTCCGATTCCCGTCATCCGCTCCATTTTTGTTGCATTTTCATTCGCTTTTCATTCCTGTTTTATTTCGTTCTTGCTTTAGTACACACATGTTTTAAGCTGTTTGCGCATGTTGGTATTGTTGTAACAGTTAAACACGTAAAACATGTGTCTGGAGGGATTTTGGGACAGTTTATTGTACGTGTAATTGCAAGTTTAGTTTCTGTAGCAACAGCTCTTGTTGTAAATTCTGCTCCTGCGTTTAAGGTAGAAAATCGTTGGGATTTTAAGAATGTTGCTTCCAAAGTCGCAGATGTTGCAGATGGTGCAAATAATGCGGAATTGTCAGATAATGGCGCTAACACTGTTGAAGAAGATCAATTAAATGCGCTTTCTAATGGCAATTCAAGTAATGCATCTAAGTTGCCTAAAAAAGTGGCATCTTCCTTTACAAACAAAGACGAAGTTGTGTCTTCAAAGTATGCGATTGCAGATAATGGAGAATTAAAGTCACTTAAAACTGGCCAAACTATTACTGATTCTAAGCTTGTTGGAACTAAAGATAAGCAGCCAGATCCACTTGCTAAAAGTAACGGTGAGCGTTTTACGCCTATAACTGTTGGTGATTTGCGAAAAGAGATAAAACGCGAAAATTCAAGCAGTGCTAATTCAAGCAGTGCTAATTCAGATGTCACTAATCTTGATTCTTCTAGCACCAATAACACTCAGATTTCTAGCAAAAAGCGTGTTGAAAATAAGCGTTCTCTTAGAAAAAACAAGGTTGTTCTTGTAAGCTCTAATCAAAAAAATCCCCAAGAAGCTGATTCAAACGAAAAAAGCCAGGAGTCGCAAGCTTTGGAATCTAGAACATCTACGTATACAACTTATGGTTCTGTGCGTAAGATTTCTTTGCCAACAAACGGCTTTGGCACTAGGTGGGGAGACTACAACGGAACTCAGGCCTTTTACGATGGCAATGGAAGCCTGTTCGCATACAACGCTAGTGGCGTGATTGATGTTTCCGAACATCAAAAAGAAATCGACTGGGCTGCAGCTAAGGCAGCTGGCGTAGAAGGCGCGATTATACGAATTAGCTACGGATGGGAAAATGGCTACGATAAATACGCTTTGCGCAATATTAGAGAGTGCAAGCGTTTAGGCATTCCATTTGGAATCTACATGTATTCTTACGCCGAAAAACCAGAAGATGGCGCTAACGAGGGCGCAGACGTTGCAAGTCTTCTTAGGCGTGCAGGCGTTAGCCCAGGGGACCTTTCTTATCCTGTTTACTACGATCTTGAAAAATGGGTTTGGACTGGTCACACCGCTCCAACTAGCCCATATGTTTACCAAAACATTGTTTCGTCTTGGTGGAATCAGTTGTATAACGCAGGATACACAAATCTTGGCATTTACTCATATGCAAACTATTTGAAAGGCCCGCTTAATTCGCAATACATTCACGATCGCGCAAGTTGGGTCGCTAGCTACGGTGCAACTCCGCTATTTAACATTAGAACGGCGTTGCGCGGATGGCAGTACACGTCTAAGGCTTGCATATCTGGTATTGATGGAAATGTTGACGTTAGCGCATTTGGAACTGGTCCAAATTCTCCAGTAACGCAAACTAACGTAGACTTTACATGGATTATTCGTAATAACGATATTGCTGTTGGAGCTGCTGTTACAGGCAATTTGAATAGACGCTTGGAATATCGTTGGCTTTCTTACGATTTATATAACAAGCAATGGCGTACAATCTCTGATTGGAGTGTTGGCAATTGGGCATCTTGGGTAACAAGCAATGGCGATTATTGGCTTCATTGCGAGGTTCGCGATGCTTACACTTATAAGTCTCTTGGAACTAAAACAATTGCTTTCCACTACCAAGTAAACAATCCTCTTGAGCATGAGGCAGACGAAAAAACGGTTGTTTCTGGCACTTATGCAGCTTGGCAAGGGAATAGAGTTCTTTTGGGAGCTGTAACAAATAATCCTAAGGGATATACGATTATTAAGATTTACGATTATAACGCCAAGCAATGGGTAAGCCAATTTAAGGGTCCATGGGCATTGTGGAATCCTAAACCAGGGATTTATTGGACACATTTTGAAGCTTATTCAGAAAATGGCACGCTTAGGGATAGCAAAACTTACGCCTTTGGTGTATAATTAAAGAACTTCTTCTATCCCTAACAAGGGGCCAGATGCATTACGCATCTGACCCCTTGTCTTTTGTGATTTATCTCTTGTTATTTATCGTGCGGTTGCTTGTGATTTGCCACTAATCCGCGTGAATAATCCGCGCGAATAGTGCGCGCGAATAATGGAGAATCGCAAACAAACCTTTTTAATCCGTTTTACTCCGCAAACAAATCTTTAGATATAATAATGCGATTTTCCGCAACCTGCTTTAAGTGCTTGCCATAATTGCTTTTGCCATACTTTTGCGCCGACTCAAGCAAACGCTCGCGACTAATCCATTGATTCTCGTACGCAATCTCCTCAAGCACTGCGATTGGCAGCCCTTGCGCTCGCTCTATTGTGCGCACAAATTCGCCAGCTTCGTAAAGCGAGTCCATTGTGCCAGTGTCTAGCCATGCGTATCCGCGACCAAGCGTCATAACGTTTAGCGAGCCATTTTCTAAGTACATTTTGTTAAGGTCTGTAATCTCAAGCTCTCCGCGCGCACTCGGCTTAACTTGTTTTGCAAACTCTGTAACTCTGGAATCGTAGAAGTACAAGCCTGTAACAGCATAGTTTGATGCTGGGTGTTCTGGTTTTTCTACTATGCTAACGGCTTTGTGATTTTCGTCAAATTCTACAACGCCGTACCTTTCTGGGTCGTCTACGTAGTAGCCAAACACTGTAGCGCCGTGTTCTACGCTTGCAGCGTGCTTTAGAATTGCTCCCAAGCCATTTCCGTAGAATATATTGTCTCCAAGCACGAGCGCGCAAGAATCGCCGTTTATAAACTCTTCTCCGAGTATAAATGCTTGAGCAAGTCCGTCTGGAGATGGTTGAACTTTGTAAGATAAGTTGATTCCAAATTGCTCTCCGCTTCCAAGCAGCCTTTCAAAATTCGGCAAGTCTTGAGGAGTAGAAATCACAAGAATATCTCGTATTCCAGCCATCATAAGCACGCTAAGAGGGTAGTACACCATTGGCTTGTCGTACACTGGCAAAAGCTGCTTAGACGTTACGGTAGTAAGTGGGTATAGGCGTGTGCCAGAACCGCCAGCAAGAATAATGCCTTTCATCTTTGAAACATCCTTTACTTGTTGTTTTGTTCAATTCTATTTACGTAAGATTCAAGCAAATCTTCCCAATCGCCTGGCGTAAATCCTGTGGACTCGATTTTTTGTAAGTCAAGCGCGCACTTGTGTGGTCTAGGAGAACCATTAGATGTTCGCGTGTAATCGTCTACTCTGTTTGCTTCGATTTTGCTTGTGTCTACATTAAGTTGTGTAAATACTTTTTTAGCAATATCGTGCCAAGACGCGATTCTGCCAGATCCTGTAAGATTGTATGTTCCGTATTGTGCTTGCGTGTTTAGAAGATGGAACATGCCTTTTACTAAGTCGCTTGCAAAAGTGAGTCTGCCAGTTTGGTCTATTGGAGCTTGAACGCTAACAGATTCGCCATTTTTGCAACGGTTTGCAAAGTCAATCATGCGCGTTACAAAGTTTCGTCCTTGCCCAACAATCCAACTTGAGCGAATAATATAATGCTGTGGAACGTTTGCTACTAGAGAATCCGCTGCAGCTTTTGTTTCGCCGTACACTCCTAGTGGTGCAAAATCTTCGTTTTCTTTGTGATTTTCTTGAGTGCCGTCAAAAACATAGTCGCTTGAGATGTGCACAAGAGTAATGTGGTGTTCTTGCGCTATTTTTGCAAGATTTGCCACTCCTTTAACGTTGCTATTCCACGCGGCTCTTCGCCCTTGTGGCGTTTGTGCGCCATCTACAGACGTGTATGCTGCTGTGTTAATAATCGTTCCGTACAAATCCCAGTCATAGTGGCTGTAATCGTCTTTATTCGCTATATCGAAGCTATCTAAGTCTACGTACTCAAATCCTTCTAAATCATGCTCTTTAGCATAGTTTTGTATTGCACAACCAAGTTGACCTTTGCATCCAGTTACAAGAGTGCGTTTTGGCGCCATTGGCTTTGCGTCTTTTAGCATTGGATGGTGTAAGTCAGCTTCGCTTCGTTCGGATTCTTCTAAAGGTATTGGCCAATTAATGTGTAAATCTGGGTCTGCAAGGTTTACAAAAGTGTATGTTTTCTTTTGCTCTAGCGACCAATGTGCGTTTACTAAGTAAGTGTATGCTGTGCCATCTTGCAAAGCTTGGAAGCTGTTTCCTACGCCTCTAGGCACGTAGATTGCTTTGCTAGGGTTTAGTGTGGTTGTGTACACTTGGCCGAAGCTTTCACCTGGTCTTAAATCTACCCATGCTCCAAATACTTCTCCAGTAGCAATGCTTATGTATTTATCCCATGGTTCTGCGTGGATGCCTCTGGTTACTCCGCGTTTTTCGTTGAACGAGATGTTGTTTTGTACGGGTCCAAAGTCTGGGAGTCCTAGAGCCGTCATTTTTGCGCGCTGCCAGTTTTCTTTGAACCATCCGCGGTTATCTCCGTGTACTGGAAGATTAAACACGATTAAACCTGGAATATTGGTTTTTGTAACGCTTAGTTCTTTTTCAAATTCCATAGCATCCTACAAATTCTTTATTTTTGATTAGATTTGCGACTAGATTTTTTTGTTAGATTTGCAAACTATTGCATACAAGCTGCATATAAGCAGACTTGACTTTTGCAAACCTAAAAAAGCTTACAAACCCTGACTTTACAAAGTTTGTAAGCTTTTAGACGATTCACTGACCTTGAGCTTTGTACTTTGCTTCCGTCGCGCTTTTAGCGCCTTCCCACCACGCGCGATTTTCTGTGTACCATTTAATTGTTTGCTCTAAGCCTGTTGTAAAGTCTGTGTGCTTTGGCTTCCATCCGAGTTGCGTTTGTAGCTTTGTGCTGTCAATCGCGTAGCGGCGGTCGTGACCTGGGCGGTCTTTTACAAGCTCAAAGTCGTTTGCATCTTTGCCCATCATTTCTAGAATCATGCGCAAAACTGTTATATTGTTTTTCTCGCCATTTGCGCCAATCAAGTAGGTGTTTCCAAGTTCTCCCTTTGTTAGGATTGTCCAAACAGCACTACTGTGGTCTTCTGTGTGAATCCAATCTCGAACGTTTAAGCCTTGACCATACAGCTTTGGCTTAATGCCTTCTAGAATATTTGTGATTTGTCGCGGAATAAACTTTTCAACATGCTGATATGGCCCATAGTTGTTTGAGCAATTGCTGATTGTTGTGTGCAAACCGTATGTGCGAGTCCATGCGCGTACCAACATATCGCTTGCTGCTTTTGTTGAGCTGTATGGGCTTGATGGGTGGTATGGCGTTTCTTCCGTAAATTTAGCTGGGTCGTCTAATGCCAAATCTCCGTACACTTCATCGGTGGAAATGTGGTGGTAGCGAATCCCGTATTTTCTAACTGCTTCTAGTAGTCTAAAAGTGCCTTCAACGTTTGTTTTAAGGAATGGTTCTGGGTTTGCAATGCTGTTGTCGTTGTGCGATTCTGCAGCGTAGTGCACAATCGCGTCGTGCCCTGGAACAATCTTATCTAAAAGCTCGGCATCGCAAATATTGCCGTGCACAAAGTCAACTCTATCTTCTGGCAATCCTGCAATGTTTTCAATATTTCCTGCGTATGTTAACGCGTCTAATACTGTTACGTGTGTTTCTGGGTGATTGTTCACTACATAGTGCACAAAATTAGACCCAATAAAGCCGCATCCGCCAGTTACAATTATGTTTTTTGGCTCAAAGTTTGTTGTGTTACTCATGCTTTCCATAATATCCTCTTATATGCCTTTTGCCTTTTTTAGTTTTGATTATTGTTTATGTTTTTTTTTTAAGTTTTATTGCTTAAGATTTTCGTTTAAGCTTTATTGTTTAAGCTTTCGCGCATTACGTTAAACGCTGGTTCGGTTTGGCCATCGTAAATCATGTGCGAATGAGACAGCACTATGCAACGGGAGCAAAGTTGCTTAATTTGATCTTCGCTGTGAGAAACAATCACCATTGTTTGCCCGCGTTTTTGCTGCTCTTTAAGCCTTGTTATGCACTTGTGTTGAAAAGCTTCGTCTCCAACTGCAAGAATTTCGTCGATTAAGAAAATGTCTGGATCGCTGTGCGCTGCTACAGAAAACGCCAATCTAAGGAACATTCCCGAAGAGTAGAACTTAACCTCTGTATCCATAAAAGGCTCTATTTCGCTAAAGTCTACTATTGATTGGTATTTATCGTCTATTTCTTCTTTTGTCATTCCAAGTATTGCGCCGTTAAGATACACGTTTTCGCGACCAGTTAAGTCGGCAGCAAATCCTGCTCCAACTTCGATTAGTCCTGCGATTCTTCCGCGCGCAAAAACTTCGCCTTCGTCTGGTTGCATAACTCCAGAAAGCATTTTAAGCATAGTGGACTTTCCGGAGCCATTCATGCCTATTAGTCCAACGGTTTCGCCGCGTTTAATATTAAAACTAACATTGCTTAAAGCTGTAAAGTTTTGTGTCTCGTGCTTTTTAGATGGCGGTGTTAGCAAGTTTACAATCGACTCTTTAATCGAATGATTTGCTCGCAGCGAGAATCGTTTAGTAACGTTAGAAACGCTTAACACAACGTCTTCTGGAAGTGTGTTGGAAGACTTATTCATATATAACTCCTGCTGCTTTTAAAAGTAAAATCCAAATCTTAGTAAGCTTAAATTTCTTGAGCAAACTTGCCTTCAAGATGTCTAAATGTAACTTCGCCAATAAGTAGTACAGCAAACGCAACTACAAGGCTTTCGCAAAGTCTTAAAGACCAAGATCCTGCAAATTGGAAAGTGTGATCTGTGGCATTTAGCCAGAATCCGCGGTGGAATGCTTCAACGCTTATTGCAATAGGATTTGCATAATACATCTCTAAAACCCATCGTGGTGCGTGAGCTGCAACCATTTGCCACGTGTAGAAGCACGGTGCAAGCCATACAGCAACCATTGCTACCAAGTCTGTAATATTTTCTGCATCTCGGTAAAAAACGTTGATTGCTCCAAAGAATAATCCAAGACCAAACGCAAACGTGCATACGCTAATAAATCCGATTATTGCCACTATTATGCCTGCAAAATCTGGGATCCACCCCATGCATAAAGCTCCGATTATAAGCACGATTACTTGTGGGAAAAAGTGTACAAAAGCAACTCGTAGCGATGCAAGTGGGAATAGCTCTCTAGGAAGATAGATTTTTTGTATTAAGCCAGCATTAGAAAGTATTGATCTTGTGCAATTAGAGAATGCTTCTACAAAAAAGTTTGTTACTATGATTCCGCTAAAAAGGTACAGTGGGTAGGCTTGAATTCCGCCTCCGCGGCCAAGTCCTAAGAAAATCCCCATTGCAACGTAGAACACTACAAATTGCGTTATTGGCTTTACATACGTCCAAGCCATACCGAGCCAAGAACCGCGATATCTTATGCGTACTTCTTTTTTTACAAGTAAGTCAAGTAAATAAAGGTATCTTGGAACGTCAATCAGACCTTTGCTTCTACCAGGGTGATAGATGGCGTCAGACTTTGTTGTCATCGCTGCCTTTCTTACAAATTTGCAGTGTGTATGCACATATAACTTTGTTAAGTTTACATTTGGGGATTGATTTGATTCAATATTTGACTCAATATTTGGTCAAATATTCGGTTAAGTTATGCGCAATATTATACGTGATGTTATACGCAGCATAACATGTAATAATTTTAGCTTTTAGATTAATTGTTAATTTGATTATGATGTACTTTTTATGTGATTATTTTGTGATTATCTTGTTCTATTTATTTTGGCATGTTTGAAAGTTTTTATACGCTGCTAAACTGAAAAATTATGAGTAAGCGAATTCTTGTTACTGGTGCTGGTGGGTATATTGGTCGTCACGTTGTTAAAGCTCTTTTAGATGCAGGCGCTAGCGTAATTGCTTCCGACTTGCGTTTAGACGGTGTTGATGAGCGTGCAACGCGTATTGAAGCGAATATTTTTAGCGATGATGCTGATTTGTTCACAAAGCTTGGTTCCCCAGACGTTTGCTTGCACATGGCTTGGCGCAACGGTTTTAAGCATGCTGCAGACACTCACATGGAAGATTTATCGAACCATTACCGCTTTATTCGTCTTATGCTTCAAGGTGGCTTAAAGCAGATTGCCGTTATGGGCTCTATGCACGAAGTTGGCTACTGGGAGGGCGCTATTGACGAGAACACGCCTTGCAAGCCAGCTTCTATGTATGGCATTTCTAAGAACGCTTTGCGTGAAGCTACTTTGCTTTTGGGCAAAGAGTATGACGCTACTGTTCAATGGATTCGCGCGTACTACATTGTGGGCGACGACGCTCGTGGAAACTCTATTTTCTCTAAGCTTCTTCAAGCTGCTCAAGATGGCAAGAAGACTTTTCCGTTTACTACTGGCAAAAACAAGTACGACTTTATTAATGTAGACGTGTTAGCTAAGCAAATTGCTGCAACCGTTTTGCAAGATAAAGTAAATGGCGTTATTAATTGCTGCACGGGGGAGCCTGTTTCGCTTGCAGATCGCGTTGAGCGCTACATTCGCGAGAATAATCTTGATATTTCGCTTGAGTATGGTGCATTCCCAGATAGACCATACGATTCTCCAGCAGTTTGGGGAGATAATAGCAAAATCCAAAAGATTATGAGTGATTTTCTAAAATAGTTATTGAAAATCGTCACTTTTCTGGATTTTTAATGCTAAATTATGGTTTTTAGAAAGGATTAACGTTGCGTGAAACATTGCAAAACGGCAAACGTCCATGCATATATTTTGTTCTTCCTTGCTACAACGAGGAGCCTGTTCTTCCGCAAACTTCTAGTATTCTTTTAAGCAAAGTTACTTTTCTTATTGAAAATAAGATTATTTCGAATTCTAGCCGTATTCTTTTTGTGGATGATGGCTCTAGAGATTCAACTTGGAATATTATTTGCGATTTACACCAGTCGAATCCTTCGCTTTTTGGCGGTGTAAAGCTTGCGCATAATCGTGGTCATCAAAATGCTTTGCTTGCTGGATTAACTACAGCATATAAATCGGGTTGCGATGCTGCAATTTCCATGGACGCTGATTTGCAAGACGATGTTGATGTTGTTGATCAATTTATTGCAAAATATGTGGAAGGCTACGAGGTTGTGTATGGCGTTCGCTCGTCTAGAGAAACAGACACGTGGTTTAAGCGCAACACTGCATTAGCTTTTTACAGTGTTTTTAAGTGGATGGGTGCAGAAACCGTTCCAAATCATGCCGATTATAGACTTATGGGCAAGAATGCGTTGAAAGCTCTTTTGGAATACAAAGAAGTTAATCTTTTCTTGCGTGGTATAGTGCCATCGATTGGCTTTAAGTCAACAAAAGTTGAGTATGTGCGTGGTAAGCGCAAAGCTGGTGTGTCTAAGTATCCGCTTAAAAAGATGATTTCGTTTGCTATAGATGGCATTACGTCTTTTTCTACTAAGCCTTTGAGTTTTGTAACATTTGCAGGATTCGCGTCTATTTTAGTTTCGCTATGTGTATTTGTTTACGTAATAGCTTCCGTTTTGCAAGGAAAAGCAGTTGCTGGCTGGGGTTCTGTTATGTTCTCAATGTGGTTTATTGGCGGATTGATTATGCTTTCAATCGGCATTGTGGGCGAATACATTGGAAAGATTTACATGGAATCTAAGCATCGCCCACGTTACGAGATTGAAACTACTATTTAGTAATATCTAAATATCTAACTCCTACTTAATGCTTATTTTGCACTGGTTCAGAGAATTTTACGACTATATACTTGTTATCTAAAACAGTAGTGCATTTATTCGAAGGCCAAGAAGGCAGATTTTGTACGGCCTCTTCTGCGTTTATATAAGCGGATTCTAATACAGGAGTTTCCATCTTAAATCCAGTAGCTGAGCGTATAAAACCAGCTTTTACCCATGTGCCGTGAAGAGTTGAGAATCCAATCTCAAACATTGATCGCCCAATAAGTTCAAGCTGATCTGACTTAAATTCGCTAGGATTGTAGTCCGATATGTGATTGCCAACAAATATTACTTTAAGCGGATTTTTATGATTTGCTTGTAGTACTTCTATTCTTCTAGCAACATCTTGAGCAATGTAATAGTCTCGGTTGTAAGTCATGTATTCCGTGTAATACAAGCGATTTACTGTAAACGACTGACTTAATCCAATAATTGCAAGAAGAACGCACGCAATAATCGTTGTTAAAGTCTTTTTACTAAATTGCGTAATGTAATGTAACAAATACATGCATGCAAAAGCGCCAGCAAGCGGGTATGTTAGTTCCGTTCGCGCTATTCCAGATGTGCCAAGTATTACGCTCATCATCATAGGGCTTGCAACTATAGCAATAGCAAAAATAATAGTAAAAGCGTTAAGCTCTTTACGAATCACTTGAACAATAGTTAATAACACTAAAGAGATTAATGCAATTGTTATAAATGCGCTATGGAATATTGTTCTTCCTAGATACATGTTTTTTGCATGCGAAAGTATAGTATGAATGATTTTTGTTATAGGGTCTTTACCCCAACGCATTTGTTCTTTAATGTACGGATCTGTGAATGTGTGGTTGGCGGCTATAACAATTTTGTTCAAAATCACATAGCATGCATAGCTTGCTATAAACACGCAAATATACGTAAAAACGTAGCTTACTATGTTCTTGAATTTGCACGCATAGTCTCCTTTAATCATTAGTGCAATCATGGCTGTTCCAGCAACAAAAACAGTAGTCATTGCTAAGTAGAGAGTAAAACCAAAAATTGCAAAAATCAGAGCCATTAATGCGTACGTTAAAAGAGTCTTAAGTTGCTTGCGATTTTGGTACGCGTTATGCGCACACATAAGCGATATGCTAACAAACATTAGCGCACAAGCTACGTCATCTCCCATAAGCAAGAATCCAAGCATTTCTGCAAGAATAGGAGCGCTTATAAACGGAATCATAAATAAAGCTGGGTGGAATTTTGCGCCTAAATTGTGCGCTTTGCTAAACAAATATGCCCATGTTGTTGCGGAGGCAAAAAGTGCAAGAATCATTAAGATTCCAGCTAATGAATTGTTATACCAGTACCTTCCTGTAACGTACTTAAAAGCTAGCAATCCAAAGCGTTCTAGGCGAATCCAAGAATTGTAAAGAGCCTTAGATCTAGAGATCATCTCTTCTGTGTCTATAGAAAAAGTGTTAGAAAAAGCTTTTTGACCGTATGCAATAATCAAGAAAATCGCGCTTATTGCAAGTTCTGCAACATTAGATTTGCAAAAATCAAGAAAGCCGTTAAAAGAATACGTTTTTTCTATAATTGCTCCAGTTGCGCTAGTTGCGTTGCTTTTTTTGCCGCATTTTTCGAGTGTAGCTGAATCTTGTAGTTGATTAGTGTTTAATTCTTTAATGCAACTAGAGTCTGCTTGATTCATACTACAATCCTTCTATGCGTTTAATCTACATGCGCTACTTACAATTGTATTATAAGATTCTAAAGATTCTATACATGTTCAACAAGCTATAAGGATTACGTTTAGTAGTACAATAGATATGATTTGTGCTGTTTTACCGATTAGTGTGCAATGGAGACGATATGAATCCTGCAATTTCCATAGTGGTTCCTGCTTACAACAAAGAACCGTATATTAAGCAGTGCATGGATTCTCTTATTAATCAAACTCTTAAAAACATTGAGATTATTGTTGTTGACGATGCTAGTACAGATAATACTTTGCAAATTTTGCGCGATTACGAAAAGAAAGATTCCAGAGTAAAAATTATTGCTAAAGAACATAATTGCGGCAGACATGTTGCGCGTAAAACTGGTGTTCAGGAAACTATTGGGGATTACGTTCTTTTTGTTGATGCAGATGATGAGATTGAGATTAAAGCTTGCGAAGTTCTTTACTCGTACGTTAGTAGTCATCCTGCAGATATATTGCATTTTGGTGTTTCTATTCATCCAGAAGGCAAAGCGGACGAGGATTTTGCATACAGCTACGATCAAATGTATGCGCAAAATAATGGTGACCAAACTGGCGATAATATTATTAAATCAACGTTTTCTAGTGATTTTCCGCATTGGACACCTTGGAATGTTATAACAGCGCTTTTTAAGGGCGATTTAGTTAGAGATGCGTTCAAAAAAACAGTTTCAACACGACTTTCTAAAGCAGAAGATGCTTACGAATATTTTGCTATTGTAGCTTTTGCTCAAACGCTAAAAGACTTAACAGCTTTCCGCGCGCTTAAATACCATATTGGCAGAGGAATTTCTGGAAGATCTAAAATAAGCGTTGAAAAATTCACTGTAGAACAACGAAGTGTTAAAGATGTTGTAAGCGCTGTTTACGATTTTGCTGGTGATTTTGTTAACGATTCCAACGGTGCTTTTGTTAATGATTCTTTCGACGATTGCGCGCTGAAAAGTCACAAGCAAACCGTTAAAGAAGCTGCAAAATGGTTTGATAATCGTGGATTAAAAATAGTAAAAGATGAGTTCTTTACACGCCTAAAAGTCGAGGATTTTCAAGAAGCAATAAACGCTGTTATTGAAACATGGGGATTAGAACGCGCGTGCTCGATTGTGCTAGAAGAGCTTGTAGACCTTATGAATCAGGTTGTAGAAAGCGATTGCATAATAAAACACGGTTCAGTGTGTGATGTTCTTCTTAACGTTTACCGAAACATTAAACCAGATAGTTTTAATAACCCACAGAACGCAACTTATGCTGAGCAAGTAGACTTAATGTCTTTGCATATTATGCAGGTGAATCAACAAAAATATGAAGAAGAGCAAAAGCGTTTGCAAATTGAAGAGCAAAAACGTTACGATGCGATGCCAGCTTATAAGCGTTTTGCAAAAAAGATAAAAAATATGATTAAAAACTTAACTAAACCAAAGAGTGATAAGTAAAAGTTAAGAAATAAATAAATTTGCGATTAAACAAATTACAAAATTACACAATAGAATAATCAAGGATAATTAAAGGTAAATCAGGAGATAACATGATTTTGGAAAATCCAAAGCGCTTGGGCATTTTCTTCTTTTACGATGCACAAGGTCACGCAGACCACTATGTGTCTACGCTGCTTGACGGATTCAAACCATTCTTTAACGAGCTTGCGATTGTAGTAAACGGCAAAATCGACGAGCCAAGCAAAGCGATGCTTAAAAGCTATGCGAACAAGTTTATTTTGCGCGAAAACAAAGGTTTTGACGTGTGGGCGTACAAAACCGCAATGGACTCTTACGGTTGGGCAGAGTTGGAAAAGTTTGACGAAGTAGTGTTATTTAACGCAACAATTATGGGTCCTGTGTACCCATTTAGTGAAATGTTTAACGCTATGAACGCAAAAGACCTTGATTTTTGGGGCATAACAAAGTTTCATAAGGTTAATGGAGACCCGTTTGGATACAGTCCGTACGGATATTTGCCAGAACATATTCAATCGCATTTTCACGCATACAGAAAAAGCTTTGTTCAATCTAAAGATTTTCAGGATTATTGGAATAATCTTCCACCAATCAACAGCTACTTTGAGTCGGTTGGATTGCATGAATCTGTGTTTACAAAGCGATTTGCAGATAAGGGTTACAAGTGGTCTGTATACGTTGATACGAGTGATTTAGAAGGCTATTCTTATGGTCCAATAACGTATGCTGCAAGGCAGATTGTGGAATACAAGAGATGCCCGATTTTTAAGCGCAGGTCTTTCTTCCACGATTACTCCGATGTTTCTACGCAATCCGTTGGAAACCCAGCATTAGACTTATACGAGTATTTGCGTGACCACACGGATTACAACACGGATTTGATTTGGGAAAATGCTTTACGAAGCATGAATATGGCAGATTTGATGAAGAATCTTCATTTGCGATACATTTTGCCACAAAATCAGATTGTAGAAAGCTCATCAACAGCTACATCTAAGCCAAAAGTCGCGTTGTGCATGCACTTGTATTACATGGATTTGCTTGAAAAAACGATTCAATATGTGCAATCTATGCCAGAAGGATCGGATATTATCCTAACTGTAGGATCGAAAGAAAATCAACAAATCGTGAAACAACGCGTGAAACATCTTCCATATAATGTGGATGTTCGATTGATTGAAAATCGTGGTAGAGATGTAAGCGCATTTTTAGTTGGCGGCGGTGCGGACCTTATGAAGTACGATTACGTATGCTTTGCTCACGATAAAAAAGTTACGCAATTATCGCCTAGAAGCATAGGCGATGGCTTTGCGTACAAGTGCTTTGAGAATATTCTTGCAAGCAAAGAGTATGTGCAAAACGTTATAAATCTGTTTGAAACGCATCCGCGACTTGGAATGGCAATGCCAACGCCGCCAAACCACGCAGACTACTTCCCAGGATTTACGTACACTTGGGGTCCAAACTTTGAAGGCACAAAGAAGTTCCTAGAAAAAAAGTTAGGAATTAGCGTTCCGCTAGACGAAAATAAAGACGCTATAGCTCCACTTGGCACAATGTTTTGGTTCCGCACAAAAGCTATGCGAGGACTATTGGATAGAAAGTGGACTTACGAAGATTTTCCAGCAGAACCGCTAAAAATAGACGGAACGTTGTTGCACTTTATAGAACGAGCATACGGATATGTGCCGCAAGCCAACGGATATTATGACGCATACATATTTTCGGACCACTTTGCGCGAATAGAAATGACGAATCTCGAATTCGATGTGCGAGAACTCACGAAATCTGTGAGCACGCCATGGATTAGACGCAACTTGGAAGAAACTTGTAGAGAAATAATGCGCGGAAAGCGCTTCCGCTACGCTGCTTTAAGAGTGTTAAGAAGTATGGCAAAACGTGTATTTTATAAGACTTTGTACATAGCTCAAAGAATTGTGCACATTGGTCGTAAAGGTAACGTTGGTAGTGAAGGTAAAGAAGATGAGTGATATAAGCGTAAATACAGACGTGCAAAAATGCGCTCGCGCGCGCGCAAGAAAACCGCGACTTTTCTATTTGGATTGGATTCGCGCAATAGCTGCGATTTTGATTGTTGTAACTCATTTTAACAATCCGTATTTGGAGCCAATGCGGTTCTTTGTAAATAGACCGTTTGGAATCTACATTGGTGGATTAGGAGTATCGCTATTTTTGATTATTTCTGGCGCTGCTCTTATGTACAACTATGGCGATAGAGAAAGTCTTGATTTGCGCACATTCTACACAAAGCGCGCAAAAACGTTGTATCCAATGTTTTGGGTGGCATTTGTTGTGGCGAATATTTTACTGTTTATTCGCAATAATGGCTATATTTTTGTACCAAGGCATAAAATAACAGCAATTTTTTCGCTTTTTGGAATGGATGGTTATGCTGCTGCATTCGGTGTAGGGACTTTTTATATTCTAGGCGAATGGTTCTTAGGATTCATAATACTGTTTTACATAGTGTTCCCTCTTTTAAGAGTTGGCGTAAACAAAATGCCAATAACAACTGTGTGCATTGTGTTGGCTCTATATGCTGTAACAGTTGTGTTCTTTATGTTTTACCAGATTCCACGAGTGCCGTCCGACATTCTTTTAACAACAAGATTGCCAGAATTAGTATTTGGCATGATTTTTGTAAAGTTCATTAAAAAAGTTCCGCATTGGCTTGCTGCAGTATCTTTTGTGATTCTTGCAGCACAACAATTAACGCACGTTTTGCAAGGCAATATTGCCGTTACGATTGTAGGAATATTTGCTTTCTTGCTGCTTTCTTATATTGGTGAACTTGTTAAAAGTTTTAAGCCATTAAGCGCGTGTACAAAGTTTATATCCGCATATTCGTACCCGATTTTTTTGGTACACCATGTGTTGATAATGCAAGTGTTTACAGTAATATACCCAGTGTGGCTTAATCGCTGGCAAGCGTACGGATTGCTAATCGCAGAGTTTGCGGTGATCCTTGTGCTCTCTGTAATACTCAAGCGTTTTACAAACTTGATTGTTGGTTTTGCGAGCAAATGTTGCGTGAAAAGTGGTAGCAAGAATCGTGTTGAAAGTGCTGTGAGAAATCGCAGTGATAGTAGCAGCACGAATCGCAGTTTGGACTAAGATGCGTATTTGTTCTGGAATAATCACCTATAATCCAACTTTAACAGACGTAAGCACGTGTTTAGAAGCTCTATGCAGTCAAGTAGAGCGTGTAATAATCGTAGACAATGCGTCTAAAAATGTTAAAAGTTTGCAAGAAGTTGTAAGCAAATACGCAAACGTGACTTTAGTTAAAAACAGTCAAAATATTGGTTTTGCAAAAGCATTAACGCAAGTGTTTGAATGGGCAAAATCGCAAGGATTTGACTGGGTGCTAACGCTTAACGACGATTCTGTTGTGCCAAGCAACATGATTAGCGAATACAAGAAAATCCTGGAAAATCAGGGAAATCTTGAAAATGCAAAAAATGCAAAAGTCGCAATTGTATGCTCTTTGCTAAAAAACCGTTTAGACGGCACGATTTTACACAGCAAATGCCACGAAGACGAATGTATAACGTCTGGAAGCTTAACAAGCGTAGAAGCGTGGGCTAAAATCGGCGGATTTGACGAATGGCTAGAAATTGACGGAGTAGACTTCGACTTTTCAAGGCGACTTGCGCGCGCTGGCTGGAAAATCGTAGAGTGCCAAAACGTTATAATGGAACACCAAATCGGCAAAGCGCGTTCAATAAACTTGATTATAAAACACCCAATCGTGTGGAACCACAACGCAAATCGCAAGTATTACATAGCGCGAAATATGCAAGTAGTGGACTACAAAATGGGAACATATTCGTATGCTAAGTCGTTGCGTGCGGTTGTGCGAGATATGATTTTCGTTGCGTTGTGGGAAAAGAATAAATTTGCTAAGATTCGCGCGATGATACGCGGATTTAAGGATGGGCAGAAAAAGATTCGTCAAATGCGCAAAATCTCATCTAGCAAAATCTCATCTTGTAAAGCAGAGCAGAACGCGGTTTTGAAAGGATAGCAATGGAAAATTACGCTAAAAACGAAAATCCGCTAGTTTCTATAATCGTGCCAGTTTATAATTCTGCAAAGTATTTGAGCGGATGCGTGGACTCGATTCTTGCGCAAACGTACAAAAACATAGAGCTGATTTTGGTAGACGATGGGTCAAAAGACGACTCGGGCAAAATTTGCGATTCATACGCATCAAAAGATTCGCGAGTTAAAGTAATACACCAACAAAACGGCGGAATATCGCGCGCGCAGAACGCAGGGCTTGATGCAGCGAGTGGGGAATTTATAGCGTTTGCAGACAATGACGATATTCTAGATTGCAAAAATATTGAGATTTTGCTAAACGCTATTTTGCAAAGTGGAGCCAGTATGAGCAAAGCGAAATGGCAGCAATTCGGACTAAGTAGTTTAGAGCAGATTAAAAAAGAAGCTGGCTTGGGTGCGCGTGGCTTGGATGCGAGTGACTTGCGTGCGGAAAAATCGCCAGCAACCGAGCGTTTAGAGAACGCGACTCAAATAAAAATCGTAAAAAATCCTCTAAAAGCGTATCAAACTGTATTTTGCAAAATATTTAGAATAATCGGAAACAAGCTCGGCAAAAATAGCGAAGCGCGCTACTTTAACGAAGCGAATTGGTGCAGGCTGTACAAGCGAGAAATCTGGGATGGAGTGCGATTCCCCGAAGGAAAGTTTGCGCAAGACACGGCAATGGCAAGCGTTCTGTACTCGCGCATGAATTGCGTTGTGCATGTGGATGCAGTGCTGTATTACTGGTTGCAGCGCGCGGATTCCGTAACGCATAAAATGCGAGACGCAGGTTTTTATCACGATCATATTGATGCCGTTCGAGCAAATTGGGATTTATGCTTAGAACACAATGTTGTGCCAGCAAGAAGCTACTACACAATGGTTGGAAACTTGAGGTATGAGCGATGCGCGCTGAAAAGTGGGGAAAATACGCTTGATGGCGGAAAAAATAGCGACGCAGAACTCCAAAAAATATACGAAAAAAATTATGCTAAAGACGTAAAATTTGCTAAATCAGCTGTTAAAAAGCTTACGATTTTACAGCGCGCGCAATGTTTTACTATGGCGTGTGTTAGGAATCTTGAAAAAATAATCTACGATTACAAAATCAAAAATATGAAGTAGGCGCAAAATGAACGAAAAAAATAATGCAAAGTTGCAAGAATATCCAGATTTAGTAGTTGTTGGAGCAGGATTGTTCGGCTTAACCGTAGCTCAGCAGGCTGCAGAACGCGCTGGCGCTCGCGTTGAGATTATTGACGTGCGTAATCACATTGGCGGCAACGCTTACTCGTATTTTGACGAGCGAACGGGAATCGAAATTCACAAGTATGGCGCGCATCTTTTCCACACAAGCAATAAGCGCGTGTGGGATTATGTGAACCGCTTTACAACGTTTACTAACTACGTGCATCGCGTTTATGCAACTCACAATGGCGAAGTGTATTCGTTGCCAATCAACTTAGGTACGATTAACCAGTTTTTCCATGCGCACTACACTCCAGAAGAAGCAAAGGCGCTTATTGCAAGCCAAGCGGGGGAGTTTGCTGGCAAAGATCCGCAAAATTTGAACGATAAGGGTATTAGCCTAATTGGGCGCCCGCTTTACGAGGCGTTTATTAAGAATTACACAGCAAAACAGTGGCAAACGGATCCTTCTAAGCTGCCTGCTGGAATTATTAAGCGTTTGCCTGTGCGATTTAACTACAATAATCGCTACTTTAAAGACACTTGGGAAGGCTTGCCAACGGACGGATATACGGCTTGGATGCAGCGCATGATTGATAATCCGCTAATTCATGTTTCGCTTGGCGTGGACTTTTTCGACGAGTCTCAGCCGTTTAACAAGCGCGCGCTGGCGGAAGCTGGAGTGCCAGTGGTTTATACGGGGCCAGTGGACAGGTATTTTGATTACGCGCTTGGCGAGTTAAAGTGGCGTACCGTTGACTTTAAGGAAGTGCGTTACAAGGAGAGCGACCATTTTGGCTGCCCAGTTATGAACTATTCAGATGCTGATGTTCCGTTTACGCGCGCGATTGAGTTTAAGAACTTTAATCCAGAGCGCGAGGAGGTTGGCGATTGCGAGGCTGGCGGCGTTGCTAGCTGCGATGCTGATTTTGTGCCAGGTAAAAGCGTTAAAGCTGGGGAGACTGTTGTTTGGCAGGAGTATTCTCGCGCTGCAACTCGCGACGACGAGCCGTATTATCCAGTGAATACTGAGGAAGATAAAGCCTTGTATGCGCGCTATGCAGAGCTTGCAGCTGCTGAGCCGAACACTGTTTTTGGTGGGCGATTGGGAACGTACAGTTACTACGATATGCACAATGTGATTGATATGGCTTTGCGCGCTTACGAATCGCAAGTAGCGCCACTTATTGCGCGTTAAGCGTAAATAAGGCTGGTATAAATAAAGCTGTGCAAAGTATATAAGTACGAAAAAGGGTTCCAACCAACAGTACTGGCTAGAACCCCTACTCGCGGAGAATACGAGATTCGAACTCGTGAGGCTGTTACACCAACACGCTTTCCAAGCGTGCGCCATAGACCACTAGGCGAATTCTCCACATCAATCATTGTGCTAAACACACAACAAAAGACAACTTAAATAAGATAACATAGTGTGCGGATAATGCAAAATCGCGCGTTGCGCGACGACCTGCCTTCGCGTTTGGAACGTAGCGCGAAGGCAATTCGGAGCGCTGAGCAGCTCAAACGTAAAGTCCAGTGGACTTTACGTGCGGCGAAGACGTTAGCGCGCTTAGACCGCGCTAACGACAGGACCTGCCTTTTCGCTTAAAGCGTAGCTCGCTAACGACATTTGTAACGTTTTTTGACCGAAATTCGTTATATTTGTCTTGTCCGTGAGACATTTGTAACGTTTTTTGGCTGATTTTCGTTAGATTTGCCTCATTGGTGAGACGTTTGTAACGTTTTTGCGATTCTCAAATCACCTCAATAGATTTATTGCACATACAATCCTTGCAATTGCGTGTTGTTGATTATGTGCGTGTTGTTGATTATGTGATAGTGTAGATTTTTTATATGTAGTAAGCGATTTGCGATTTGTGATTTGCGACTTACTACATACGCGCAAAACTACAGGATTATTAGCAAATACAGGATTTAAGTTTAGAAGGTGTTTAGCATGGATGTTGGTTTTGTAAAGAATATCCAAAAAATAAAGCCTAAAAAGCCAAATCCTGCGGTGGATCATAGTCCGCGCACAATGATGATTGGCATAATCTTAACGATTCTTGGTGGCGCGCTTTGGGGCACAAACGCTACTGTTTCTAAGATTCTAATGTCGCAATACCTTGTAAGCCCGTTGCAAATCGCGTGCGTTCGTCAGCTTGCTGCAGGAGTGCTTTTTGTAATCGTTGCGGCAATGGTTAATCGCAAGCAACTCGTTGGCGCATTAAGTACAAAAAAATCATGGCCAATGTTAGTCGTAACAGGCATTGTGTGTGTGCTTTTAACGCAAGTTGCGTATCTTTTTACAATCGACTGGACTAACTCTGGCACAGCTACTGTTTTGCAAAGTCTGAATTTGCTTTTTGTGCTTGTTTACGTGTGTTTGAGATCAAAGAGAACTCCGACTTTGCGCGAAAACATTGGTGTTTTGCTGGCTTTTGCAGGAACTGCGCTTATGGCAACGGGTGGCAATTTTAGCTCTCTTTCGTTGCCGTTGATGGGACTTTTGTGGGGATTAGCAGATGCTGCGAGTACGGCGGCGCTTGCGATTATGCCAGTTAAATTGATTGCAAAATGGGGAAATCTTACTGTAAACGGAATCACGTTTATTATTGCAGGTCTTATTATGATGCCATTTGTGAAGCCATGGCAAACAATGCCGCCTTTGGATTTGCGCGCGTATTTGCTGTTTACTTTTACAATTGTTGGCGGAACTTTTGGCGCATATTGGATGTTTTTGGCTGGCATTATGCGAGTTGGATCTGTGCGCGGAACGCTTTTGGGTGCGAGCGAGCCTGTTATGGCTGCAATCACGGCTGTTGTGTTTACGGGAGCTGTGTTCTCGTGGGCTGATTTTGCAGGATTTGCGCTTATTTTTATTATGATGATTTTATTGAGGTGATCATGGTGATCATGAAGAATATGCAAGACAAAAGTAAAGAAGACAAAAGTAAAGAAGATAAAAGTAAAGAAGATAAAAGTATGCAAGACGCACAAAACCCAGTCAATCGCGTAGAGCAGATGTATGAGTACGGCTACCGAAAGTCAAATTACGGCCCAGACGAGCTTGTAACAGACGCGCACGGAAATCCAATCAGCGTTATGGATGCTATGCTAAGCGCGCAAGATGCAAGCACTGCGCAAACTCAAACTCCGCACTTGTGCTTCTACTCGCCTAGAATCCCAGGAAACACAGGCTCTGCGATTCGCCTTTGCGCGGTAACGGGCACAATTTTGCATCTTGTAGAGCCGCTTGGATTTAATCTTCAAGACACAAAGCTTCGTCGCGCGGGTCTTGATTATCACGATATGGCACACGTTGTTATGCATCCGAATTTTGAAAACCTTGTTGAGTCAATGCCAAATTCTCGCATAATCGCGTTTACTGCAAACGCCACAAAACTTTACACAGATGTTGAGTATAAGCCGAATGATATTTTGCTTTTTGGGCCAGAGCCAGGAGATATTCCAGACCCAATGGATATTATGGCAGGCCCGCATGTTGCGGAACAGGTTCGCTTGCCAATGCGACCTTCGCTTAGAAGCTTAAATCTTACGAATTGCGCATCAATCGCCATTTATGAGGCGTGGCGTCAGCTTGGATTTGAGGGCGGGAAGTAGCAAAAAATAGTCAAAAATGGCAAAAAATAGCCAAAAATAGTCTTAAAACTACTCATGCATTACAATGGTTAATATGCCTGTGTTAAAACGTAAACCTAAGCGGAAGATTAGTGCTGCGCGCCGCCGCATGTACATTCGCCGCCGAATCGTAGTTTGCGTGGGGCTGCTGGCTGTTTTAGCATTCTGCATCTTTTGCATAGTCAGCATTTTTAAGGGCATTAGCGCAATCGGAACCGCTATAAACAAACATTCAGACGTTACTCTATCTAAACAACTTGTGCCAGATCCAAGGCCTGTTGGAATCATAAAAAAATGCAGTGCAAAAGACGTTAGAATTGAGCTATCTTCTTCGTCTCAAGCTGTTCCAATGGGTGGAACTTTAGAGTTTAATGCTCATATTGTTTACGAAGGCGATGATTCATGCAGGATTGACGCTTCGAGCGGAAGAATGGTGTTGACTGTAGGCCAAAGTGTAAGCGATTCATCGCAAGCGGCTTTCGATTCTTTTGGCGCAAAAGGTAGTAAGTCAAATAAGCAAAATAAATCGTCTAAAACTAAAACAAAAGAGAAACCGCAAGCAGTTGTTCCGCAATGGCAGTCAGATATGTGCGTAATTCCGCTAAAGCCGCTGCTTATGGCAAAAGGCGATTCGTACGATAAAAAGTTTACTTGGAATGCAAACGCTACGATTGGCACGCCGAGTGGAGAAAATTGCGCTAACGACTCCGATTTGCCTAAGGTTTCGCGCGGAACGTACATTGCGCAAATCGAGCATAAAGACGTAGCAGGGTTGCAAAGTAATCCCGTGATTATTTCTGTTCGCTAGTGCCTGCATAAATGACGATAAAAAGTCGAAGCGAAGGGGTAGAATTGTTTCTTTGTACACGGTGTGTCATATAGCGGGCATACTCAAGGAACTGAAGAAGGCGCCCGCAAACCCAAAATCGTTGATTTTAAGCGCGTTTGCCGCGATTTTCTAAAGCTCCCAAGGATTAAGAAAACTAGCTAGCGATAAAGGAACGTCCATTGGCTGCTGAACAAGCTACGACGAACACCACCAAAGTCATCGCGCGTGCCGACGAACACGACATTAAATTGCACAAAGCGTCGGATCGTGTGAATTTCGGCTCCATTTGTGAGCCAATCGATGTGCCATACCTCCTCGGTGTGCAAACCGACAGCTTTGACTGGCTGATCGGCTCCGAGCGTTGGAAGAAGCGCGTCGAAGAAGATGAGGCAAATGGCACTCACACTGTGCCACACGTCTCTGGTCTGGAAGAAGTGTTCCAAGAGATTTCTCCAATCGAGAATTTTGCTGAGACAATGAGCCTCACATTCTCGGATCCATATTTTGAAGAGCCACGTCACACTGTGCTTGAGTGCAAAGAGAAGGATTACACATATTCCGCTCCTTTGTATGTAAATGCAGAGTTTGAAAACGGCGAAACTGGCGAGATTAAGAGCCAGACTGTTTTTATGGGTGATTTCCCATTACAAACCCCACACGGAACATTCATTATTGGCGGAACTGAGCGCGTAATCGTGTCTCAGCTTGTGCGTTCCCCAGGCGTGTACTTCGATCGCGCGCAAGATCGCACTTCCGATAAAGACGTTTTTGGCGCAAAAATCATTCCAAGTCGCGGCGCGTGGCTTGAGTTCGAGATTGATAAGCGCGATGTTCTTGGCGTGCGCGTAGATCGCAAGCGCAAGCAGTCTGCAATCGTATTCTTAATGGCAATCGGCATGACTAAGTCAGAAATTGCCGAAGCATTTCAGGGTTATCCTCTTGTTCTCGACGCTCTAGAAAAAGAGCCAATCGATACTCAAGACGATGCTCTTACAGACTTGTACAGAAAGATTCGTCCAGCAGATACCGCAACTCCAGACGCGGGTCGCAATTTGCTCGAATCCTTCTACTTCAACACAAAGCGCTACGATTTGGCGCGCGTTGGTCGCTACAAGATTAATCGCAAGCTTGGTTTGGAAGCGGATTACAACGATCGCAGCTTGAATCGCGAAGACATTATTGCCACAATCAAGTATTTGGTTACTTTGCATGCTGGCGAAAAGACTTTCCCAGGAAAGCGCGATGGCGAAGATGTGCAGTTGCGTGTAGACGTAGACGATATTGATCACTTTGGAAACCGCCGAATCCGTCAGGTTGGCGAGCTTGTACAGAATCAGATTCGTACTGGCTTAAGCCGCATGGAGCGCGTTGTGCGCGAGCGCATGACAACGCAAGACGCTGAGGCGATTACACCACAGTCGTTGATTAACATTCGACCAGTTAACGCTACGATTAAGGAGTTCTTCGGAACTTCTCAGCTTAGCCAGTTTATGGATCAGAACAATCCTTTGGCAGGCGTTACAAATAAGCGTCGTCTTTCTGCGCTTGGTCCTGGTGGTCTTTCTAGAGACCGCGCATCTATGGAAGTTCGAGACGTGCACCCATCCCACTTTGGTCGTATGTGCCCAATCGAATCCCCAGAAGGTCCAAACATCGGTCTTATCGGCTCTCTTGCAACCTTTGGTCGCATCAACCCATTCGGCTTTATTGAAACGCCTTATCGCAAGGTTGTTAATGGTCATGTGACTAACGAAGTCGAATATATGACTGCAGATCGCGAAGCCGAGCACGTTATTGCCCAGGCAAACCAGGAGCTTGACGAAAATGGCAACTTTGTTGGCACTCAGGCTCTTGCTCGCGTGGACGAAGAAGAGGCAGTCGATGTGCCTGTTAGCACTGTTGACTACATGGATGTTTCCCCACGTCAGATGGTTTCTCTTGGCGCAAGCTTGATTCCATTCTTGGAGCACGATGAAGGACACCGTGCTTTGATGGGTACCAACATGCAGCGCCAGGCCGTGCCTCTTATTAAGTCGGAGCGTCCACTTGTTGGTACGGGTTCCGAATGGCGTGCTGCAGTTGATTCTGGAGACGTGATTCTTTCCGAAAAGCCAGGCGTTGTAACCTACGTTTCTGCGGATATTATTCGCGTTATGAACGACGATGGAACTCAGTCCAGCTACAAGCTTTCTAAGTTCCAGCGTTCCAACCAAACTACCTGCTACAACCAAGTGCCGCTTATTAAAGACGGTGAGCGAGTAGAAGCTGGTACTGTACTTGCAGACGGTCCTGCAACTGAAAAGGGTGAACTTGCATTGGGTAAGAATTTGCTCGTTGCATTCATGCCTTGGAACGGTTACAACTACGAGGATGCTGTGATTATTTCCCAGCGTCTTGTGCAAGACGATACGCTTTCTTCCATCCATATTGAAGAGTACGAAATCGACGCTCGCGAAACTAAGTTGGGTGCTGAAGAAATCACGCGCGACTTACCAAACGTTGGCGAAGATGCTATTGCAAATCTCGACGAGCGCGGTATTATTCGCATTGGTGCCGAGGTAGAAGCTGGCGATATTTTGGTTGGTAAGGTAACGCCTAAGGGTGAGACCGAGCTTACTCCAGAAGAGCGCTTACTTCGTGCAATCTTTGGCGAAAAGAGCCGCGAAGTGCGCGATACTTCGTTGCGCGTGCCACACGGCGAAACTGGTACCGTGATTGCTGTTAAGGAAATCACTCGTGAAGACGCTGAAGACGATGGCGATGAGCTTCCAAATGGCGTGAACCAAATGATTCGCGTTTACATTGCTCAGCATCGTAAGATTACGCAAGGCGATAAGCTTTCCGGTCGTCACGGCAACAAGGGTGTTATTTCCCGCATTCTTCCAGAAGAAGATATGCCATTCTTGGCTGACGGTACTCCAGTAGACATTATGCTTAACCCGTTGGGTGTGCCTTCTCGAATGAATTTGGGCCAGGTGCTCGAGCTTCACTTGGGTTGGATTGCTCACGCAGGCTGGGATATTAATTTGGATCCAGACCTTGAGGCTGCTTGGAAGAAGTACGTTCCGCAGGGTGCTGAACATGGTGATCCTGGTACTCCAGTTGCAACGCCAGTATTCGACGGCGTGCGCCCGGAGACTTTGAAGGGTCTTTTGAGCACGACTCTTACCGATCGCGACGGCAATAAGCTTGTTGGTTCCGACGGTAAGGCAACATTGTTCGATGGTCGCACTGGTGAGCCATTCCCTAAGCCAATTTCTGTTGGCTACATGTACATCTTGAAGCTGCATCACTTGGTTGATGATAAGATTCACGCTCGTTCCACTGGTCCTTACTCTATGATTACCCAGCAGCCATTGGGTGGTAAGGCGCAGTTCGGCGGCCAGCGCTTCGGCGAAATGGAAGTATGGGCCCTTGAGGCTTATGGTGCTGCGTACACATTGCACGAAATGATGACTACAAAGTCTGATGACGTTGACGGTCGCGTGCGCGTGTATGGCGCTATTGTTAAGGGCGATAATCTTCCACCTGCTGGTATTCCTGAGTCCTTTAAGGTGTTGCTCAAGGAAATGCAGTCACTCTCCTTGAATGTTGAAGTGCTTAACTCCGAAGGAGTGGCAATCGACATGAAGGATGAAGATGATGATCCGGTGTCGTCTTCTGAAAATTTGGGCTTTAATATTGGTGCACGACCAGATTCGTCTGCCAAAGAAGACCAAGTTATTCAAGAACCTGAATACCAGTGATACTAGTGATTAGAAATGACTTAATCACTAATCACTAATCACTTTAAGAAACTTAGAAAAACAATTTCATGAGACAGGACGATAATAGTGCTGGACGTCAACGCATTTGACAAACTGAGGATTGGACTGGCCACTGCCGAAGACATCCGTAGCTGGAGCCACGGCGAAGTTAAGAAGCCAGAAACCATTAATTACCGTACCCTTAAGCCAGAGAAGGATGGTCTGTTCGGTGAGCAGATTTTCGGTCCTACTCGCGATTGGGAGTGCGCGTGCGGTAAGTATAAGCGCGTGCGCTTTAAGGGAATCGTGTGCGAGCGATGCGGCGTGGAAGTTACACGCAGCCGCGTTCGCCGCGAACGCATGGGTCATATTGAGCTTGCGGCTCCTGTAACACACATTTGGTTCTTCAAGGGTGTGCCAAGCCGCTTGGGATATTTGCTCGACATTGCTCCAAAAGACTTGGAAAAAGTCATCTACTTTGCAGCTTACATGGTTACTAAGGTAGACGAAGAGCAGCGTCACCAGGATCTTCCAGACTTGCAAGACGAGTTTGATACCGAAATTGGCAATCTTCGTAAGCGCCGCGACAATGAGATTGAAGCTCGCGCAAAGAAGGCAGAAGAAGATCTTCACGAGCTAGAAGAATCGGGCGAGGCAAAAGGTAGCGCAAAGTCTAAGTTGCGTGCTGGAGCTGAGCGCGAAATGTCTGCTATCCGTACTCGCTACGACGAGCAAATTCAGCGTTTGAACGCAGTTTTCGATCGCTTTAAGGGCTTGCGTGCAGGAGATATGGAAGGCGATGTTGATCTTTGGCGAGAGATGGAAGATCGCTATGGCGACTACTTTGAAGGATGCATGGGCGCGGAAGCAATCAAGAAGCGCTTGCAAGACTTCGATCTTAAGTCGGCTGCTGTAGAACTTCGCGAAGAAATCGACAATGGTACTGGTCAGCGCAAGGCGCGCGCTTTGAAGCGACTTAAGGTTGTGAATGCGTTCTTGACTACTGGAAACAAGCCAGAAGCAATGGTTTTGGACGTTATTCCAGTAATCCCACCAGACTTGCGACCAATGGTTCAGCTTGATGGTGGCCGCTTTGCAACATCCGATTTGAACGATTTGTATCGACGCGTAATCAACCGTAACAATCGTTTGAAGAGGCTGATTGAGCTTGGCGCTCCTGAAATCATGCTTAATAACGAAAAGCGCATGCTTCAGGAAGCTGTTGATTCGCTGTTCGACAATGGTCGCCGTGGCCGCCCAGTAACTGGCGCATCTAACAGGCCACTAAAGTCGCTTTCCGATATGCTTAAAGGTAAGCAGGGCCGATTCCGCCAGAACTTGCTCGGTAAGCGAGTTGATTATTCTGGCCGTTCCGTAATCGTTGTTGGTCCAAGCCTTCGCATGCATCAATGCGGTTTGCCTAAGCCAATGGCGTTGGAGCTGTTTAAGCCATTCGTTATTAAGCGTTTGGTAGATCAGGGCTTTGCACAGAATATGAAGAGCGCCAAGCGCCTTGTGGATCGCGGAGATTCCGAGGTTTGGGGCGTGCTCGAGGAAGTCATCTCCGAGCATCCTGTTCTTCTTAACCGCGCACCTACGCTTCACCGCTTGGGTATTCAAGCATTTGAGCCAATCTTGGTTGAAGGTAAGGCAATCCACTTGCCACCACTTGCTTGCGCAGCATTCAACGCAGACTTCGATGGTGACCAGATGGCAGTGCATTTGCCACTTTCCGCCGAAGCTCAAGCAGAAGCTCGCAGCTTGATGATGGCATCCGACAACATCTTGAAGCCAGCAGATGGTCACACCGTTACAATGCCATCTCAGGATATGATTTTGGGCTTGTACTACTTGTCTACCGTAATCGACGGTGCAAAGGGTCAAGGCCGAATCTTCTCCTCGCTTGCCGAAGCTCAAATGGCGCTAGACAAGCACGAGATTGACATGCAAGCTAAGGTGTTAATCCGCGTTCCTGCAGACTTTGTTTTGCCAAAGGATTGGGAGCCTTCCGAGCTTAAGGTCGTAGACCCAGAGCCAGGCAGCCCAGATGTTGTTCACGAAGAGCGTTTTAAGGATGGAACTGTTCTGTTTGCAACGTCTTGCGGTCGCGTGCTGTTTAATAGCACTCTTCCAGAGGACTATCCGTTTGTAAATCAGCAGGTTCCAAAGGGCGTGCTTTCTAAGATTGTTGACGACATTGCTACGCGATATTCCACCGCGCAAGTGGCGGCAAGCCTTGATGCTTTGAAGGATCTTGGCTTTACGCGCGCACCTTGGTCTGGCGTTACAATGGCATTCTCGGATATTGTGCTTCCTCCAAATCGCGAGCAGATTGCGCAAGATTACGAGGATCAGGCTGCAAAGATCAACTCCCAGTACGATATGGGTCTTCTTACAGACGAAGAGCGTCGTCAAGAGTTGATTAACTTGTGGACAGAATGCACCGATAAGGTTGCAGACGCAATGCGCGAGAACTTCCACGACGACAACAACGTGAACATTATGGTTCAGTCTGGCGCGCGTGGTAACTGGATGCAGATTCGTCAGATTGCTGGTATGCGAGGCTTAGTGGCAAATCCTAAGGGCGAGATTATTCCTCGTCCTGTTAAGTCAAACTACCGCGATGGCCTTTCCGTGTTGGAGTACTTCATCTCTCAGCACGGTGCTCGTAAGGGCTTGGCAGATACCGCACTTCGTACAGCAGAATCTGGCTACTTGACTCGTCGTCTTGTGGACGTTTCGCAGGAAGTTATTGTTCGCGAAGAAGATTGCGGCACAAAGCGTGGTCTTATGATGAAGATTGCGGATCGCGACGAAAATGGCAATTTGACGCTTGTTAAGGCTGCTGATGGTGGCCCATACTCGCGCTTGCTTGCTGCAGACGTGCTCGATCCAGCAGACGGAACAACAGTTTTGGCAAAGTGTGGAGACGCGCTTTCTATGGACGTTTTGCGTGACTTGGTTGCGCACGGCGTTGAAGAAGTTAAGGCTCGTTCTGTGCTTACTTGCGAGTCTAAGCGTGGCGTTTGCGCAAAGTGCTACGGCTGGTCTTTGGCTACAAGCTCTCTTGTTGATGTTGGCGAGGCTGTTGGTATTGTTGCAGCACAGTCCATTGGTGAGCCTGGTACGCAGCTTACGCTTCGTTCCTTCCACTCTGGTGGCGTTGCTTCGGCAAGCGATATTACGCAGGGTCTTCCTCGTGTTACCGAGCTTTTTGAGGCTCGTACTCCTAAGGGCGAGGCTCCAATCGCAGAGTTCCCAGGCGTTGTGAAGGTTGAGGACACTGACCACGGCCGTCAAGTCACTTTGACTCCAGACGATACAACCGTTGAGCCAATCGTTTATCCAGTAACTCGTCGTGCTCCAATGCTTGTTAAGGATGGCGATCACGTTGAGGTTGGCACGCAACTTATTGAGGGTTCTGTGGATCCTAAGAAGATTCTGCGAATCCTCGGCCCGCGTGCAGCTCAGGTGAATATTGTGGAAGAAGTTCACAACGTTTACCGTTCTCAGGGCGTTGATATTCACGATAAGCACATTGAGGTTATTGTTCACCAGATGCTCCGCCGTATTACGGTGATTGATTCTGGAGACACCGAGTTGCTTCCAGGTGAGCTTGTGGATCAAGCAAAGTTCCGCGAGGCAAATCTTGCTGCCGTTAAGAATGGCGGTAAGCCTGCTGCTGGTCGACCAGAGCTTATGGGTATTACCAAGGCTTCTTTGGCTACGGATTCTTGGCTTTCTGCCGCATCCTTCCAGGAGACTACACGCGTGCTTACTGAGGCTGCTTTGAGTCAGAAGGAAGATGATCTTAAGGGTCTAAAGGAAAACGTGATTATTGGTAAGCTCATCCCAGCTGGTACTGGTTTGGCGCGCTACCGTAATGCGGATGTGTCTGCGGATCCAGAAGTTCGTGACGCTATGTATCCAAACCTTGCTGTGACTGCTGAAAATAGTACTCCATCAAACTTTGGTGAAAGCGACATGGCAGATGTTGACTTCTCTAACATTGATTTTGGAGACATGAAGCTCGGTGATGATTTTAATCCAGATGATTACCTTGACGATCAAGGTGGCCAGAGTGATTACGATGATGACATTGAGTAATTGCTTAACTAAGTGATTGCTTGATTGTGTGATTGCTTAATTGCAAATCCGCTTGATTGGGTGATTGTGTTATTAAGCGATTGCTGAATTAAGCAAATCTGCTTCGATTAGCCGTTGCAAGTTGTTTTACGCATCTTGCAGCGGCTTTTGTTTTTTGCACGCGAATCGACTTGCATGAGCGCTTAAAGCGTAGAGCGCGAATGCACTTCGATTCGCTGAGCCGCTCAAAGCAGAAGCACTGCTTCTGCGCGGCGAAGACGTTCGCGCGCTTAGACCGCGCGAACGATGACTTGCATGGGCGCTTTGACTGAGCTTGAAATTGCATAACGCATTTCAAGCTCCTTCAAAGCGTGATTTGGCTCAGATGTAAAGTCCAGTGGACTTTACATGCCAAATCAGCCGAACGGCTACTAATAGCCGTGAGGAATAGCGTAGAGCGCGAATGCACTTCGATTCGCTGAGCCGCTCAAAGCAGAAGCACTGCTTCTGCGCGGCGAAGACGTGAGCGCGCTTAGACCGCGCGAACGATTACATGCGCGAACGATAACGACGCGGTTAATTCGACACGCCGATGGGCTTGTTTTGTCAAAAATTTGGAAAGAATTCTAAAAAATTTAAGCAATTTTTATTCTTTATAGGTCGTAAACTCCAAGTATTGCAACAATACCTGGGGGGGGGGGTATCAAAAGCTTAGTTTAGTAAGCTTTTATTAGTATATTTTTCATTTTATTAAAATGATATTATTTCCTTGATAGATAATACTAGGCGAGCGCTTTTGCGTGCCTAGAAGCTCGGTGAGAGGAATCTGTAATTCGCAGTATTTATGCGAATTGTGATTGGGAGACTAATCACGTGGGCGATTGTTTGAAAACAAAATTCTAATAATGCGGATTCCAAAGAAGAGAGGAAACATGCGTTTGAAAACAAATTCACTAAAACGCACCGTTGCTGTTTTGGCTGCGGTTTGCACGCTTGGAACATGCTGTATTGCTGGCTCTGTTGCTTTTGCGCAGGGTGAGACTAAGGGCGCTGACACTGGAAACATTAATAAAGATACGCCAGTTTCTTTGTCTATTCACAAGTATAAGGGTCCTGCAATAAAGACGACAGATGGTAAGAAGACAGATATACGTTCTAACGGTACTGATCAGTCAAAGTTGTTTACAGGTGATAACGCTAGGAAACCAGTTAAGGGCGTTGAGTTTACGCTTTACAAGGTTCAAAAAGACGGAAAGGATATCAATTTAGCAACATCAGATGGATGGAAGCAGATTACATCAATTACTGATGACGCTAAAACGCCTTCTGACCTTGTAAAGACTGGTAAAGATGATAAAAATGCAAAGCATGTGTTTACTATTTCTGAAGTCGGTAAGGGCACAACGAATTCTAAAGGTCTTGTAAAGTTCGAAAAAACAAAATCTGAGAATGCTGGTGATGACTCTGGAGAATTTGCAGTCTCAGACTTGAAGATGTCTCTTTACGTAGTTAAAGAAACCAATACAGATGGTGCAATTATTGATGGAGAACATGTTACGGTTACCGGTCGCGTAGATCCGTTCTTCGTAACTTTGCCATTGGCCAATCCGAAAGATAATACCTGGAATTACGACGTTCACGTGTATCCAAAGAACGACACAACAAATCAGGTGCCAACAAAGACAGCTAGTGACCCAACTCGTATGGATGTAGTTGCTGATTCCAGCAAAGATAAGACAGATGGTACTCGTATCACTTGGAAGATCGCTATCCCACTTCCATCACCAGCTAAAGGTCAAGCGTACGATGCTATCGGCTTTAGCGATAAGTTGGCTAAGGGCTTGACTTTCGATAAAGTTCAGAACGTTAGGCTTGTGAAGTACACCACAGATGGAAAACCAGTTACTACTGGTACTGGTAATACAGAGGATCTCAAAAAGGATGATACAAATACTGATTACACAGTCACACAACCTACTGATGATAATAAACAAGTGCTTACGTTCGACTTAACTAAGACTGGTACAAACGGTTTAGCCAAGGCTTACACTTTTTATTCCGCTGCTAAGAAGGCTGGTCAGATTGCTAAGCTCGAGGCTGAGGTGGTAACTAAGGTTGGTGCAGATGTGAAAGACGTGAAGAACATCGCCAACACTTGGGCTGATAACAACAAGACTGGTAAAAAAGATAATCCTTGCGATCCTGATGTTGTACATAATGGTGATGGATGCGATACTGCACCATCAGATACTTCTTATTACGGCACATTGAAGGTCATAAAGGTAGACACTGATAACAACAAGCGTTTGGACGGTGCAAAGTTCGATGTGTACGAAATTACTGATACTACTAAAAAGAAAGATGATGTAAAGTCTGCCACAGAGAGTAATGGCACTTACAGTTTCGCAGGGGATAATAACACTGCTATTGCTAGTAAAAAGGTCGGAAGTTCTTTGGAAACAAAGACAGTTGGCGAAAATGCCGACAAAGAGAGCGGTGTTGACTCTGTAAAGTTGTTCGTAAGAAAAGAAAGCGATAAAAAGACCACGAACAAGACATATTGCATAGTGGAAACTGAAGCTCCAGCAGGTTACGATGCTATAACTACTCCAACTTGCTATGACCTTGTAGAAGATAGTGCAAATACTGCTGCTACAGCAAATGTGAATACTGTTAAAGATGCGAAGTCGACTCCAATGGGCAAGATCCTTGCAGCACTGCCATTAACAGGTGCGCGCGGCTTGGTTCTTCTTACAGCTTGCGGCATTGTTGGCTTGGGCGGCACGTTGTTCTACATCATCACCCGTCGTCGCAAGGAACAAGAAGAAGCGTAAGGCTTACTTGGTTTTGTGATTATTTTGTGATGGTTTTGTGATTAAAGCTGTATGCGAGTGTTTGCGTATTCAAGTGAGTGAATTGCGCGGATTCGCGAATACTCGCATCGGCTCACAAAATCGAAAATCAAATCGCAGATTAAGTCGCAGATTAAATCGCAAATAAAGTCGCAAATAAAATCACAAGTCCAGTTTCAAGTCCAATCGCAAAGCAACAAATGCTCAGGTTTTTATTCTTAAATCGAAACGTTGCGGTTAAGCATAAGAAACGCGATAAACGAAAGTGGAGATTTTCTAAATCTTCTATCGTTCCAGCGATTCTATTAACAGCATCGTTTGCCTCACTGTTATACCCACATGCAGCAATGTGGTTAAGCCAGTATCACATGTCGGAAGTAGCTGCGGAATACGCTAAGCTAATCACGCATGCTGTTCCGGCTCCGCATGAGCAGCTGCAGCGTGCGCGCGAGTATAATCGCCAGCTATCCGTAGGTGCAATATATGAGGCGAATACTAATATTCCAACATCCCATGGCGAAACGTCTGACGTTAGTCAAAACTATTGGGATCAGTTGAAAGCGAATGACGATGGTCTTATGGCTCGCCTTCGCATTAAGAAAATTGACCTAGATTTGCCTGTGTATCACGGTACGCAGGACGATACTCTTCTTAAGGGACTTGGGCATTTGCGCGGCACTTCTCTACCAGTTGGAGGATTAGGAACTCGTTCCGTGATTACTGGTCATCGTGGTTTGGCTAGTGCGGAAATGTTTACGAGGTTGGATGAGATTGGCAAGGGCGATTCTTTTACGATCGAGGTTTTTGACGAGATTCTCACTTACAAGGTGATAGAAAAAATTGTTGTAAACCCAGATGAAACAAAGAAGATTGCTGCAGTGCCTGGTAAGGATCTTGTGACTCTGATTACTTGTACGCCGCTTGGAATCAACACGCAGAGAATCTTGGTGACGGGGGAGCGAGTAATACCGACTCCTGCCGCGGACAAGTCTTTGCTTGGTAAAAAGCCGGATGTGCCTAGATTCCCTTGGTGGATTGTTGGGAGCATTGCAAGCTTGGGTGTAGTTTGTGGCTACATTTACTGGGCTGGTCTGCCGATTGTTAAGAAGAAAAAGAAGAATAATGACGAGCATGCTGATGGCGAGCATACTTATATGGATTCAAAAGATGCAAGAAGACTTAGTCAGCAATCCTTTGAGTCGATTATTGATGGTTTTGCTCAAGGCAAGCGTCCGAAGGCTTCTAAGCTTAGAAAGATGAAAAATTAATAAGTTAAATTGAGATTTTGAAAACAATGCGTTGATTATTACGGAGATTTTGTCACACATGAGTTTAAGCAAAACAACTAGAAGTATTTGGACGATTTTGCTAAGCGTTATCGTTTGGATTGTGTGTTTAGCTATGAAGGCGACTAAGGCTACGCTTATTTGCGTGATTTCGGTGGCGATGTGGCTGCCGATGTGCCTAACTGCAAACACTGCTGTAGCTGCTGATAGTAACACTGCTTCGACTGTGGCTAGCTCTGGTAATTCTGATAAAAAGGCTGATAATTCTAGCGATAAAGCTAAAGATGGTAAAAAGGCTGGTAAGGCTTCCGATAAGGTTGCTGGTAAGGCTGCGGGTAAGGCTAATGCTAGGTCTGCTGATAATCTTAATGCCAGTAATAGTGCCGATACTGCTGGTGCCGATACTGCCGATATTTCTGCGCCATCGCAAACTCCAGTTTTTGTAGATGGACCAAAAAATGCGTTTGCAAAGCTGCAAATGCAAAATGGTGTAAATAATAATCTTTCCAACAGCGCCGCTAAGGGTGATGGGTCTGTCAAAGGACTTATTGACAGTGCCATGATGAGCGCTGCTGAAGGTATGGCTTCGCAAAGCGGAGCTTACGGAGCTTTTGTCAATACTGATCGTGCTAGCAGTGGTAATCGCTCAAGCAATAGTAATCGTGATAGTAATCGCAATAGCAAAATGGAGTTCCGCCCAGGTTGTTATAAAGAGTACGCTCGTTCTGAATGCATTACTGATGACGGCGATAAAATGGGTCACCGCGCATCTAATGGTGCTGATATGGAACGTAAACCTAATCCTTGGAGTACTGTATATAGCAATTTTGCTAGTCCTCAAGGTATTTACACTGAAAATGATCCAAACTTTACGCCGTATCCACGCGGAACGTATTTACAAAAACGTCTTCGTAATTTGCCGTATGATGCAGGCAAAAGCGGTGTTGATCCTTTGGCCTTTAATCAGCTTGATGATGTGCACGATTACATTTTTATGAAGCGTACTCCTAAACGTGATGGTAGTGGATATATTTGGGATGTGCTCGTCAATATGGGTGCGCGTATTCATGGTGCTGCTAAAGCTTTGACCTATTTTGTTGTTCCTAAAGATCAGAAACTCGACGCAAGTAATGGTCAGTATGACCAGTATGTGGAACGTTTGCATTTTAATGCAGATAATCGTAATTGTGGAAAGAATTGGGTTAATCCTAATGGTTTTTGTACTGATGAAGGTACTGTTAAGACTCCACTTGAGGATAGTGAAACTCTCGATAAAGCATGGACTCGTCTTGGCAATGGTGGAACAATCGAGAGCGTCGGTGTTTTTGAAGGTGGTACGCAGCGTAGCAGAAACAATAGCAATCGTGGTCTCGGTTTGTGCGAATCTTACGGTTTTGATTGCTATCACAGTACTAATTATGCTTTCCCAAGTGACGGAGAGCACAAGGGCGGTACTCGTCTTCCTCCAGACGGTTCGCAAAGATTCAATGACACTTATATAAAATTAATAGATAATCTATTTTTTGAACTTAGAGGACCTGATGAAGAGCCTCGAGCAAAGATCTTTGCATTGCGCAATCAATTTGATGAACAAAAGTCACCTTATAGTTACCATATTCATTATACGACTTCAGATAATGGACAATATGGAAAGCTAAGTACTTCCTATTACGGTGCAGGAACTTATTACGGTAATACGTGGCATGGTCCAGGAACTCGATATGGTCAAAACGATCCGTATCAACACAACAAAAAGTATTCATTAGCTGATTGGCGTTTAGGTAAAGGTCACACTACGTACGAGTACACGACTTTGTACCAACAGTGGTACGGTATACCAAATCTAGTTGATATGCGAGTCCCGCATTTCCAGTTCCTTCGCGGTACTCATTTAGGACCTTTAACAAGCAATAATGGTCAATTATTGGCAAAGACTAACAATATTGGTGTTGCAAGCTTACTTTTCCGCCCTTCGAGGCAAAGAGTGTGCGAGGGGGCCAATGAAGATCAGTGCACAGGTAAAGTATGGGCAAAGGGTCAGATTTCTCTTTATCCAAAATACAATTCCGCAGATAATAAGTATGCGCGAGGAAATCGTTGGTGGAGAAATCCGTTAGATTCAAACACTCATATTAATACTCAAGATTCTTCTTTTGGCCCTCACCAGATGACAGTAAAATATTGGAACGATAAACTTCAAATGGGCTCGATCATGCCTTTTAAGTACGACATTATTGGCCAAGCGGACGTGTTTAGACCTTTGCAGACTCAAGAATGGAATGATAACGCTAAGTATCGTTCTCAAAAAGATAAGCTTAAAAATCCGTTGGATTACGTGCAATACTTAGATAAAAAAGGAGACATTTACGAGTTTGCGCATGATTTGAATCCAAGATTATACTGGCCAGATTCGCACAGTGGCAGAAACATAAGTCTGTATAAGGATTACTCTGATGCTAATGAAACTGTTTACTACGGTTCTATTAAAGATGGTAAGAATCCTAATGCTGACGACCACTATGGTTTAGAATACCCGCTCACTGAAGCCTATAACTATAATGATGAACTAGGGGCGAGCAAAGCGATTAAAGATCGTGCAATTTATAGTGTTGATTGGACAGATGAAAAAGGTAGCGTTAAAAAGTCAGACACCTTGCAAGATGCAGAAACAAAGATTGCTGTAAAAGTTCCAGTAGTAAACGTAGTAGATCCTTGCGAAGGCGACGATGATAAAGCTGCAGATAAAGCTGCAGATAAAGCTGCAGATAACGCTGCTGAAAAGTCTGCAGAAGATGATGCGAATAAAGACGGTGGTTGCAAACCGCAACCGTTGAAAAATACGAAGCGTTATATTTGGAAACTGTATGATGCGCCTCAAGGTAAATCCGTTGATCAGAAGTTGAGTGAAACTGAGAAAACAGAATATTACAATCGCGCTGTGAAAGACTTCTCCAAGCCAGTAAAAGAAGAATACGCAACTCCAACTAATTCTAATAACGACAATCGTATTATGATGCAGTCTGACAAGCAGCCTGAAGTAAAGCCAGTATACGTATTAGCTAAGTATGCGAAGATTACGTACTGGGATGAGTCTAAGGATGTTTTGCCACTCGTATTTACGCATATCGACAGCGAGAAGCCGACTATAGACGTGAAAGTAAGCGTTGACGGTGGCGAGCCTCAGTCTGTTCATGAAAGCGGATTGAACGTATCTGTTGGTAGCCGCGTTAGATTCTTAGTAACAGGTCATGACGATATGCATGTGCATATGGGTACTAAGGAGAATGTGCCTCATACTAATAGCACAGATGTTTTGGAAGCTAGTAAAAAATGGCATAACAGTTTTAGTAAATATGATCAGAGTAAACAAGCTTGCGGTAAAACAGCGTGTGTTGATACTCTTAAAGATCAATCCGGTTATGTAACTACAAATGATCCTAATGGTTCTCCGGCTTCGGCTAATGATGGTCCGTCTAAAGAGTTTACATTCCATGCTTGGGATGATGCTGGAAATAATGTTCAAAAAACTGTGAAGTTGAATATTATTGATGGCAATTTTATTGTTCCTAATGTGCGTTGGCAGAAGCAGAATGATGGTAAGTATGTTGGTAAAGTGACGCTTTCTAAAAACGCTACATCAGTGAAAATGTTGGTAGTGCGAATTTGGGGACGTGGGAAAACTAAGCCTTTTGAAGAAAAAAATGGAACTCAAACAGATATTTATAGGACATGTAACGCTCGTACTGATGGTTGCCAAGGAATAATGCTGCATCGTCAAGACGAAAAACACGATTGGACACAGCTAAATTCTCAAAATGATACGACTTTCACAAAAATTATGCCATATGAAAAAGAGATTACTTTTAATCCAAAAACTGGTGAAATTACTATTCCAGAAAATTTGACAGAAATCGGTTCAAGAATTTATGTTGGCATAGGAAGATATGACGGTACTATTAATACTAGTGACCACGCTGTTTCGCAGCCGCTTCCGCTTGAGATGAAATGGCCAGACGATGACATGGTTCAAGTGAGCCCGTATGAGCTGAATCCTTCCGAAAAACAGGGTTTGATAGATAGAATTAAGCAAAAGAATCCGCGTTTGTTCGATTACCGAAAAGATGAGATTGGTTGGTCGAAAGATGAAACTAAATATCTTGGCGGAAAAGCGATAAGTATTCTTGCGCGAACAACACAAAGCAGTATAAAATCTGCCTTTCTGTAACTCCTGACGGTAAAAATACTGGTCAAAATAAGTCTGGTTCAGAAAAGACTTTTAATGTAGTAAAAGCAACTGGCACAGGCACTGACACTCAAGATGATCAAAAGCAGGAAACTGTGCTTGATCCAAAGCAGAAGAAAATCACGCGATTTGTTAATATTCGTGCAGATTATGATTGGTCGTACGGAAGTGGAAAAATAAACGGTCGTAACACAGACGATGGCTTCATGTGGTATGGTCGTGATGAGAATAGTACGCAATTTTTAGTGTATAGATTCAATATCAACCAAGGTAAAAACTTCAATACGAATGACGCTTTGAGCTTATTCAAAGGCACAAAGAAAAAATGGCTTAAAGACCAAATACAGCCATCATTGTACGACATGTTTACAGGAAAAGATGATGCTACGAGTAAAATCGGAGTTGAAGGCGCATGGAATAATGGCTGGAATGGTCTTCCTAAAAGAGCTCAAGACAATGGTAATAATGATCGTTCGTATGCTAAGTGTCCGCTGCATGAAACAGATAAAAATAAGAAATGTAGTGAAGATAGTCAACGCGGAGAATGGGTTAATATTGTCGATTTAGTAAATGAAAACCTTGGTGGCGCAATAACAATAGATACTAATAATATTACTGATAAAAATAGTTCCTTGCAGCCACAAGGTTACCTTATGCCTGGTGGTGAAGGCTATAATCAGCAGGCTTCAGGCGCAAACTTAGGATCTGCAATTCTTAAGAATGGTCAGAAAACACCAATACGCACTCAGCTCTATATTTTCAACGGTAGACCATGGAAAGATTTGGAAGCTCGTGGCGAAGGTGATAAAACTCAAACTCCAAATGTAATTAACGTGTGGTTTGTGCCAGTAGACAAGAATAAGCCGTGGATTTCAGTAAAAGATCCTAATAAGAAGCTTTTAGGCGAGTGCAATCCTACTAAAGATAAGGCTGATTCTTGCGGAACTGCTACGAATATTGATATGAATAAGACTGATATTACAAAGCAGTCGGGCTTGTTCAACGTAGTTGATTTGCTTGCAATGGATGATGATTTCAATGTGGCAAATCCTGAAACACATGTAAGCGAAGCTTTGAAGAACACGCTGAGCATAGATATTGAAGCAGACGGTGTAGGCATAACAGATCCAAAAACTAAAAAAGCTCCTCGCGTAAGATTTGTTACAGGCGGGAATATCAATAAGGAACTGTTGCGTGCATTCATAGAAAAATGGCGTGGGAATGATGCTACAAAGTCTCCAACCTTCAAGATGATTGCTCAAGTAACTGACGATTCTAGAAATAAGAGTAATGAGGCAGTAGTAGGCAAATTCAAGTTCAGTTGGACTGTAGCTAAAGCTCCAATTGTGCGAGCATACGATGGTCATCATTATGGTGACTCATCAAAATCTGTCGTGTGGCTTCATGATTGGGAAGGAGCTGTTGCGGATAGGTACTACAATGCTGTGTCTGTTGTTGCAGGGGAAAATGCGACTCGACTCGTAGTGTATTTCACTCGTGCGCTACAAGAAAAATCTGCTAGCTTACAATCTAATAATAGTAATAATCTAATGTATAGCTTTGGTGCGCAGTCTAGTTTGAGTAGTAACAATGCTGCTTCTGCAAGCGATACCGATACGAGTGAAGCATTAGCATTATGCAAATCGGAATCAACGAATAAGTGGGAAGTCTGTGAAGGTTATACGCTACCTCAAGGCGCTACGTTGAATTCTAATGACGAAGGAAAGAATAATTCTGCAATAATATTTAATCTTGGAATTTTGGCTCCTGGAAGCGTAGTGCGCGCAAGGGATCGAGCTGGTTCTTATGGGCCTTGGTCATATATGCCTGGCGTTAAATCAGGAAATTTGGATGAGTTATCGAATAACACAAATTCATCTCAATCAGGCGATAGTGAGAATCCAACTCATGTAAGTAGCTCTGTAGATAGCAATTCGACGAATAATGACGCGTCAAATGTGTTAAAAGAAAAAGAAGAAGACATGCGCAACGTGCTATCTGCTGACTCAATGGTTGCGCAACGTAGTAATGTATGTAGGCCTGAAACAAAGTCGCCAAAAGATTGGAACTCTCCTTCAGATTGCGTATTCTTCCCAGTCGTAGTAAATAAGAAAGTTGTACAAGTGCATCCATTGCTGCTGAACGACTCTGAAAAGCGTGCTGTGAATCATGTGTTGCGCAACGGAAATGCGGGAGGCAAATGGCTTGGTTTTGGAGATGCTGACCGTCTTATAAGCGTGGATGATAATGATACACTTTCTGCAAACCAGTCAGAAGTTGCTTGGAAACGCGGACAATATGTTGCTCCTACTGAGCAGAAAGATAAACGCAATAATTACTCTGATGCAGCAGGAAACGAGCAGGATTCGTTTATTCTTTTGCGCGGATGGCGTAGGCGAAATGTAACGCCAGAGCCAAGATATAATGTTGTAACAAGATTCGCTAGGTTGCGAAGTGTTGGTAAGGATGCTGCTGACTCTGCCGACTACACGATTACTTGGGATAAGAAGAAGCCATATATTGGCGAACGTTCTAGCGACCCAGGATTTGAGCTGGTTGGCGCGCCTGGTCATCAATCGCTTGTGTACCGTTATAACGCGAGTAGTAGCGGTCAAATCGGTTTAGGTGATTTGCAGAATGCGTTAAAGCTTATGCCAGTAAAATTGGAAGAAGCAACAAAAAACAAAACTGGCAAAGAGCTACAGGAAGCTAAAGATGCTTTTGCTAAAATCCAGCCATCCCTACGTGTTGTTAATGGCACAGATAAAGGTGATGCTGAACATAATGAGAATGGTTTCAAGCGTCCTGGATTCTTCACGCTGAACGATGAGTTTACTAACGCGCCTGACTTGGTTACTGCAAATGGTTATTATGGCGGTGGTAATAGCGTTTCAGTTCGTAATTCAAATAATGGTATGAGTGCTAGTGTTTTGGGAAACGATCAATATAACAAGATGACGCCGAAATCAGCTGATATACCGGAGTGGGGAATAGGAGATGTAAAGTCGTCTCAATTCACGCTAGATAAAGTCCTTGGTGGTCTTGACGGCATAAAATACGTTAATAATTCCTCAAACTCTTCGCACTATGTGCTTTCACTTTCAAACCGTTATGCTAGGGAGAGTCTGCAAGGCACATACGGCTATGAAGCAAAATCTGACTTTAGCGATATTGCTGGAGCGCAGTCAATTCTTCCAGTATATGTAGTGCCGATTGATGTAATAAAGCCTAAAGCTGAATCTATAGGTTCGCTTAATAAATCGACTATGGATGAGCCTTACGAGGTTACTGCTAACGATATTAAGTTCACTTTTACAGGTAATCCAGATGCTAACGGTAAAGTTAAAGGCAAAGAGCTGTTAGTAGACGCTAGCGATGATTTTGATTCTCGAGATGTAGTTGAGAAGAATCTTCAAGTATGCGTGCGATGGATGAACAATAACAAGCCTCAAGATAAAGATTGCACGCCTATTTTGAAGCGCGATAATAGCGGAAACGCAAGTGTAGATTCTGACAAATTGCAGCAGATGCTTGTCACTCATGGAAATACGGCTGTTTACGCAGTGTACGCGCAGACAAAAGATCAGTCAGAGAATAAGAGTGTTGGATATGATGAGAGTAAAGAAAAAGCTCCAATCATAGGCTATATAAAGATTACTGGCATCAACGTGTCGCCAATTCCGCTGCCGTTTACTGGTGGAAACGCTGCTATTACGTACACCTTCTTATTTGGCATATTGATGGCGCTCTTCATAGCGTCGGGCGCATTCGGTAGGCGCGGATGGTTGGTGTCTGTGCTTAGCGGAAACGGCATCAGTGGCGAGCTAACATACAGCAAGCATTGCAACGCTTCGGCAGAATCCTTGCGATGCGGCAGATTGTTTGGCGGTCGCAAATTGTTTGGCATTATCTACAAAAATCGCCATTGAATTTTGCACGTTTTGCTATTCCTAGGTCGGAGTCAAGTATAGTAAATCTTATTTATGTAAAACGAAACATGTTTATGTGAAAAATCGAAGAACATAAATAAGAATTACAACTTATTTGAAAGCGAGCTTAAAATGAGCGAAACACTAGTTCTAACGCGCAAAGAGTACGTTGTGCGAACTGTAATCCGCATTATTGCAATCGTATGCTCCGTGTACGGAATGGCAATGTCTTGGGATTCAATGGCGCTAACGTATTTTACGAATCTTTCTAACTTGATGATTTGCGCGGCGTTGCTCGGCTCGCTGATTTTAGACACACGAAGTGCTCTTAAGTCTAAAAGCGATGAGCAGGGTGAGAAGGCTGAGCAAAGTGAGCAAACTGGCGGATGGGTGGATTCAAAGCCAAACGCATGGTACATTTTTAAGTTTATGATGACGATTTCAATCGCCGTCACTTTTACGCTGTACCTGTGCTTTTTGGCTCCTACAAACAAACTCGGATTTGTTGGCGCGTACATGAATAATGGGTGCTCAAGCTTATGCGTGCATTTTATAACGCCGTTGCTTGCGATTTTTGACTTTATTCTTTTTGATTACAAGTACAAGTCCAGCCGCGCTCACGTTTATTTTGCTACGATTCCGCCGCTAGCTTACGTTGCGTACGCTGTTGCGCTAAGCGAGTTTTTGGGGTTGCGTTGGGGGGATCATGCTATGGCAGCGCCGTACAATTTTTTGAACTACAAGGCTCCTGCAGGGTGGTTTGGATTTGCGCCAAATACGTTTAACTCCACCACACTTGGAGTGGGCGTTGTTTATTTGCTTGTGATTTTTACGCTGATTTTTATTGGCATTGGAATAGCATTTCTTGCGATTAAAAACGCTCGCGCTAAGCGACTTTCTAATCAACAATAGTGCGCGCGACGACCTGCCTTTTTCGCTTAAAGCGTAGCGCGAAAAGGCAATTCGGAGCGCTGAGCAGCTCAAGGCAGAAGCACTGCTTCTGCGCTGCAAAGCGCTTTGACTGAGCTTGAAATTGCATAGCGCGTTTCAAGCTCCTTCAAAGCGTGATTTGGCTCAAATGTAAAGTCCAGTGGACTTTACATGCCAAATCAGCCGAGCGGCTACTAATAGCCGCGAGGAATAGCGCAGCTAATCTGCGCGAACGACTTTCCCGAGTTTGTTCCCAAAATTGGCTGAAATGTAAACAAACGTGGGGGAAAAGAAACAAACGCAGGAATAGCTCGCGCCAGTTGGTAGAATTGTGTCTATGTGTACGGAAGATTCTGCGCTGGCTGCTGTTCAATCGTTGTTAAATGGCACTCTTAAAAACGCGCATGGACGCAACACCAATGTTTTGCTTGTTTTTGGAGCTCCAAACGCTGGCAAGTCAAGCTTTGCGCTTAACGCGTTGCTTTTGGGTTTGCGTTTTGATTGGAGTGCGGCAGATGGTTCGTCGTGCTCGCTAGATAGCGGCGCTGCGCAGCTTTTGCTAAAAAATGCTATTCGCAGTGATATCGCTGTTGCTGCTGCTCAGAATCGCTCCACTGCTGCACGAATGTCGGATTACGTGATTCAAAACTTGGGTGTTTCACACCAATCGCGACCAGTTGGAACACTTTCCGCGCTTGCGTTTAGTTTGATTTCCGCGCGAAATAAGCTTTTTGGCATGCCTGCGCCTAAGCTACTTAATGGCGCCGAGCAAGACGCGCTTCTTCGCGAAGTTGTGCGCGTACACGTTAATCACGTTTTGCAAGGCGATAATGGCAATTGCAAAGTTTGCGCTCTTTTTAGTGAGTATTTTGCTGGCGACTATTCCAATGATTCTTCTTCTAAAGATTCTTCGTCTAAAGATTCTTGGATTTACACAATTTCTAAATTACAAAACGCGCAAAATAGCGATTCGCTCGATTCACCTGATTCGCTAGATTCTAATTACATCTCTAACATCTCCGTAAATACCGCTTTTATTCACCAACTTCGAGATATGCTCGCGCGCTTAGACGAGATGGGCATTGTAAGCGATTTTGCGGAAAAAAATATGCTGAACAGCTTGGACTCGCATCTTAGCGTTCACTCGGATTTTGTATCGTCTATTATTGTTAGCCGCATTAGAACTCAATGGAATTTGGCTTTTGCTCTTAGAAGCGAGTATGCGGATTGCGTGCGCAAAAAGTACCCAAACGCTTTTAGGCTTGATTCTTCTAGGCTTTTGGCAAGTGGCGTTCAAATTTTGAACGATATTTTTAATAATTTACATTGCAATAGTGCTAATGAATCTTGCGAATCTTGCGATTCTTCCCTTGAATTTTACGCTCTTAAACTCTTCCTTCCGCGCATGTTAGTTGTTGACGATTTTCACGACGTAACGCTTGCTGGCTTGGCTTTTCTTGAGTCGCTAGCGCGCTTGGGCGTGAAAATTGTTTTAACGGCAAATCCCGACGAATCCGTTCAATCCTTCCGCGGATCGTACCCAGATTACGTTGTTGAATCAGCGCAAAATGGCGTTATGCAAGCTGCTGTTTCTAAAATTTGCGATTATAAGGTCGAAGGATTTGGCGAAGATTTTGCAAAACAGGCGTCGCAAGATGTAAAGCGCCAAGAATCTCAAAATATACACGATTTTCTAAACCATTCCGATCGCTCAATTGCGCTAAATCTTTTTTCTGCGCGCGTTTCTCTTTCGATTGCTTCGCTTATGCCAACGCAAACGCCAATGGCCCGCAGGGCTTGGAAAATGGCCAATATTCAAGGTGCTTTTCCTATAGAAAAAATCGAATCAAATTCGCAAAAAACAGAAAATTCTTCGGTTTCTGGCGATTTGTACAGAACTCCTAGCCAAGAGATGGATTGCGTTATTTGGCAAATAAAACGCTCTCATTTAGACAATAAGATTCCTTGGAAAAACATGGCAATAATTGCGCACGATAATGCAACAGTTCGCGCGTTTGGTGAGCGTCTTAGAAAAGACGGAGTTCCTGTGCGCTATTCGAGTGTTACGCGCGCGCTTAGAGATGAGCCGTTTATTAAAGCGCTTTTTGCGATTATTGAGTTAGCGCAATTTAGCCAAAAAAGCGTTGACGATTTAGCAAAAAGCGTGCATTCGGGCAATTACACGCTTTATTCGATTGCGCATTTTGTTCGTTCTAGAATAAAGACGGTTTTGGAAAGTCCGCTTGTGGATTTTGGCGACTACAATTGCGCAAGTTTGTCTGCTGTTGACTCGCTTATGCGCTCAATTTGTTCGCTTAGTGAAGTGATTTCAGGCGCAAACGCAAGCGGTGTAAAGGCGAACGGTGTAAATGCAAGCGAAGAAAATTCGCCATTACACGGTCTTATAGAGCAATGGAAAGTGCTTAGCAATCGCCTTTTAAGCGCAAACGAGCCATCTGCAATTGAAAGCGCAAGCGTTACGGTTGACAATCGCGTTTTTAGCGCGCAACCGAACGCAAATAGCACGCAATTTAGCATTGAGTCGTGTTATCTTTTGATTCTTAAGTCGCTTATTGACGGCTGCTCTGCGGATTCTGGTGATTCTGCGGATTCAGGTGATTTAGGTGATTTAGAAAACGAAGAGAATCAAGGCGCAAAGTCTACAGAAATCTTTTCTGTTTTGCAAAAAATGCGCCCAAACAGTGTTCATATGCGTGCGTTGATGCGCGTGTTTAATATTGTTCTAAGACTTTCTAAAAATCTAAAAAATAACCTTGAAAAAGTTAAAAACAGCGGAGAAAATCAAGTTAGCTACGTTTTAGGCAAGGCTTGGAATCTTTGCAATTGCGCTAAAAAGTGGCAAATTCAAGCGCTTAGCAACAATGATGAAGGCCGCGCGGCAAACGATAGGCTAGACGCTGCAATGAGGCTTTTTGAGTATGCGAATTCGTTCTCGTATACGGTTGCGCAAGAACAGCAGACGCCTAATGGAGGTTTGGCTGCTCCAACAATCGCGGAGTTTATTGATCAAGTTCGCCAAATGGAAATTGAAGCGGATTCGCTTGCAAGTGTGGCGCCTCTTCCAGACGCTGTGACTCTTACAACGCCTTCTGGTTCGGTTGGAAGACTTTGGGATTACGTGTGGATTCCTGCGGTTCAGCAGCGAGTTTGGCCGAATACGGCCGCTAGAAGTACTATGTTTGCTTCGGAAACGCTTGTTGATATTGTGCTAAATAGCAGGATTTTGAGTGGAGAAAGTGGCGATAAATCCGATAGTAGCGATATTAACGATATAACGTACTTCTTTGATGCGTATTCTAAAAATCCTAATGGCATTTGCGTAAGCGATAAACAAGCGATTTTTACTGGCGAACAGCGAAGTTTGCTAATGGCAATTACGCGCGCTCGCAAACATCTTTGCATAAGCGCGGTTAATAGTGATGATTGCGTTCCTTCGGACTTTTTGTACTACTATTTGCCAGAGATTTATTGGAGAAATCAAGACGGAAGCTGCGATTACACAGATTTTTGTGGCGATTTTGCGGCGGTTGATGCCGATGCAAGAGGTCTTGTTTGTGCGTCTAGAATCACGCTTGCTAAAGAGGAGTGTGGCTCTAATAATGGCCATAAAATGGCAAAAAATTCTACGATTCAAGATGCGTTAGATGCGTTAAATCTGCTTAAAAACAACGGAGTTGATGCAGCAAATCCAAATAATTGGGATTTTATGCGTAAAAATTACGATTCTGCGATTGATTCTGCGAAGTCAGAATCGCCAGCAACCGCAGAATCGCAAGAAGAATCGCCACTAAAATCACAAGAAAAATCACAAGAAAAGTCACAAGAAAAAGTCTCCACTAGTAAAAATCTTGTAACTCTATCTCCTTCAATGGTAGATAAACTTTGGTCTTGCCCAGTTTGTTGCCTTTTGGAAAGTAAATTTGCGGGGCCTGCCGTAGGAAGCACGGCAGCACAATTTGGTACGCTTATTCACGAAACTGCAAGGTGGGCAAGTCAAGATGAGCATTTAGACAATGATTATTTGCGCAAAAACTACCCACAGCTTGAAGCTTTTGTTAGTGGGTTTGTTGGCGCTCGAGCGCAGGAATTTTCGGACTTTGATTTTTCGTTTGAATCGTTTAGCGCTTTGCAAAAAAAGGCGATTGAAGATGTTGCGAATAAAATGATTGATCATTATTATTCGATTTGCCCAAGTGATTCTAGTATTTCTAATGTAAAAGACCGCTACCGTTTTATAAAAAACGATTTGAATGTTCGCCGCGCGCTTTATACGATTGCTCAATATTTTGTAGGCTCGCTAAACGGGCAAAATTACCCGATTCTTGCGCAAAAAGACGAGGATGGTGTTGTAACAAAGATTCTGCCTGCACCCGAAAAGTCAAAAACAGCAAAGCCGACTATTGCAGATGTTCCTTTGGGTAGTCTTGAGGAAGCTTATTGCGAGTGCCAAATAAACGCCACTTTTGGCTTTGACGATATTCTAAACGCGTACAATCTTGCTGCTAAATCGCAAACAAGCGTGGAAGATCTTTATTCAATAATGGGATTTTTGGTAGGCGGATGGCCTAATGGCGGCTCATGCGATTTGCGAGTTAGAATCAAGGGGCGAATCGACCGCATGGAACTTAGAAAGTTAAACGACAACACGCAACAAATTCGCCTAATCGACTATAAAACAGGAAAAGTTCCTAAAACACAGCAAGTTTTTAACGATTTGCAGCTTATTTGTTATCAGCTTGGAATTGTTTTTTGCTCAGAAAATAATAAAGACTATGAGCAATTGCTAAAGCTTAAGCACACAAAAATCGCGCGAAGTGCGCTGTTCCACGTTGTGTACAAGGATTCTCCTGCGCAAGATAATGGCGTTGCAGAGAACATTTGTCAGCCTTCGCTGTTTGATGAGGATGGCTCGCTAAGCGCTAGTGAAATCACAAGTCGTTACAGATATTCTAACAATAATCGACTTTACGATCTTCCAAGCATTGATGCTCAAAATCCTGCGCAAGGCGTAAGTCAAAGTGCGTGGGCGGATTTTGTAGGCTTGCCAATGCGTGCAAAATGGTCGCTTATGATGATATCTCGCGTATTTTTTGCTGCTGCTGCTGTTAAGTCAACAAGTTTTGCTGTAGAGCCAAAAGCGGATCATAAAAATTATTGTAGATGTTTAGACGTTTGCCCTGCGTGTGCAGAAAAAGTGGACACTGTTTACGAAGTGATTGAAGGTAAAAATGAGCAATAACAACGTTAGCGCCGTAAAATCCACGCCTAATAGTGCTCCGAGTTTAGAGCAAAAAAACGTTATAGAAGCGCCGATTAATCAAGACGTGCTAATTGTTGCTGGAGCTGGAAGCGGCAAAACGTACACTATGACTCGCCGCGTAATACATTTAATTAAAAGCAAAGTTCCACCAGAGTCCATATTGGGTTTAACGTTTACAAATAAAGCTGCTGCGGAATTGCTAAGTCGCGTTTCTTCGGAGGTTAGCGCAAGCGGAGCAAAGTCATTCTTAAAGCCAGAAGTTATGACGTATGACGCGTTCTTTCAATCAATCGTAAGAAGATACGGGCTTTTGGTTGGCTTTAATCAAAACACAATGCCATTAAGCGACGCTGGCGCGATGGAAATCATAAAAAGTATAATCGGAAAATATTTAGATAATCCACAAAATAACGCTAAAAATTTAAGTAAGCTATATAATTTTGACACTTTGTGTGCTGATGTTATTAATCTTTGTGCCGAAATATCGTGCTCGATGATTGGAGTAGATAGTATAGGCGAAACGTGCTCAAGCGTGCCTCAAGCTGTTCAAAAAATACGCGAGTGGAATAATGAGTTTGCAAAACACTTAAAAAATGTTATTGGAGATAAAAAGGTAGAATCGCCACTTGCGTCAAAAGCTCCAGCGATTCCAAAATACAAAAAAGTCAAAAAAACGGCTGGAATGAGTGAGCAAGACGTAGCGAAAGTTTCTGCGGAAAAATTTAAGAATGCGTGCAAAAATTACGAAAAATATTGGGATGATTCGTGCTTGCAATTTTGCATAAATCTATACAACGCTTGCCTAAAACGAGACATTTTGCTAGACCTTGTTTTGCAATTTGACGCCGAAAAAAAGCGCGTAAACATGGCGCAATTTAGCGATTTTACGATTGCAGCTTATTATTTGGTTACGCATTTTCCTTCGATTTGCGCGCAATACAGGAATCAATATTCGCAAGTTCTTTTAGACGAGTATCAAGATACTTCTACAACGCAAGCAATGCTTATAAATACGCTGTTTTATGGCGGTTTTGATGCTGTAGAGGGGGGTCGCACGCATGTTATGGCAGTAGGCGACCCATTCCAAGCAATCTACTCGTTTAGAGGTGCTTCGACTGGAGCTTTTTGTAAGTTTGAACAAGACTTTAACATAAGCGCGCAAAACAAGTATTCGCTAACTGTTACGCGCAGAAATTCGCTGTTTATACTAAAAGTTGCAAACGCGCTAACCGAGCCGATGCGCGCGGAAAATGGCGATAATTCAACGCAAAACGCAAGTCGTAGATTTAGCAGCATTGACGATCGCGAAGTGCAAGTGGAAACTTTAAAGCCAAAAGATGATGCGCCAAATGGAACTGTTTGCGCGTTGTTTATGCCAAATCAAAGCGAAGAAATTGATGCAGTTGTGCGATTTGCTAAAAAAATCGTTGAAAAATATGGCGAAAATCCGCTCGAACCGCAACTTGCGATTCTTTTTAGAAGTAAAGCAAAAATGCCACAATATGCTCAAAAGCTGGAGGATGCTGGTATTCGCACGAGCATAGTTGGCTACTCTTCGATTATTGAAAAGCCTGCTGTTAAAGATGTTTTGAGTTTGTTAAGAGTGATTCAAGACCACAGCGACTCCAATTCGCTTATGCGTCTTCTTGCCACTCCTCGTTTTGCGCTATCTACCGCGGATTTGGGTGTGTTGGCATCAATCGCAAATAGTGCGAATACGGAATATCTTTACAACGTGTACGCAGCGGCTGGTCTTGTTGAGGAGGGATTGCCTAGAAGTCAGTGGGATTGTGCTGTTCGAAATCTTAGGAATAAGGCAAATAGTGGGGAAATATCGGCGCAAGTCATAAATATTTATGGCGGAGTGTATTTGGCTGATTTGATTATGCGCGATTTTGGGGATTTTGGGGCGAGTGGCGCGAGTGGCGCTGCTTGCGATTATTGGGTTAGCCAAATGCGAGAAAAGCTGAGCGCGCATGCATTCGCTGCCGTAAGCCGACTTAGTAAAATCCTAAATAAAGTTGATCGCGTGCAAAGAAATTCGCTAACAAGCGTTATGCAATCAGCTGTTGAAGCGCTTAACGTAGATATTGATAGCGCTGTTGGAGCGGCCTTAAAATACAAGGATTTTAGCAATCAAACAATGCTTAACGACATGCACAATGTGCTAGATTCGCTAAACGCGATTGTAGAAACGTATGTGCAAGAGATGGGCGAGTGGCAAGATGTTAGTTTGCGCGGACTAATCAATTGGATTGACTCAGCAAAAACGCTTGATTTGCAAGCTTCCGGAACAGAGCAAAATAGCGCGCAAGTTGTTTTAATGACAGTTCACCAATCAAAGGGTTTGCAATGGCCAGCAGTTGCTGTAGTTGGGCTAAACGAGGGCGCTTTTCCAAGTAATCAAGGCGATTCGCTAAAAGTTGATGATAATGGGCAAGCCAGCGCTCGCATACCGATTGAGTTTGCCGCAAGCGTGCCTTCTGCGTTGCGCGTGGATGCCAATATTTTGCCGCATTTTCCGCATACAGTAACGCGTGCCGAGGCAATGCATCCCCAAAAATCCATGCAAAGTTTAGATAGTGTACAAAAGATTTTTGACGAGATTAAGCCAAATAGAATCAAAGCTTTGTGTGATTTCGCGGCTGCTGTTCAAGAGGTGGATGCTGGCTCTGCGGTTGCTGGCGATTTTTTGAGCGAAGAAACTCGCAGTGTGTATAATGCGTATAAATCCCAGCAAAGCGTTGATTTTATGCCATTTACGCAAAGTGAGGAGCGCGGAATCCAGCTTCACATGGACGAGCGCCATCTTATGTATGTTGCTCTTACGCGCGCAAAGTTTGCAGCGCTTTTAACTGGTTCAGCAAATTCGGGAGATTCGGAAGAAAATGGGCGTAAGCGCGCCGCTTCGGTGTTTCTTAAGGAGTCGATGGAAGCTATAAAGTCGCTTAATGGTGTGATTGAAGTTAAAAAATGCGAGGCGGAAAATTCTGACGATTCCAGCGAAGACGTTTTTGGCCTTATTGCAGGCGATTTTGCAGGTGAGCTTTCTAAAGAGTTTGGAAAAATTAAAGTTCAAAGCGATTCGCGTGCTAAAGAAAGCGTGCTTGAATGGCCTTGTGCTTTGAGTGAAGATGTAGAAAATGCGCTTCAAGAATCTGCAAAACTTGTTAAGAGTGAAGATGTTAAAAGTGAAGATTTTGATGGTGATTTTAGTGGCGATTTTAGTGGTGATGCCGATGGTAATGCCGATGGCGAATCTTCCTTAATATCACATCAAAAATCGCTTTATTCACGCGCAAAAGCGTTTGTTCAAGACGCCGATTTAACATCGCAAAACGCTGGCGATTATTCTCTAGAAGACTTAGCAAAAAAGGTGGAAAAGATTTCCAACGGATCTAGGCTTAACGTAACGTCTTTGCAAAAAATAAGCAAAGTTGCGCAAAATTCAGATGCAAATGGCGTAAATGCCAATGCAAATGGCACAAACGCTAGCGCTATCGCGCGCGAAAACGACCGAGTTTACAACAATCTATTGGCTTGCATTCGACCAATTCCGTCCGTTTCGTCAATGGATGCAAATCTTGGTACAAAATTCCACGCGTGGGCGCAGCAATTTGTGGATTCGGCAGTGTCTTCTAGTGCATCCGAGTGTGCTAAGTGGCGTACTATTGTAAAAAATGGCGCTTTGTTAGATGAGCAATTTATTCCTCAAGATCGCAAAGATTTGCTTTACGAGTTTAATCAAAATCGCGAAGCTTCTGATCCTCAAAGTTGCGCACTAAATCAATGGAAACAACGGCTTATAGAATCGCGTTGGGCAAAACGAGTGCCGCTAGCTGCAGAAATGCCGATTTTAATGCAAGTCGATAATACGGAGTTTGCAAATAGAATTATCAACGGCACTTTGGATGCTGTTTTTGCAGGGGGATTAGACGCTAGCGATGAATCGAAACTCTACACAATTGTTGACTGGAAGACGGGTAAGCGGCCAAAAACCGCGGAAGATATTCGCCTAAAACTTGAGCAGCTTGACTGGTATAGGCTGCTTCTTGCGCGCGCTACAAACGTTGATTTAAGCTGCATAGACGCTACTCTTTACTACGTTAGCGAGGCGCGTGCGGAAAATCGCGAGATTCACGCGCTGAGCAAAACTCGTGACGAGATTTTGAGCGAGGCGTCTTTTTAGAATCAACGTATTTGGTAATCTAAAAGTAGGGCATAAGCCGATTTAAGTTAGTAAAAGTTAAGTTAGTAAAAGTAAAAGAAGGACAAAATGACGGTTGAGTTTCGTCCAGTTAAAATTAACGACATTGACGCAATCGTAGAGGAATACGAGCGCACATGGGGGATTGCGAATGCTGTTGGAGCAGACGCTTCGCGCAATCTTTCTAGGCGATTTGTGCTTCACTATTTGGAGCCTTCTACGTACGGAACTGTTGCAACAATAAACGGCAAATTTATGGGACTTTTGCTTGCGCGCGTGTACGGAGATAAGGTGCTGTTTAAGCAAGTGCAGAAGATGCTAGAAGAGCAAGAGGCAAAGATGTCTAGCAAAGACGATTCTTTGCACGCAAAAGCGTTGGATTCTGCGATTTCAATGGGTCAGATTGAGCGCAAGTTGGAGGCGATGAGCCACATAAACGACTTGACTCAGGCAGAGTTGGAGCTTTTTATTGTTTCTCCAGACGCTCGCGGGCACGGAGTTGGCGGCGGATTGTGGAAGCGCACAATGCAACATTTGCGTAGTCGCGGAGTGAATCGCTACTTTTTGCACACAGACACGGCTTGCGATGTTAGTTTCTACGATTATCACGGTCTTAGGCGAGATGCTACGTGGGCTAAAAAAGATCATGAAAAGTATGCGGATCGCGTAAAAGATCTTGTTGAGGATTTGTACATATATTCGGGCGAGCCGTTTGTAAACCGCGCCAGACGCACGCATCAGTCGCGCTGATTAATTTCTACTGATTTGACTGATTTATATGAGCAACTTTCTTGCTTTTGTTTCCCATTTGACCAAATACGTAAACAAATGTGGGGAAGTGTTCACGCTTTTGTTTCCTAAAACACTAAGAATGGGAACAAACGCGGGCGAATCGACGATTTCGAGCTGCGTAATGCGCGGGCGCGACGACCTGCCTTTTCGCTTAGAGTGTAGTGCGAAAAGGCAGGTCGGAGCGCTGAGCTTGCTTAAGGTTGAAAGCACGGTGTGCTTTCAACGCAAGCGAAGACGTTCGCGCGCTTAGACCGCGCGAACGACGACCTGCCTTGTAGCGCGCTGTAACGCGCGAACGATTTTCCCGCTTTTGTTTCCCCAATCGACCAAAAAGGGAACAAACGCGGGAAAAAAGAAACAAAATGCGGAAGATTGCTTGCGCTGATTAATCGCGCTTTCGCGTTACAATAATCCACCCAATTGATGCGATTGGAATAGCAATAAGCGTAGAAATCCACGGAACCATCATTCCTCCGTGCGAACTCCACGCGTCAATCGCAAAGCCTGCAACCATGGATCCAAGTGAAGCGCCAGTAGCCGATGCTGTTGGCAGCCAAGATAATCCTTCGGTAAGCGAATGCTCTGGAATCGTGTCTTTAACAATAAGGTTTCCAGTTGCAAAAATCGGCGAAACACACAATCCGCTCAAAAGCTCAAAAATGCTTAGAAGTATAAGCCTATCTATGTTAATGTTCATAAGAATAAAGCCAACAGTGAGCAGGCTTAGAAACACAATTAGATGAGACCAATTAGATCCGCGGAATTTGTGCGAGCCAAAAATAACAGCTCCGACTAAAGACCCGCACGCAAACAGCGCAAGTTGCAAGCCGATCAGTTTGTCTAATCCTTGCGCGCGCATTGCTGCTGTAACGGATACGTCAAAAGCACTAAAGCTCATGTTAAAAACAAGGAACATAATAACAAGCGGTATGATTCCGCGGTAAAGAAGCACGTTTTTTGGCTTGTTTTTGCGATTTGCATTTCTTAGTTGTTTTAGCGAAAGCTTGTCTCTAAGATTTTTTGCGATTATTTTCTTGCCATTTTTTGACGAGTCTTCCACCGAGTTTCCCGCCGAGTTTTCCGATGTGCTGTAAGGGCCATTTTCCAGAGCAGCTCGCACATCTTCATCATTTGCGGGAGCGCTTTCTACTTGCACAATTTTAACAACCGCAGGCTGCGTGTTTTTAAGCGATAAGAACCAAGCTCCGCCTAGTCCGCTTGCCAAAACTGGCACAAAAAGCTGCGATACAGGGTGAACGCTAGTGGCAAGCCATGCTGCAAGAATTGGACCGAATATAAACACAATCTCGTCAATTCCAGATTCCAGCGCATATGCAACGTTTAGCAGCGTGTCGTCAGTTTGACTTTTAAGAGTGTATGCCCAGCGAGTTCTAACAAGCGCGCCGAACGCAAATTGTGTAACTCCCATTAAAATTGCAAGCGCAAAAAGTATTGGCAAAGGTATGTGGAAAAGTGCGGCGGTTGCAAACGACAGCATGCAAACAACTTGCGCACTTAGTGCGAGTACGCCGACTTTTCTTTGTCCGAATCGGTCAAAAAGCTTTGCGTATAATGGCGTTACGGCTGCTTGCGATAGAACGTATGCGGCGCTCATTGTTCCAGCAATTGTCCAATTGTTGTAAATGTGGTTTAATGCCAGGACTATTCCTAAACCCATCATCGAAATAGGCAGCCTTGCTATTGCTCCAGATATGCAAAACGCTCGTGTTCCTTCAAAAGAGAACAATTTTGCGTAGTTTGACATAGGCGAAGACTTTTGCTGCGCCGATTGCGATGACATATTCACTTCCCTTAAATTTGTACGTGTTTAACTTGATTAACATGATTGATTTTTGAGTGTCTTTCTAGTCTACATTATGGCGTCAAAGTTTGCTGATGCAGTTTTGTTTCTTTGTGCCCGCATTTGTTCCCTTTTTTGGTGTTTGGGTAAACAAACGCGGGCGCGACGACCTGCCTTTTCGCTTAAAGCGTAGCGCGAGAGGCGCTTTGACTGAGCTTGAAATTGCATAACGCATTTCAAGCTCCTTCAAAGCGTGATTTGGCTCAAGCATAAAGTCCAGTGGACTTTATGTGCCAAATCAGCCGAGCGGCTACTAATAGCCGCGAGGAATAGAGCGCTGAGCCGCTTAAACGTAAAGTCCAGTGGACTTTACGTGCGGCGAAGACGTGAGCGCGCTGTAACGCGCGAACGATTCCCCGTATCGCTCGCGATTATTGCGATTATTTTGATTGTATATAGAGATTATCTTTTGAAGAAAAGTATTGTAGAATTGTGTTATAGACTTCAAACAAACTGGGAAGGCAAGAAATGTTTGGTTCACTTATTTGCTCGGCGGCTGGATTTGCTAACATTCAATCAGGTTCTGCAATACTTGGCTCCATGATTTTTGCAATCGTGGTTGTTCTTGTTGGTATTGGAATTAAGATTTGGAAAAAATACGGCAAGCACTAGAGCGCATTAGAGTATTTGATTGCTAGAGCATTAGATTTAGCTTAATATTTTCGACTTTTATTTTTTGCGGCATTTTTGTTGGCATTTTAATACAGCCTTTTAAGATGGCATTTTTGTGATTGCCGCTTTTGTTTACGTGCGAAGTCGCAGTTTTGTAAATCCGTTGAGGCTTAACGCTACAATAGAGCAGATGAGTGATACAACGATGCAATCGATGGATGAGATTCTTGCAGAGATTGTAGACTCTGTAAAAATTCCTCAATCCTCAGATATAAACAATAAAAAGTCAATAAAAACTGTGAAAAAAGAAAATAAAACTACAAATAAAAATACAAAAACTAAAAAAACTAAAGACGCTGAATCGAATAAGGCGAGTAGGGCATCTAAAGGATTTAAGTCGTCTAAAAGCTCTAAAACAACTTATAACGCGCTTCCACCAGTTGTAAATGATCAGCGAGAAGGTGCGCTTATTGCTCCGCCGAAGTATCGCAAGGGTTCAATGCGAATCGTTCCGCTTGGCGGTTTGGGTGAGATTGGCCGAAATATGAACGTTATTGAATATAATGGTCATATTTTGCTTGTGGATTGTGGCGTATTGTTCCCAGAAGAAGAGCAGCCAGGCGTGGATCTGATTTTGCCAGATTTCCACTACATTCAAAACAGGCTAGACAAAGTAGATGCGCTAGTTTTAACGCACGGCCATGAAGACCACATTGGCGGCGTGCCGTATTTGCTTAAGATGCGCCCAGATATTCCACTAATCGGATCTAAGCTCACTCTTGCGTTTGTTGAAGCAAAGTGCGAAGAGCATAAGATTACGCCAAAAACAATTCATGTAGAAGGCAGAGACAAGCTAAAAGTAGGGCCATTTAACCTAGAGTTTATTAGCGTAACGCATTCAATTCCAGACGCTCTTGCAGTGTGTGTAAAAACGCCAGCAGGAACGATTATAGACACTGGAGATATAAAGCTAGATCAGCTTCCACTAGACCATAGGCTTACTGATTTAGTTGAATTCGGAAAGCTTGGCGAGCAAGGAATTGACTTATTAATGGCTGATTCCACAAATGCTGAGGTTCCAGGATTTGTTAAGCCAGAAACCACTATTGGGCCGGCTTTGGATCAAGCGTTTGCTAACGCATCGCGCAAGATAATCGTAGCAAGCTTCTCTAGCCACGTTCACCGTGTTCAGCAAGTCGTAGATGCTGCGCACAAGTATGGTCGAAAAGTGGTGTTTGTTGGGCGATCGATGGTTAGAAATATGTCGATTGCGGCCGATCTTGGCTACTTGCATATTCCAGAAAATACTGTTGTAGATCTAAAGCAAGCAAAAGATATTCAAGACGACAAGCTTGTTTATATGTGCACAGGATCTCAAGGCGAGCCAATGGCAGCACTTGGGCGAATCGCAGACGGAATACACAAAGATATTACAGTTAACGAGTTCGATACCGTTATTCTTGCAAGCTCTCTAATTCCAGGAAACGAGCACGAAGTTTATAAGGTTATTAACAAGCTTGTGCAAATGGGCGCTCGCGTAATCAACAAAGACAATGCTGCAATCCACGTATCTGGTCATTGCAACGAGGGCGAGTTGCTCTATTTGTACAACATTGTTAAGCCAAAGTGCGCTATGCCAATTCACGGAGAACATAGGCATCTTGTTGCAAACGGTTTGATTGCTGTTAAAACGGGCGTGGATCCTAAGAATGTTGTTTTGGCAGAAGATGGCGATGTTGTGGATTTGTACCACGGAAACGCTGCTGTTGTTGGCTCTGTTCCATGCGGATACGTGTACGTTGACGGCGATTCCGTTGGCGAGCTTACAGACGAAGAGCTGGAAAAGCGCAGAATCCTTGGTACGGAAGGCTTTGTGTCTAGCTTTGTAGTTGTAAATACAGATAGCGCAGACATTGTGGCTGGTCCTAAGATTTACTTGAATGCTGTTGCAGAAGACGAGTCTGATTTTGAAAAAGTTCGATCTCAAATTGTTTTCCAGCTTCAAGACGCCATGATGCATGGCGAGAAAGACACGCACAAGCTTCAGCAGATTATGCGAAGAACGCTTGGAAGTTGGATTGCGCGCGCGTTGCGTAGAAAGCCAATGATTGTGCCTGTTGTTGCGGATCTTGCGCAAAAGGATTAGTCAAGTGATTAGTCTGCGATTAGTCAAAACTAATCAAGAATCAGAAAAATAGTCAAAAATATAAGAAAAAATATAAGAAAAAATAAAGGAAGATATAAGGGAGTTAATATGCCAGGAGCAAATCTTACTCGCGTAGAAGCTGCGGAGCGTTTTAGCGCAATTCAAATGCCAATTCACTACACTGTTTCGCTTGATTTAGGCAAGGGTGGCCGCGATTTTACTTCGCGCACAAAGATTGAGTTTGATGCAAAAGCTGGTGAAACAAGCTTCCTTGATTTGATTGCAAACAGCGTTGAATCCGTTGTGCTTAATGGCGTTTCTCTTGACGTTTCTAAGGTTTTTGCAGATAGCCGCATCGAGCTTGCCAATTTGCTTGAGCATAACACCGTAGAAGTCGTAGCAAATTGCCAATATTCAAACACGGGCGAGGGCTTGCACAGAAGCGTTGATCCTTCTGACGGAAACGTGTATTTGTATACTCAGTTCGAAGTGCCGGATGCTCGCCGCGTTTATGCTGTGTTTGATCAGCCAGATTTGAAAGCTGTTTTTGACTTTAGTGTAGACGCTCCGGAAAGTTGGATTGTGACTTCCAACATGCCAGTCGCCAGCGAAACTGCAATTGAAGGCCGTAAGACGGAAGACGGCACTTTGGAAAATGGCGCTGTAGAAGGAATGAAGCGCTGGGTGTTTGAGTCAACTCCAAAAATGAGCTCTTACTTAACTGCGATTTGCGCAGGCCCTTACGCCGAATGGCATACGTCTTATAACAATGAAGATGGCCGCGTAGTTCCAATGGCAATGTACTGCCGTCAGGCACTTAAAGACGCTTTTGCAAAAGACGTTGACTACTTGTTTGATATTACAAAGAAGGGCTTTGCTTTCTACGCTAAGACTTGGGGAGTGCCATACCCATACGCAAAGTACGATCAGATTTACGTGCCAGAATACAACGCTGGAGCTATGGAAAACATTGGTATGGTTACTATTCGAGACCAGTACGTGTTTGAATCCAAAGTTACGGACGCTTATGCTGAGCGCCGCGTTGTAACAGTTTTGCACGAGCTTGCACACATGTGGTTCGGCGACTACGTAACTATGAAGTGGTGGAATGATTTGTGGCTTAACGAATCCTTCGCAGAATTCACTTCTACTCTTGCAACTGCTGAAGCAACCGAATGGCATGACGCTTGGAGCACTTTCAACTCCGGCGAAAAAAGCTGGGCGCTTAATCAAGATCAGCTTCCAACAACGCACCCAATCGTGGCTCCAATCAACGATTTGAACGACACTTCCGTCAACTTCGACGGCATCACTTACGCAAAGGGCGCTTCCGTATTGAAGCAACTCGTAGCGTACGTTGGTCGCGAAAAGTTCTTTGAAGGAATCCACAACTATTTGAGCAAGCACGCTTATAGCAACGCAACTTTGGCTGATTTGCTGCACGAGTTAGAGCTTACAAGCGGACGCGATCTTAAGGCTTGGAGCGCGCAATGGCTTGAAAAAGCTGGAATTAACACGATTTCTACCGAAGTCGAAGAAGCAGCTGATGGCACTATTGCGGCTTTGCGTTTGCGCCAGAGCGCGCCATCTGAGCATCCAGTTTTGCGCGCACACCGCTTGGCTGTCGGATTCTACAATGTAGACGAAGAAACTGGCGAAATTAAGCGCACAAAGCGAATCGAACTCGATGTTGATGGCGAAGTGACGGAAGTTGCTGAAGCGCGCGGCGAAAAAATGCCAGCACTTATTCTTGTAAACGACGACGATTTGACTTACACAAAGCTACGTTTTGACGCAAAGTCGCTTGAGTTTGCTGCCGAAAATCTTTACCGCTTTAAGGATTCTTTGACCCGCTCGCTTATTTGGCTCGCATTGTGGGATATGACTCGCGATGCGGAATTCCCAGCAGAACGCTTCGTGGAACTCAGTCTTAAAGCTTTGGCAACTGAGCGCGAATCTACGACTTTCCGCTATGCTCTTGGTCAAGTAAAGGTAACTGCAAGCCACTACGTTGTTCCAGAGCGCCAAGCAGAAGTCGCAAAGCATGTTGCTCACGAACTATGGCAGTTGGCTTTGGCAGCTTCTGCAGGCTCCGACGAGCAATTCCAGTTGCTTAAGGCTTATCTTGGATATGGCGAAGTTGGAGATGCTGAGTTTGTGCGTGTAGCTAACGGATTGCTTGACGGCTCTGTGCGCTTAGAAGGCTTGGAAATTGACAACGACTTGCGCTGGAGCATTCTTATTGCGCTCGCAGGTGTGAATGCTTTGGACGAAGCTGGAATTGATGCGGAACTCGCTAAGCGCGATACGACTGAGAATCGTGAGTATGCATATCAGGCTCGTGCGGCTCGCTCAACTGCAGAAGCTAAGGATTGGGCTTTTGAGCAGGCTTTGCGCAATCTTGATTTGACTAATATGCAAATGGGTGCTGTTGTTGCTGGATTTGCAAGCACCGCTAAAGGCGATTTAGTTAAGCCATACGTTAAGCGCTACTTTGCGGAAGTTGAGTGGATTTGGAAGAATCGCACATTCCACATGGCAGAAACTTTGATTGAAGGCTTGTATCCAAATTACGCAAATGTAGACGAGTTGGTTGAAAGTGGGCAGAGCTGGCTTGATGAGCATAAGGATGCGGATCAGGCTTTGCGACGCATGGTTCTCGGCAAGCTCGATTCTTCTCGTCGCACGCTTAAGGTGCAGCATTACAACGCTTCGCTTTAGTCTTTTGTAATAAAATGGCGATTTTCAATGTACATTCCTAATAAGAAAATAGGGAAATGTATATTGAATCTAAGCTGATTAAAGATTAGGTTGATTAAAGATTAAGCTAATTAAAGTTAGGTTGATTAAAGATTAAACTCAAGGAGTCGCAAGATGGCAGAAGATATGCATCAATCAACGCCAACAATACATGGCGAGCAGCTAAACGCGGATGGCACGCAAAAAGCGCAAGACCGCGTAAATAATCGATCTTTGCGCCCAAACAGCGATTCCTTCAAAGAGTTTATGACTAGCGGCTGGGATAACCAGGAGCCACAAATCGAACCGCTCGAATCGTCAAAATACACGCCAGCGCGTCTAGAAGCGCTTGGCAAGCGATTCCCAGGTGAGCGCCTTGTTATTCCAGCAGGTCAGCCAAAAGTGCGCAATAACGATTGCGACTACGCTTTTAGGCCAGACACAACTTTCGCGTATTACACTGGCTTGGGTCAGGATTACGAGGCTGGCGCTGTTCTTGTGCTTGAGCCAGTGCAAGCAGGCAGCGACGAGGAAGCGGCTGGCAAAACTCACATTCCGCAGCTTTTTGTGGCTCCTCGCGCAGACAATAGCACTGCCGCATTCTACAAAGATCCGCACTACGGCGAATACTGGGTTGGTCCTCGCGCAGGACTTAAAGAGCTTAAGGCTATGACTGGTATTGAAACGCGCGATATTGCTGAGCTTGATGATGCGATTGCAAGAAACGTTAGCGACGATAATAGCGCTGCAGAAAGCGTGCGCGTGCGAATTGTGCGCGAGTCGGACGCTGATTTAACTGCGCGCGTAGATGCACTAAGGGAAGCAAGCGGATTTAGCGACGAAGATGCAAATATTGCTGCAGACGATAAGTTGCACGAAGTAGCAGCCGAAGCTCGTATGCTTAAAGACGCTTACGAGATTGGCGAAATGCGCAAAGCTATTGCTGCTACAAAATTAGGCTTTGACCGCATGCTTACGCGTTTGCCACAAGCTTTGGGCAAGGAGCATTCTGAGCGCATGATTGAAGGCGCTTTTAACTCCGTTGCTCGAGAAGTTGGAAACGAAGTTGGCTACGATACGATTGTTGCTTCAGGCAAGCACGCTCCAATTTTGCACTGGATGCGCAACACTGGCGTAGTTTCTAGCGGCGAACTTTTGCTTATCGACGCAGGCGTAGAAGTCAACAGCCTTTACACTGCAGACATTACGCGAACCTTCCCAACCAATGGCAAGTTTACAGATTTGCAAAAGAAGCTTTATCAGTGCGTTCTAGACGCTCAGCAAGCTGGTTTTGAGGCTGCTAAGCCAGGTGCCACTTACAGCGATATTCACCACGCTTGCATGCGCGTGCTTGCGGAGCATTTGCACGAGTGGGGTATTCTAAAGGTTAGCGTTGAAGAATCGCTTTCTCCGCAAGGTCAGCAGCATCGCCGTTGGCATGCTTGCGGTGTTGCTCACCACTTGGGTCTAGATGTTCACGATTGCGCTCAAGCTCGCTACGAGGCGTATCAGGGTGCAAAGATTACTCCAGGAATGATTTTTACAATCGAGCCTGGCTTGTACTTTGCTGCCAATGATCTTATGCTTCCGCCAGAGATGCGCGGAATTGGAATCCGCATTGAAGACGATGTTTTGATGACGGAGAATGGTCCTGAGTGGCTTTCTATTGATATTCCTAAGAAAATCGAAGATGTTGAAGCTTGGATGGCTCAGCGCGCGTCAAAGTAGCGTTCTGCTATCTAAACGGATTATTTGGGATTATCTAAGACTATCTAAGATCGTCTAAATTAATTATCTAATCTTTACGCAATAATGTTGTTATAGCACTTAGTTGTTATAACAACATTACTTTATTGCGGCTTGTATGATTTGTATGACTTGCATGGCTTATATTTTTGCACGTCTTGTACTGCTTATATGACTTGTATGGCTTAATATACGTCTTATATGACTTATTGCAATAAAATGTTTAATTAACGAGTCGCAGCAAAATCATCGATACTCTCGAAAGGAATACAATGACTAAGCCAATCGTTCTTTCACTTGGAGAACTACTGTGGGATTTGCTTCCCCAAGGAAAACGAGTTGGAGGTGCTCCAGCGAACTTTGCGTATCACGCGCAATGCAATGGTGCAGAAAGCTACGTTATTAGTGCTGTTGGAGAAGATACTCTTGGCAATGAACTTGTTGACGAAGTCAAAAAAGCAGGAATTAAGCACGTTATTCAGCGCAACGCTTGGCCAACTAGCACGGTAGACGTTTCGCTTAGAAATGGCATTCCAGAGTACACAATTGTGCGAAATATTGCGTGGGATCATATTGTTTATACGCGCGAACTTGTGGATCTTGTTAGCAAAGCAGATGCGATTTGCTTTGGTACGCTTAGCTTAAGATCGCAAGAAACTCACGACACTGTTTTGGAGCTTCTAAAGCACACAAAGCCAAACGCCATGAAGTTCTTCGACATAAACATTCGTAGTGATCATTATTCAAAAGATTTGATTGACGCCCTTCTTAAAGAGGCAACCGTTTTTAAGCTTAACGATTCCGAACTGCTTCTTCTTAGAGATATGTTCAATATTCGCGAAACTTCCGACAATGAGGCTTGCAGATGGTTCCAGGCTCGCTATGGTTTGGATTACGTGATTTTGACTGGCGGATCTACTTTTAGCGCAATCTTTACTAAGACGGGCGAAAGCTCTACATACCCAACTCCTCATGTGGAAGTTAACGACACGGTTGGTGCTGGCGATTCGTTCTCTGGCACGTTTACTGCAAGGATTTTAGCTGGCGATTCGCTTAAAGACGCGCATCGTGCTGCAATCAACACTGCTGCGTACGTTTGCACTCAAGCAGGAGCGTGGCCAGAGTATCCGAGCGAAATCCCAGACTATCTTGCTCAAGCAGGGCTGTAGAAAGGTATGCTCATGACTGATTTTGTTTGGGACGATAATAAGGCTAAGCACTATGATGGCAAAGAATCCAAGCAGATGATTCAAGCAATGTTTATGCGTGCAGCAGATGATGCGCCAGACATTGATACTGCTGTGAGGCTCCTAAGAGCTGGGAGGCCAAGAGTAGAGGAAAAACGAGAACAGACTGTTGCGATTAATGCACGATTCCCTCAATCATGGACTGATTGGATTGATGAACAAGCTAAGAAATTAGGAATTAATCGCAGTCAAGTTATTCGAGATACTTTCTACCGCGGTATGCAAAGAATATAAACAAAAAGCTTCAACTTGTTAGATGAATTAGGATAATCCTAAAACAAAACGAGTTGAAGCTTTTTTATACGCCATTAAGGCGATTATTTAGTGGGGCCTCAGGGGCTTGAACCCTGGACCGACGGATTATGAGTCCGTTGCTCTAACCGACTGAGCTAAAGCCCCACGCTAACAAAGTTAGCAACGACTAGATTAGCACACACCCATAAACGTTTAACACGCTGTTTAACACGCAAAATCGCATGAGTGCGCGCAAGACAAGTCGCAAGCAGCTTTAGAGCAAATAGCTACGCTACTACTTCTTGGTCTCTTCCAGAAGCAAAATTGCTTAAAGCTCCAGTCTTACGAACTGCAACGAATAGAAGCCAAGGAACAATGCCTGCAATCACAAAGCCGCTTATAAGCTCGCAAATCATGTGAATTGTAAGATAGTTTGCGCTCTTTCCTTGGTAAACCACAAACATTAAGTAAATGCCATATTCAAGAGCGGTAAGCGTGCCAGAAATTACGCTTAAAGTAAGATTGTACTTTTTGTAGCGAGCTATAGCAAAAGGAAGCTCACTAAACACGGCTTGCAAAGCGGCAGAAGCCAAAACCATAAACGCAGAGTATTGCTGGCCAAGAATGTTCTCAAACACGGCGCCAACAACGTTTACGTAAATCGCAGCACCAGGCTTGCGGATTAAAAGAAGAGCAAGTGGGCCAGAAAGGTACCAAACGCCGTGCAAAATGCTGCCAAATCCAGGCAAAACTGTGCGCAAAATAGGGGAGATTTGGGAGAAGAACACAATTGTAAAGCCCCAGTAGATTATGCCAAACAAGGCAGCTAGAGCAGCGCCGAGCGATATGTCTGCAACGCGCCATTTAAGACTTGCGATTGTTGTTGGTTCAGGATTTGCGTTTGCACGAGCCTTATCGGTTATTGGAGTTTCGGATTGCGCAGAGCTTTGCGCGTTTTCTTCGCTTTGATTATTTGCGGATTCGTTGTTTAGAATATCACTCATTAGTGTTCCTAACTATTGATTGCTGCGCATTGTAATTTCTTTGAGCGTTCCCTGACCTACGCAGCCTGGGCAGAAACGCCAACGTGTACTCTACCATCTAAGAGTCATGAACACGCCTTTATGCGCGAAGTTTGTGTGATTTGTAACATTTTTGACTATTGCAGAAATCTATAACGCGCTATAAAACTGTTAGTACATTACGTAATTCACATTACGTAATTCGTAGCCCTCAATTTCCCCGAGTTTGTTTCCATATCGAGCATAAATGGGAACAAAAGTAGGAATTGATCGTACTTTGTAGTGCGTTTGCGCGCCGACCTACCTTTTCGCTTAGAGCGCTTAGACCGCGCGAACGACACGACACGCCGTAAATCAGGTACAAAAACACTACAGTTATTAATCTAGATAGTTGGAAAAATGAGCAAAAACGTAAATCCGAAAGCGTAAATCAAATATAGGGGAGCACAAAATGTCGATGGAACATCCAAATCGCACCAATGAGCGAATTGTTGACGTTGAGCGAGATATTATGAGCCGCGCTCCAGAGCATAATAAGACGAATCTTGATTTAGATAGAATGCGCCTAATTCTTGATATTTTGGGGCATCCAGAGCAGTCGATGCACGTGATTCACATTACTGGCACAAATGGCAAGGGCTCCACAGCGCGCATGGCGGAGGCGATTTGCCGCGCGTATGGCTTGCGCACTGGCCTTTATACTTCTCCGCATTTGCAGCGTATAAATGAGCGAATCATGATTGACGGCCAAGAAATTAGCGACGACCAGTTTGTTGACGTGTTTGATCAAATGAAAGACATTATAAACATGGTTGACGCGCGCATGGACGCCGAGGGCAAGCCGCGCATGAGCTTTTTTGAAGTGCTTACAGCTATGGCGATTTGGGCTTTTGCCGATGCTCCTGTAGATGTTGCTGTAATGGAAGTTGGCATGGGTGGCGAATGGGACGCTACCAATGTTATGAACGCGGACGCTGCGATTATTGGCCCTGTAGACATGGATCACATGCAATGGCTTGGCAACACGGTTGAAGAGATTGCGCGCACAAAGGCAGGCATTATTAAGCCAAATTGCACTGTGATTTTGGGGCCGCAGCCACACGAATCGCAAGTTTTGCCGATTATTCAAGAGGTGGCAAATCGCAATAATGCCAAGCTTTTGCGTGATTTTAGTGATGGCAGTGGCGAGCTAGAGGTTATTTCGCGCACTCCAGCTGTTGGCGGTCAAGTGGCCACTTTACGAACTCCAAATGGCACTTATGAAGATGTTCCAATCGACAAGTTTGGTGTGCATCAGTCGCATAATGCGCTTGCGGCGCTTGCTGCTGCGGAGGTTGTTTTGCCTGTAAATGGCGCTTTAGATGGCGATTTGGTTGCCGAGGCTTTGAGCCAGGTTAAGGTTCCTGGCCGAATTGAGCAAGTGCGTACTTCTCCAACGATTATTATTGACGGCGGTCATAATGTGAATGCTGCCGAGTCGCTTCGTAAAACAATCGAAGAAAACTATAATTTTGAGCAGCTTATTGGCGTTGTAGCAATGATGGCAGATAAGCAAGTTGAAGAATACTTGGGCGTTCTTGAGCCGATTTTGACTAAGATTATTGTTACGCGTAACTCTTGGCGCGACCGCGTGATGGACCCTAAAGACCTAGAGAAGATTGCGATTGGCGTGTTTGGCAAAGATCGCGTGATTCGCGTTGATGATCTTCCAGACGCTATTCAAGAAGCTGTGAATCTTGTTGACGAAGACGATGAGCTTGGAGTGGGGTATGGTCACGGAGTGCTGATTTGCGGCAGCTTTGTTACGGCAGGAGATGCGCGCACTATGTTGATTGAGCGCGTTGATCCAGACTTAAAGAAGCCAAAAGATCAACGCGCTAACATTCATCCAAATCTTGCGGATTGACTTTAGACTTTAGCTAAAGAGATGCTTAGCTAAATAAGCGCTTAATAACAAGCGAATCGCTTTCGTAAGGAACGTGCTTGTTGTTGTGCTTAATCCAGCGTTCGTCGCCTTTTCCAATAATGAGGATTACGTTTAATAAATCGTTATTCTCATCGCTTTCATTGCGTTCTCTAGCTTCGTTTACGCTGTGCTCAATCGCTTGCGTTCTGTCGATTACTATTTGCGACTTAACGCTTTGGCTTGTTATGCAAGATTTCATATCGTTGCAAATATCCATTGGATCTTCGGTGTTTGTGTCTTCGATTGTAAACACAAACTCATCGATTCGATTTTGCGCAGCTTGAACAATCTCTTTGCGTCTGTCGTAAGCTTTGTTTCCAGCAGACCCCGTAACAAGAGTAGTGTATAAACTCTTGCTTGCGTATCTTTCTTCAACAAAGTCCAGTAGCGCCTTTACAGAAACGTAATTATGTGCGTAGTCAACGATCGCAATCGTGTTGGATTTTGGATCCTTAAAAATCTCCATTCGCCCTGAAATTTCAACGTTTTCAATCGCGTGCAAAGCTTCAACATTGTTGATTAAATTTGGTTGCGCGTTTTGTGCGATTGCAATCGCAGCCAATGCGTTCTCGTAGTTAAAGTCGCCAGCAATTTTTAGATTGAATTTGTCTATAGCGCTGTAATTAGGCATGTCTTGATTTACGTACTTGCTAGCTTCGCCTTCCAAAATCGCAATACAATGCTCCTGTGAGCTTGGTAATTCTTGCAATCCTTGCGATTCTTGCGACCCTTGCGGCTCTGGTATCGCTACATACCTTGGCAAAACAAGCTCTGGGTATTTTTCGCTATTTTCGTAAGGGTGAATATCGGAATAATCGCTGCATTCTGAGCAATTGCAAGTGTTTCCGTCTAGTTCTTCTTTGTGTATTCTTGAAAAAGTCGTGACTTTTACGCCATTTTTTTGTGCGTCTTGAAGAAGCAAATCTGCATGCGCGCAATCCGCATTAAGCACAAGCGCATCCGTATTTTTTACGATTTGACGCTTGCAATACAAATAATCTTCAAAAGTAGGATGTTCGATTGGGCTTATGTGATCTGGACTAATGTTCAAAAATGCCGCAACATTAAAGTGCAATCCATACACGCGGTTAACTTTGTATGCTTGCGACGAAACTTCCATAATAAGGTATTTCATGCCATTTTCTACAGCTTGGCTCATCATTCTAAACGCGTCTAGGCTTTCTGGCGTAGTCAAGTCCGATTCAACATATGTTTTGCCGTCTAAACAATTGTCTACAGAAGAGAATAGCGCAGCTTTGCCACTAGAATATGCGTTCAAAATAGCATGAGTAAAGTATGCTGTTGTTGTTTTGCCCTTTGTTCCCGTAATGCCAATAGTAGTAAGCTTTTCTTGCGGATTGTTAAAGAATGCAGCCGAAAGTACGCTCATTGCTTTACGAACGTCTGTTACAATCAGCCCAACCGCATTTGTGTATTCCGCGTAGCAATCCTGCGCAACGTATGCATTTAAGCCGTTTTTATCTGCGTCTTTAAGATATTCTGGCTTAAAATTGCCTTTAATAAAAAGCAACGTGTTTGGCTTAATATCGCGCGAATCGTACGTTATGTGGCTGTACGGCTTTGAGTGGCCATTAAAATCGCTAGCATCTATTGACCAAGTTTGGTCGTTTTCGTGCGTTAAATCGTCATGTTTTTGCGCACTTTTATTTTGTATTATTTCTCGCAAAAGATTTTGCTTTAACAAAATATTGCTTGCTTCGTCTAAAGATAATTTTTGTAAAGACATTTCGCTTTTCCGTGTTATTTTCCGTGTTATTTTTGTTATTTGCGTTTTTTATTTTATTTGATTTTATTTTATTTTAGTTGTGCTTATTTGATGTGTGGCTGCTTGCGATTTTTCCGCGCGCAAATTGTGTAAATTGTGCAAATTGCACAAAATGCGCGCGAATCGCCATTAATCACAACCAGCTTCCTTCGCTAGCTGGTCTTCCTTTAGACTTAAGCCAGCTATCAAAGCTTAATTTCCACTTTGCGTAAGCGTCTCGCTGCCAAGTCATAATCTCGCATAGCTTAAGATTTGCAACGTTTTCGTGCAACTCGCTTATAGGCTCAATCAAATCAACTGCAGCAACTGTATCTGCTGTAGCATCGTGAAAATTGCCAATTGGCTCCACTCCATAAAATTGCGTTGTGTACGTAAGTGTGCGTTTGCCAGTGCGCTTAGAAATAGCTCTGTCTATAACAAGTGGGTCTACAACAAGCATCTCGCCGTCATTAACCGTGCTTTTTGGGCGATTTTGCAACGAATCAAGATTCCATCTTTGCAAATCATGGTTTAGCATTTTAACGTCAAAAGGCGCATTGTATGCAAGAAGTGGAATATTCTTGCTTTGTGCAAGGCTAATGGCTTTTCCAAGCAATTCGATTTCTTGAGTTGGATCGCCTCCGTTTTCTTGCAAAAACTCGTTCGTAAAGCCGTTTACTTCGCTTGCTTTAGGGTTGATTGGCTTATGCGGGTTTACAAGCCACGTTGCAATAACGTCATTGTTACGCCCGCGCGCTGGGTCTCTAAAAACGAGCGTTGCGGAGCATATTGAATCACTGCCAATAATCGCGCCCGTTGTTTCTGTGTCGAAGCCAAGCAGCATTGATTTGCACAATGTTGTGTTTTTATCTTGCTGCGATGCTTTTTCTAGTGCTTCTAGCAACTCATCTATGTTCTTTGCCATGCAATAATCCTAGAATGCAGCGAAGACCCTTGCGCGTGCTTAAGTCTTTGATTGTTTAAGTGTTTGATTGTTTGAAGATTCGATGTTTTGACTATTCGGCGATTTGACGATTCGATTAAAAATCACGTAAACAAAAAACCCACGGTAATAAATCCGTGGGCTTTTAGTTACAAATTTATACGCAAATCAAACGTATTAAGCATTTGCATTAAGCATTTGGCCTTTTGCCGTGATTTGCTGCCTTTTTGCGGCGAGCCTTGCGCTTGCGTCCACGCATACCCATAATAAACTCCTAACGATTAAAATGAACAACCTTACGGATTATCGCACGTTGCCACGACGTTTGCTAGTTTTAAGCTAGAATATTTGCCACAGTTGCGTTAAGCAAGCTAACCAAATCGTTTGGATTTAGAACAACGTCTAGTCCGCGTTTTCCTCCAGAAACAAGAATCTCGTCAAAGTGCATAACGCTAGCATCCAGAACGGTTTCGTGATGAGTGCGCTGACCAAATGGGCTGATTCCTCCAACAACATAGCCACTTTCTCGTTGAGCTACATCCGGGCTAGTCATGCTTGCTTTTTTGGCATTTACTGCGCTAGCAATTGCCTTCATGCTTAATCGGGCGTTTACTGGCACAATGCCGACTACGCGCTTTTCGCCTGTGTCTACCATAAGCGTTTTGCAAACTTGTTCAGCATTTACGCCTAACTTTTGCGCTGCTTCCATGCCGTAGCCGTCGTCCATGTGATCTGCATCGTGCTCGTAATCAACAACGCGGAATGTGATTCCAGCGTTTTCTAGCTGTGCGATTGCTGGCGTTGCTTTGCCTGTTGCAGCATGTTTTTTGCCCATTTTTACCCCCGTGTGCAATGCGTTGCGAAAACCCCCTGCGATGAGTCACCGCAAGGGGTTTGTAGCTTTATTTAGCTTTACTAGGCTATCTTTACTAGCCTAGTAAGCTTTATTTGTTTCGCTAATTTTACTCAGCAATCTCAGCGAAGTAAAGCAATGTGCGAATCATGTTAGCAGTAAAGCCGTACTCGTTGTCGTAGAAGGTAACGGTACGAGCCAAGGTTACGCCGTCAACAGTGTTAACGTCGGTTTGGGTTGGATCGAAAACGCCACCGTGGGTGTCGCCGATGATATCGGAAGACACGATGCTGTCAGCATTGTAACCGAAGTACTCGCAGTTTTCGAAAGCCTTCTTGAAGGCTTCGTTGATTTCTTCGGTGGTTGCTGGCTTCTCGAGAACGGTAGTCAACTCGGTAACGGATCCATCTGGAACCTGAATACGCTGAGCGTGACCCTGAAGCTTGCCATTAACCTCTGGAACAACCTTGCCGATTGCCTTAGCAGCACCAGTGGAGTGCTCGATTGTGTTGCAAGCAGCAGAACGGTTGTTGCGTGGCTTGGAGCCGCGTGGGCCGTCGAGAATCATTTGGGTGCCAGTGTAAGCGTGGATAGTGGTCATAAAGCCGGACTTAATGCCCCACTTATCTTGCAAAAGCTTAACCATTGCAGCCATGGAGTTGGTGGTGCAAGAGCCAGCGGACACAATGTTGTCGGTTGGCTTTAAGATCTCTTGGTTCACACCAAACACAACGGTTGGGGTGGTTTCGTCTTTAGCAGGAGCAGAGATAAGAACCTTCTTAGCTCCAGCGTTCAAGTGAGCCTGGGACTTTTCTGCAGAAGTGTAGAAGCCAGTGCACTCGAGCACGAACTCAACGCCATCGTTCTTAACCCATGGAATGTTGTTTGCGTCTTTTTCGGCGTAAACCTTGTAGGTCTTGCCATCTACCACGATTGCGTCTTCGGTAGAAGTCACCTCAACTGGGGTGCCATCGTCGTGGCGGAAAGTGCCATGAGTGCTGTCGTACTTAAGCAAGTAAGCAAGCATTGAAGGAGTGGTCAGATCGTTGATGGCTGCGACTTCAATATCGCCAGCTTGACCGCCGCGAGCTTGAAGCTCAAAAATACGACGGAATGCCAAACGGCCGATACGTCCAAAGCCGTTAATACCAATCTTGACTGTCATGTGGAATCTCCCTTGAGTGAAACCTCAACGCACGGTTTTTGCGATTTTTCGCGATTTTTAACAATACGTTTTCGGTTTTCGTTATTAAACTAACGTGTCCATTTTAATGTGCGGTATGTACTACGTTAGTGCATCATTTTGTACTACACTTGCGCAAGTTTTGCCTTGCTGCATCGCGCATTTGCGATTATTTACGCTATTTTGGCGAAACGGCGAGAGCGCTTGAAATGCTAGTGTTTATATCTCCCAAATCGCCAACTGGACGCTTAAACCAGCTGACTTGCGGCAGTGGAGCGTCTATAGGGAATGTGATTACAAGAGTGCCTTCGTGAACGTCAATATGCGCAGGAGTGTCGTTTAGTAACTCGTTGCTTAGGCCTTGAACGGCATCGCCATACATAGTTTCGTGCTGAAGTTGATATTTAAGCCCAATCTCGTTTACATCGCTAGAAATAGGCGTGTGTGAGAACACAGAAACCATGCGTCCTTCGGGCCCATTGGACGCAGGAAAGTCGAGGGAACCGTTGTGAATTGCTGTAACAATCGTTCCGTCTCCATACAAGAATCCGATTCCACCTCTAACGGCAAGTCGAACCATAAGTTGAATGTTGGAAATCGTGTGGTCAACGCGTCCGCCTAATCCGCCAAAAATATGGAATTCTCTAGATCCTTTAGACCAGCCAACTTTAAGAGCAGAAAGCAAATCAGGGTCATCTTTTTCGGCAGGAAGTCGCGTAATCGCAGCGTCTGTTGGGAGCTTTAATCGCACAGAGTCAAAGTCGCCAATTAGAGCATCAACATGCAAACCAAGTCTGCACGCATGATCCCAGCCACCATCTGCTGCAATAGTTAAAGCGCGATCAGGAACGTGTTCGCGCGTATGGTCGTAATAATCTCCAGCTGCTAAAACAACGCAGCGCTTCAAAGGCTCCATAGTCATATAATATCGCGCGCGCGGAATTGCGATTATATAGCGTGTTTTGTTGATATTTAATGCGACTTGTTTAGTATTTTTGAGCATGTTTGACTATTGTCAAGTCTCCAAGTAAAATAGACATTTGGCTTGAGTAATCAAGAAAGTGGTATATCCCACCTGGAAGCCTAAAGGGTTTCGGGTTCATGACTTCGGTCACGTGGCAATATGCTTGCTACAGCGCTATTCTTGAGCGCATTTGATTGATGTTTGAACTTGAATTTATCTTTGACCTTTTGGTGTGCTGTTCCACTGTTTTAACAAGGATTGGAGTCATCATTAGCGACGAACCACGCATTAACGAAGAGATTCGCGTCTCACAAGTACGCCTTATCGGTCCGAAAGGCGAGCAGGTGGGTGTTATTGCGACCTCGGTAGCGTTGAACCTGGCAAAGGAAGCAAACCTCGATCTTGTAGAGGTTGCGCCTACTGCTAAGCCTCCTGTAGCCAAGCTTATTGACTACGGTAAGTACAAGTACAACGAGAAGATTAAGGCTCGTGAAGCGCGTCGTAATCAAAGTACGGCCGAGATTAAGGAAATTCGTTTCCGACTCAAGATTGACGACCACGATTTCGACGTTAAGAAGGGTCATGTTCTTCGATTCCTAAATGGTGGAGACAAAGTAAAAGTCACCATTATGCTGCGCGGCCGCGAGCAGTCGAGGCCTGTAGGTGGAGTTGAGTTATTGCGTAGGCTTGCAGATGAGGTTTCCGAAAGTGGAACCGTGGAGTTTGCCCCTAAGCAGGAGGGTCGTAACATAATAATGACTCTCGCCCCTAAGGGTAAAAAGATTCATACTCAGTCTGAGCAGCGTCGTAGAGGCGCCGAATCGCGCGCAGAGCGTCAAGCTCGTCAAGCAGCACGACTTGCGGCAAAGCAAGAGGCTCAGGCAGCGGCCGATGTGTCCGCAAAAGCTTCTGTAGAATCTGATCAGAATCATAAGGAGGGCAGCAATGCCGAAGATGAAAACTAATTCCGCAGCGTCCAAGCGCGTTCGCCTCACCGGCACTGGTAAGGTAATGCACGATGGTAGCGCAATGCGCCACAACTTGGAGCATAAGTCTGCTCGTAAGCGTCGTGCTTTGTCTGCAGATAAGGTTTTAGCTACAGCACAGAGCAAGAATTTGAAGGGCTTGCTAACTAAGTAAGTTGCAGTAAAACGAAGACGCAATTAAAAATTTTTAAGAAAGCTGAGGAATACTTATGGCACGAGTAAAACGCGCAGTTAATGCTCACAAGAAGCGTCGCGTTGTTCTTGATAGGGCTTCGGGTTATCGCGGTCAGCGTTCCCGCCTTTATCGCAAGGCAAAGGAACAGCTGCTTCACTCATTTACTTATAACTTCCGCGACCGCAAGGCTCGCAAGGGCGATTTCCGCAAGTTGTGGATTCAGCGTATTAACGCTGCTGTTCGCGCAGAAGGAATCACCTACAACCGCTTTATTCAGGGTTTGCGCTTAGCTGGCATTGAATTGGATCGCCGCGCTTTGGCTGAGCTTGCTGTTAGCGACGTTGAAACCTTTAAGGCAATCGTCGAAGCTGCTAAGGCTGCTTTGCCTGCAGACGTTAATGCTCCAGTAGAAGCCTGATTTTAGATTATCGGTTTTATTTGAGTGATTTAATCACTTTAAGAATTAGATAGCATTAAATAAAGCATTAAATATTAAGTCCGTCTTTTTTAGGCGGGCTTAATTTTTTTTGTGGTCTTTTTTGTGTCTACGATATTGAGCCTATAATCCTATTTTTGGGTGATTAATTGTTAACTACGCAAGTCGTAGTGTGCAATTGTGGCGCGTCTAGCGTATTGCAGAGTAAAATGGAACGCAGTGTGTTTTTTGAAATCTAATTGAAAGAGTCTGATTATGCCAAATATGTTCGGTACCGATGGCGTTAGAGGATTAGCGAATCGCGATTTAACTGCACAATTAGCGCTAGATTTAGGCGATGCTGCCGTTCGAGTTTTAGGAGAATCAACAGAATCAACAGAATCAACAAGTGAGTGCGATTCTAATAATCGCGTTGCACAAACAAAAATGCACGCTAGGAGAAGGGCGCTGGTTGGTCGCGATACTCGCGTTTCTGGTGATTTTCTAGCGTCTGCTTTAGCTGCAGGCATGAGTGCAGGCGGATTTGACGTTATAGACGCTGGCATAATCCCAACTCCTGGTGTGGCCTTTTTGACTTCTGTTCTAAACGTAGAAATGGGTGCCGTAATATCTGCTTCGCATAATCCAATGCCTGATAATGGAATTAAGTTCTTTGCACGCGGTGGTTTTAAGCTTCCAGACAGTAAAGAAGATGAGATTGAGGCGGTTTTAGGCAAGGATTGGCAGCGTCCTACAGGCAGTGGTGTTGGGCGAATCAGCCACGATACCACTACAGCTACAAATCTTTATATTGATCATCTTGTTTCTTCTGTAGCACCTTTAAGCAGTGAATCTTCTACTCGTCCTAAGCCGCTTGCAGGTCTTAGAGTAGTGGCAGATTGCGCAAATGGTGCAACGTCTGTAGTAGCTCCAGAAGCATTGCGCAGAGCTGGCGCAGAAGTGATTGTGATTAACGCATCTCCAGATGGCTACAACATTAACGATCATGCTGGTTCCACGCATCCCGAGCAATTGCAAGCTATGGTTAAGGCATCTAAGGCCGATTTGGGAGTAGCTTTCGACGGAGATGCGGACCGATGCTTGGCTGTAGATGAAAACGGAAACATGGTTAATGGCGACCAAATTATGGGCATTCTTGCGCGCTCTAAGAAAGCCGAAGGCAAGCTGAATCATAATACTCTTGTTGTTACTGTAATGAGTAATCTTGGATTAAAGCTTGCGCTAAAAGACATGGGCATTTCCACTGTTCAAACAAGCGTTGGAGATCGCTACGTTCTAGAAGAGATGCTTAGAGGCGATTATTCTCTTGGCGGCGAGCAGTCGGGGCACGTGATTAATCGCGAGTTTGCAACCACGGGAGACGGCACGCTTACAGCGCTTACGTTGTGTCGAGAAGTTGTGCGAGAGGGCAAGAAGCTTTCGCAAATGGCTGCCGACTTCCCGCAGCTTCCACAATGCCTAGTAAATGTGCCAAACGTAGATAAGATGGCTGCTAAAACAAATGCTGCTGTTCTTAATGCAGTAGATAAGGAGAGCGCGCTTTTGGGAGACACGGGTCGCGTTCTTCTTCGTCCAAGCGGAACTGAGCCACTTGTGCGCGTTATGTGCGAAGCTGCAACGCAAGAGCAGGCAGATGAGGTGTGCGCGCGTCTTGCACAAGTTGTAACGGATAATCTTAAGCTGTAGATTTTCCCGAGAATGTTGTTCAAATCGGCATATTGAGCTACAAAGTCGGGAATAGCGCTCGCGCGTTACAGCGCGCTCACGTCTTCGCCGCGCAGAAGCAGTGCTTCTGCCTTGAGCGGCTCAGCGCTCCGAATTACCTTTTCGCGCTACGCTTCTCAAGCGAAAAGGTAGGTCGTCGCGCACTTTTGTTGTTAGACACGCCGTCTAGAGCTACAAAAAGCGGATAATCTTGATATACTAGCTCTTTTGGTATTGTTGTTGATATATATGCCATTAGCAATAGTCGAATTTAGATTTATAGATTACTTTAGAAGTTTTATGAATCGCCTGGTAAAGGAGTCCTATGTTTACGCATCACGCAAGTGTCGATACTAAGCTTAGCCGCGCAGTAGAGCGACTTTTGGATTCTGCTACAGAAGATGGTGTTTTGTCGATTGTTCAAGCAGGGGAGCCTGTTTTAAGGCAGCGCACGGTTGCTTACGATGGTCAGCTTACGCGCGCAACGCTTAACAAGCTTATTTCGCTTATGCACAGCACTATGCTAGACGCTCCAGGAGTTGGTTTGGCCGCTCCGCAAATCGGTCTTGGCTTAGCGATTGCGGTTGTAGAAGATCACGTTAGAGACGACGAAGACGACCCTAGAGATATTGCGGAATTGCCATTTAGGGCGATTATTAACCCGCACTATGAGCCAATTGGCACGCAAACGCGCAGCTTCTACGAGGGCTGCTTAAGTGTTGCAGGGTATCAAGCTGTTCGTCAACGCTGGCTAGACATTCAAGCCACTTGGCAAGACGAGGATGGAAAGCAGCATTCGCAGCGCTTGCATGGTTGGCCAGCGCGAATCTTCCAGCACGAGACGGATCATTTGCGCGGTGAGCTTTACATTGATCGCGCAGAAATGCGCTCGCTTTCTAGCGACGAAAACCTTGAGGATTATTGGGCAGATGAGGCTGTTCCTGTAAACGCTGCTAGAACACTAGGCTTTGCGATTTAAAATAAAAGACGAATGCAAAATAAAATCCCCCACAAGTTTTCTTGCGGGGGATTTTATTAATCACAAATATCAGATATGGAAGTAAAGCTCGTACTCAAGTGGCGTTGGAGCCAAACGAGCCATATCCATCTCCTCATGCTTTAGATTAAGCCAAGTTTCAATCAAGTCGCTAGTAAACACATCGCCTTGCATAAGGAAGTCGTGATCTTCTTCCAAAGCTTGCAAAGCCTCGCCAAGCGAAGAAGGAACCTGCTTAATGCCGTCGTGCTCTTCTGGAGGAAGCTCGTAAAGATCTTTATCAACAGGAGCAGGAGGCTCAATGTGGTTCATAATGCCGTCTAAGCCAGCCATAAGCTGAGCAGAGAACGCCAAGAACGGGTTGCAAGAAGGATCTGGCGCGCGGAACTCAATGCGCTTAGCAGCAGGAGCCTCTCCAGCAAGAGGAATACGAATAGCTGCAGAACGGTTACGAGCAGAGTAAACCAAGTTTACAGGAGCTTCGTAGCCTGGAACCAAGCGGTGATAAGAGTTAAGCGAAGGATTTGTAAAAGCAAGCACAGAAGACGCGTGCTTAATCAAGCCGCCAATGTACCAACGCGCAATATCGGAAAGCTGAGCATAACCAGTTTCCGCATAGAACAATGGCTTGCCATCCTTCCAAAGCGACTGATGGCAGTGCATGCCAGTTCCGTTATCTCCAGCAATTGGCTTAGGCATAAACGTTGCAGCCTTGCCAGCCAAAGCAGCAGTCTCGTGAACAACGTACTTGTACTTCATTAAGTCGTCGCCAGCGTGAACAAGCGTGTTGTAACGGTAGTTAATCTCCTGCTGGCCTGCGCCGCCAACCTCGTGGTGGGAACGCTCAAGAATCAAGCCAACCTTTTGAAGATTGTAAACCATGTCGTCGCGCAAGTCTTGGTTGTGATCAACAGGTGGAACAGGGAAGTATCCGTGCTTTACGCGGTTCTTAAAACCAATGTTATTGCTGCCATCGTCTTCGGTGTCTATGCCAGAATTCCATGGAGCCTCGTTAGAATCCACCTCGTAGAAGGAACGCTGCATGTCGTTTGCAAAACGCACCTTGTCGAAAATAAAGAACTCTGCTTCTGGAGCAAAGCTTGCGGTATCGGCAATGCCAGTGGCCTTTAAGTAGGCTTCGGCTTTAATTGCAACTTGGCGAGGATCCCTAGAATAAGGCTCGTCTGTTACAGGATCCACAATCGAAAAAGCAACGTTCAAAGTCTTGTGCTTGCGGAATGGGTCAATGTATGCGGTGTCTACGTCTGGAATAAGCTTCATGTCGGATTCGTTAATAGCCTGGAATCCTTGCATAGAAGAGCCGTCGAAGGCCATTCCATCTGTAAATGCGCTGTTTAAGAACTCGCTTGCAGGCACAGTAAAGTGCTGCTGAACGCCAATCAAATCAGTAAATCGAACAGATACGTACTCAATGCCTTCTTGCTTAATCAAAGCCTCGGCATCTTCTTTAGTTTGCAAAGTGGTCATGCCACGATCCTTTCATAAAAATCTCAGTAAATAGTTTAGATTGTTGCATAAGATTTTGGATTTCAGCGACTCGACTATCTGGTTACGATTGTGTTACACGCTTTGTTGATTGTGTTACACGCTTTGTAAAGTACAATGGAATTTATGACAAATAAAGAAAACTACGAAAGCCGTATGGATAGCAACGGCACAAGCGCAAAAATCGACTTAGCTTCGATTTTTCCAGCTAAGGGAGATAATCGCAGGCCTCCTGATTGGCTAAGTCGCGCGCTTATGTATGCGGTAATCGCCGCGTTTGTTGCGATTTTTGTTTGGTTCGCGTGGGGAAGTATAGCTTTTATAGTTTTCGACGTTGTAATCTCCATTTTTATAGCGTTGGCAATAGAGCCACTTGTTGTGCGCCTTATAAAACACGGTTGGAGTAGGGCTTTTGCGTCTTTGGCAAGCTTGGTTGGGCTGCTTGTGGTTATTATTTTGCTGCTTGTTCTTTTTGGCAATCTTTTTGTGCAACAGGCTGTTTCCATGGTTCTTGGTTTACCTGATTTATACAACCAATTTGCGCATTTTGTGTTAAATTCCACTGGATTTAGGATGCCGAATATCGAGCAGCTTGGAATGGAGATTTTGCGCAACATTCAAACATCGTGGGTTGTGGATTTTGGCGGTTTTGCACTTAACACCACCTGGGGTTTGATGGCCGCTTTGCTTGATTTGCTTACCATTTTGATGGTTACTTATTATATTTCGGCTGCAGGTCCTGCAATGCGCCGAAGTGTGTGCCGCCTGCTAAATCCTAAGTCTCAAAGGCGATTCTTGTTTATATGGTCGGTTGTTCAAGAACAAATATCTAGCTTCTTGTTCTCGCGCACAATTTTGGCTGCGATTAATGCAACGGGTACTGCGATTTTCCTAATATTTATGAAAGTTCCGTACTGGCTTCCGCTTGCGCTGTTTTGTGGAATAGTTTCGCAATTTGTGCCTACGATTGGTACGTATTTAGGCGGAGCTTTGCCAATTGTGTTTGCTTGGGGTTCCAACGGTTTTGCATCCGCTTTGGCTGTTCTTATTTTTGTTACGATTTATCAGCAGATTGAAAACATGGTTATTTCTCCTAAGATTTCCGAGAAAACAATGGACTTAAATCCTGCTGTAGCATTTTTGTCGGTGTTGATTATGGGTGCTGTTTTTGGCGCTCTTGGCGCGTTTTTGGCTCTTCCTGTTACTGCCAGCTTGCAAGCTATTCTTAAGGTTTGCACAAAGCAGTATAAGCTTGTTGATTCTCCATTAATGAACGATCCAAAGCCTAATCGCAAGTCGATTATGGTTACGAGTGTTGAAGCGATTGGCAATAGTTTTGTAAAGCCTGTTAAAGATAGTGTGCTTAGAGTTATGAAAGGCTCGTCTTCTAGAGTTTCGATTAATGAAGACATTATGTATTGGTATAAGCAAGCTTATGTTTCTTCTAGTGATGCTAACGAAAATCAAAATTCCCAAGAAGATTCTGGATATATTGCTACTATGGCGATTTCGCGCGATGTTTTAGACGCTGTAAATAAGGATATTGCTAAGAAGCGTGCGGAAAATTCGGGTTTGGATAAGTCGCAAGCAGCCGATGAATCGCAAGCAGCCGACGTGTTGCATGCAAATGCTAAAGGTAAGTCGCAAGATAAGTCGAAAGCAAATAAATCTGCTACAATTCCAAACGAAAGTAAAAACAAAAAATCGAACACAAACACAAATCCACGAAGCGGGTGGAATAAATGATTCTTTTGTCTATTTTCGACGTTTTAGTAATTATAATCGGCGTTAGTAGCGTTATTTACCAAGGCGTTTGTGCAGTTGCGTCACTTGTTGCAAAGCCAGTGGTTTTCCCTCCAGCGCCAATGGACAAGCATTACGCGGTTTTAATATCTGCGCGAAATGAGGAAGCTGTAATCGGCAATCTTATAGAGTGCATACAGCATCAAACTTATAATCAACAGCTAATAGATATTTGGCTAGTTGCCGACAATTGCACAGATACCACTGCGCAAGTTGGGCGAAATTACGGATGCAATGTTATAGAGCGATTCGATAAGCAGCATATTGGCAAGGGCTACGCGCTTAGCTACCTTTTGGACCACATAATGGAGCTTGGAAAAGACAAAGATTACGACGCATACTTTGTTTTTGACGCCGACAATAAGCTGGATTTGCATTATTTTGAAGAGATGAATAAGGGATTCCACGCAGGGTATCAGATTTTAACAAGCTACAGAAATTCCGTGAACCTATCGGATAATTGGGTGTCTTCTGGGTCCGCATTGTGGTTCATACGCGAATCGCGATTTACCAACAATTCGCGCATGCTTTTTGGGTCTAGCTGCCACGCAGGCGGAACGGGATTCATGTTTTCGCGCGAGATTATGCACAGAAATCGTGGGTGGAAGTTCCATCTTCTTACAGAAGACCTTGAGTTTACAATGGACTCGATTTTGCATGGCGACAAAGTTGGCTATTGCGGGTCAGCGGTTCTTTACGACGAGCAGCCTGTATCGTTTAGGCAAAGCTGGAGGCAAAGACTGCGTTGGAGTAAGGGCTTCTTGCAAGTGTTCCGATATTACGGAGCGGCTCTTATACGGCACGGAATTCGTGAGCGCGATTTTTCGTCTGTTGACTTTACGCTTATGCTTTGCCCGTTTATGGTGCTTGCGATTATTCGCCTTATACTCGGATTTATATTTGCAGCATTTGGATTTGTTACGTGGGCAAGTCAGATTGATTCAACGCTTAGCTTTATAACTACTACTGTTACAAGCGTTTTGGGCATGATGGTGTTTGTTTCGCTTACCATTCTTGTAGAACACGATAAGCTTGGGGCCACTAACAAAGAGCTTTTTGCGTACGCGCTTAGCTTCCCGATTTTTATGCTTTCGTATGTGCCGATTGCGTTCCAAGCTGTGTTCTCTAAGAGCGAGTGGAAGCCGATTCATCACACGGGGCGATAGTTTTGCTGCGTTCTGCGCGAACGACATGACCTGCCTCGTAGTGTGTTTATACGCAAGATATGAGATAATGGAATCCTTGATATAAACGTGCGATTGCGCAATTAATGTGGCGCAATACGTGCGTTTATCTGTATGTTGCGAGGTTTATATGGTGGATTCTGTTCCAGTTTTTGGTGCAAACACTTATTCGAGTGATGCAAGTGATAGCAATTCAGAAGTTCCTGCGGTTTCTATTCGCGGATTTGTTAAGACTTTTGGTAAGAAAGTTGCTGTAGATAATCTTTCGCTAGATATTCCAGCAGGCTCTTTCTATGGATTAGTAGGCCCTAATGGTGCTGGCAAAACTACTACTATTAAGATGCTTACGGGCTTGCTTATGCCAGATGCTGGCTCGGCTTCGATTTTTGGCAACGATGTTTGGAGTGATGTAAATAGCGCTAAGCGTGCAATCGGTTTAATGCCTCAAGCAGACGAGATTTTTAAGACGATTACTGGCCTTCAGCTTTTAACTTACGCTGGCATGCTTCGCGATATGAGTCGCGCGGAATCCGTAAAGCGCGCAAACGACTTGCTTTCTGCTTTCGACTTAACAGAAGCTGCAAACACTATGGTTTCGGACTATTCAACTGGTATGACTAAGAAGATTTGCCTTGCAACAGCAATGATTCACAGCCCTCGTGTGCTTGTGTTGGACGAGCCTTTTGAGGCAGTGGACCCTGTTTCTAGCGCGAATTTGAAGGATATTCTCGCCGAGTATGTTTCTACTGGCGGAACGGTGATTATTTCTTCGCACGTTATGGAATTGGTTGAAAAAATGTGCTCGCACGTGGCAATTATTAACGAAGGTCATGTTGCGGCTGCTGGCACTCTTGAAGAGGTGGCTCAGGGCAAAGATCTTGAAGATCGCTTCATGGAGCTTGTTGGCGGGCGTCACGCGGCTGCGCGCATTGACTGGCTTAATGGCGGCGAGTCTTATAACGCAACGCCAATCGCAAGCAACCACAACGCGTGAGCGAAGGGCGGTAAGTAATCATGTCTATGATTTTTACAATGGTTCGCCTTCGTTGGGCGCTTACTTTTTCCGTTATGCGAAAGTCGATTTGGCAAAAAATCGGCTTTGGTATATCAATTGTTTTTGGACTTGCGATTATATGTGCTCTTGGTTTTGCAGGCTGGGAAGCAGGAAAGTATCTTAATCCAGGAATGCTTGCAGACGCTAAAGATTGGCAGGAATTCCAATTGATTCCAATAATGATTGCGTCGATTGTGTCAATTTTTACGCTGTTTATAAACCTGTTTATGTTAGGCAGCGACACAACGCTAAAATCGCGTAGTTTTGCGCTTTACGGTATTCCTCACGTAAAGCAGCAAGCTGGCATGCTTCTTGGCTCCCTTTTTGGAGCGATTTCAATAAGCTGCACAATCGCGCTTGCTTTGTGGTCTTTAGCGTACAGAAACTTTGGAATTGTGCCAGTTTTAGTAAGCGTAATTGCAGCTCCGCTTTACGTTGCAACAATCGTGTCTTTAAGCAAAATGCTTATTGAGCTTTTGGACACTATTTTAATAAACAAGCGTTCAAGAAACATTTTTTACTTTGTTATTTTTGTGGCGTATATGCTTTTTGTTGCGTCAATGAATACGCATAGCCCCTCGTCAATTGTAATTTCGCTAGGTACAAGTTTCTGCGCTGTGTCTGCTTTTACTCCATTAAGCGCTGCTATGGCTTTGCCTCTTGACGTCATTAATGGCAATTGGCTTGCGCTTGTTATTCGCTTCCTTATTTGCGTTGTAACGATTGCTGCTTGCTTTGCAATCTCTGTATTTTGCGCAAAATTAGAGCCTAAGCTACTTCGCGGTGAGCAAAAAACAGTTGTTAAAACTAAGGGAATCGGCTTCTTTGCATCAGTTCCAGACAACATAGTTGGTGCGATTATTGCTCGAATTGTTAGCGTTATGAGAAGAGATATGCGTCAACTGTTTTTGCTTATTGCGCCGCTTTTTATGCTGGTAGTTGCAGGAGGAACTAGTTTTAATGCTAAAGGATTTGGTTCTATAGCACAGGACATAGGTGTTTCTGGCTGGATGATATATGCTGCGACGCTTATGGGAATGGTTGTTGGAAACAATATTGCATACGATGGAACATCTTTTACTATGCATGCGATTATTGGCGTAAAAGGTTTGCACGATCGTTTAGCGCACGCAATAGTTTGGTCCGTGATTTGCGCTGTGTACTTTGCAATTCTTGGAATAGGGGTTTACGCTTTCCTTTTCTTTGTAGCAAATGTTCAGCAAAATATGAATGCAGTTATGTTCCAAACTCTTTCTCCAATCGGAGTAGCTTTTGCTACCATAGGCATTGGCTTAATTTCTTCGTGCATTGCAATGTACCCTGTAGCGTCAATCGAAAAGCCATTTTCTAGGCCGCAAGGAAGTGCTGGCGGGCGAAGTTTTGCAGCTATCGGCTTTATGCTTCTTTCTGTAGTTTGCATGATTCCTTCGGCTGCGGCTGTGATTGCGTTTATTATTCTTGCGCCGCAACTGCTGTGGATTGCATGCATTCTGTTCGTAGTGAACGGCGCAATTGTGTTGGCTGTTGGCGTAATTATTGGTGGCAAAGTAATGGATAAGCGCATGATTCGTATTGTAGAAAACTTGCGCAGATTTGCCTCGATTACTGCTTGAGTATTAATGCGCACGTAAGATCTGCGATTTATGTGTGCAAGCGTATAGCTTATGTAGACTTTATGTAGTTCTTATATAGTCTACATGGCTTGTATAGTTATACAGAGTTGCAATTAATCGGTAAAACAGGCGGCGTGCGCATGCAAGACGATGAAAACGTTAAGAATCCAGATAATATAATCGAGATTCCAGAAGATGCTTTTACGTCTAAAGAATCAAGAGAAAAAGCTGGATTTACGTCTAGCTTAGGTGCGCAAAAGCCGCCAAAGTCACGTAATCGCGCTGTTGTGTGCTTAATCGCAGCTGCAAGCGTTGTATCACTAATGTGCGGATACATCCTGTTTGATAGCAAAGATCTTTTGCAAAATCGCGATTTTATTCAGTCGCGAATGGCAATTAAAAACAATAAATCTTTGCAAGAGCTAAGCAGTCCAAAACCTAAGAAAATAGCGCATTACGCGTCTTTAATAAAGCAATTAGATAAAAACAAGCCAGTTGACAAAGATGCTGCGGAAAAGGTTTTGCAAACATTCCTTGAAAATCCCGCGCTTGGGCCAAATGCGGCAGCTGTTATAGCGGATGCAAACGGGAAGATTATTGCTGCAAAAAACGAAGATCTTGCTTTGCAACCAGCGTCTACAATGAAAACGCTTACAGCTCTAGCGGCCTCGCATACTTTAGACATGGCTTCAACGCTAGACACGCTGGTTTATGCAAGCTGCGACGAGAGTGGGAGTGCTGCGCGAATTGTTTTGCGCGGCGGCGGAGACATGCTGCTTGGGGCTGGGCAAAGCGACCCGAATCACGTAAACGGTAGAGCAGGTTTAGAAACTCTTGCAAATAAAACGGCTGCAGCTCTTAAAAAGCGGGGCGTTAAGATTGTTCAGTTTGCTGTTGACGATTCGCTGTTTGGCGCAAAAAGGTATCCTGATCTTATTAACGAGAACGATGAAGAAGGTAGATTCTACGCTCCAACTTCGTCTGTTGCGGTAGATGAGGGGCGCAATCGCGATTTTGCGGCGTGGGTTTCGTACGGAAACGACGCGGACGATACCGACGATTATCCGCTTTTAGACAGGCATCCTGCTGTTAGTACGGGTTTGATTTTTGCAAATTTGTTGCAAAAATATGGCATTGACGTTCGTGAATGGAAGGGCGATTCTGCAAAAATCACTAAGGCAGCTAAAATTTCTGGCGCAGACTCCATGCATGTTAGCTACAAAAAATCGCTTATTTCCGCCGATTTTAGCCAGATTGCGCGCGTTTGTTCTGCTCCGCTAAGCGAGATAATGGCGTACATGCTTAGACATTCCGACAATTCCCTTGCAGAAGAGTTTGGGCGTTTAACTGCGCTCGCTATGCGTAAGTCAAATTCTCCAAAGGGTGCAACTTTGGCTGTGCAAGATGTTTTGCGCGATTTAGGTATTGACATAAACGGATTGCATATGTCGGATTGCTCGGGGCTTTCTCCTAAGTCTGCTGTTCGCGCGGTTACTTTGATTCAGGTTCAAGCGCAAAATCTTAAGGCGGGGCTTGGCGCGGCAGCAGCAGAAGGTTTGGCTTTGCCAGGCGTTTGGTGTACTTCTGCTAGAAAGCGTCTTGTTGATAAGTCGGCCGCTGGATTAATGCGTGTTAAAACTGGATTTTTGGGTGATGTTTCGTCTATGGTTGGCAACGTTTCTAGAAAGTCGGGAGGCGCGCTAACTTTTGCGGTTGTTGTTAATCCGCCTGGAGACGTTAACTACACTTACGTTGGCGTTAATAAGATGATGGCAGATTTGACCAATCTTTAGTAGCGTTCACGAATCGTTATAGTCTGCGATTTTCTGCTTGCTTCATATCCTTCTGGAAGAGCAATCGGCTTTTGGCCATGCCAGTTTGTTATTAGCTCGTCGATTGATTCTATATGATTTGACGAAAAGCGTATTCCAGCAGCACTTAGCGCGCGAGCTACGATTCGTCGCCTAATCGAGATGTGGCTGTTTGCTAAAGTCGCAAGTTTGATTTTGACTTTGCAATCCTCTTTTACAATCGCCTCTTTTTCTACAAGATTTACTTGAGAGTTTATGTAGTCTAGGTCGTCTTGAGCAAATTTTGCTCCCTTTGCAAGCAGCAAAGTCATGTCTGACGCAAAAAATCGCGAAATATACGGCATAAGGGTATGCCTGATTCTAGATCGCAATGGGTAGGCTTTTGGCAGATCAACATTACTTGGCGTTAAATCGCCGTTTGTTGGATCATCCCACCATTCAACGCCCAAATCCTTGCAAATCTGCGTGGTTTCAAGCCGCGTAAGATTAATCAGCGGCCGCGCAAATAGCACATTCTCCCTAACTGTAACGTCTTTCATTCCAGCTACGGCCTCCAAGCCAGCAGAATCGCGCAATCCCATTAAAACCGTTTCTGCTTGGTCGTTTGCTGTGTGTGCTAAAAGAACCGCCGCCGCGCGCAAATCTTTTGCAACTTCAATAATCGCAGCGTATCTAGCATCCCTAGCTGCGCTTTCTTCTCCCTCTTCGTTATCTTTAACTTGCACAGATTTAACAAATACGAGTGACTCGTCTACTCCAAGTTTTGCAACGGTTTTAGCTGCATTAAACGCCACTTTGCTGGAGTCTTTTTGAAGATTATGATTTACGATTATTGCAGCGCATCGAATCCCTCTGCTTGCGCACACTTTTGATGCAAGCGCCGTTAGCGCAAGTGAATCGCGACCGCCAGAGCAGGCGACCAACACAATCGGAGCGGATGGCAAAGTTGCATGCTCGCCGTGTTGCAAGAATTGAGCGTCTTGCACTTCTAACCCAATATTACTAAAGCAACGTTTTACTTGGCCGATTCCTTTGCGCCAACAAGATGAGTACACCATGCTTATAGTCTAAATCCTAATGCGTAAGTTGTAACACGTCCGTCATTCTCTTATGTAATTATAGTTAGCATGCAAGTTGCAGATATAAGAGATGATATTGATTACGAATTAATCAGCCACGAAGAGCTTATGAAGCGCATTCGCGAGGTTGCCGCTCAAGTTAGCAAAGACTACGAAAACCGCGATATTTTGCTTGTTGCCGTGCTTAAAGGCGCTGTAAACACGCTTGCTGTTTTCTCGCAGGAGCTTAGCCTTAACGCGCCGATGGACTTTATGAGTCTTTCTAGCTACGGCAGTGGTACTAAGACCAGCGGCCAAATTACGGTTCGCGAGGACTTAACTACAGATGTTCGCGGCCGAGATGTGCTGATTGTAGAAGATATTGTTGATTCGGGCAAGACTCTGGACTGGCTTGTTAGGGAGCTTAAGGGCAGGGGAGCCGCAAGTGTAAAGGTGTTTGCGCTTTTAACAAAGCCAGCTCGCCGAGAAGTGGAAGTAGATATTGCGTACACTGGCTTTGAGATTCCAGACGCGTTTGTGGTCGGTTTTGGCATGGATTACGACGAAAAGTACAGGAATCTTAATTCTATTGCGGTTCTTAAGCCTTCTGTGTATGAGTCTTGATTAGATGGTTGCAATTGAGTAATCTTGATTGATTACATGCTATTTATTTAGCAATTAATTAAAGGGATTAATTACAGCGATTACAGCGATTGCGCTTTGGTTGCTTGCGATTAGTGATTACGTGTTTAGACGAGTGTTGTTAGTTAGAATCCTGAAAGGAGTCTGATTGTATGGGCGCTTCTCCAATGTCGCCTCGCGGACCTATGGGTGGACCTATGAAAAGTCCTATGGGAGGAAACGGCAACAATCCGTTCTTGCCTCCTAATTTCGGAAACAATTCAAATAAGAATAAGAACAAGAATCGTAATAAGAATAATGGAAATCAGAATAACGCCAATCCAAAGGATGGCAATAATTCCGATTCCAATCGTAAATTCTTTAAGTCGCCTTGGACTTGGATTGTTATTTTAGTTTTGCTTTCTGTAGCTGCATTCCAAATGTTTGTGCATAATGGTTCGCAAACAATCGACACTCAAGACGGCCTAGAGTTGCTCGATAATCGTAGTGCAAATTACGTTGAAGTTATAGACAATAAGCAGCTTGTTAAGCTTACTCTAAACAATAAGTACGTTAAGTTAGATAAGCGAGATAAGCAAAAGCACGATTACGGAAAAGACGTTCAGTTCTACTACACGATTGCTCAAAGCAAGACAGTTGTGCAAAAGATTCAAAAGGCTAAGCCAACAAACGGTTGGACTGTTAGCATACAAACTTCTAGCATTTTCTCGTACTTGATTACGTCTATGCTGCCGATTTTGATTCTGCTTGGACTTGTTTGGTTCATGTTTGGCAGAATGGCAAGCGCAGGCGGCGGAATGCTTGGCATGGGTGGCGGCCGCGGTCGCGGAAAGCTTTTGGAAGGTCAGACTCCTAAAACTAAGTTTGCGGATGTTGCAGGAGAGCAGTCTGCAGTAGAAGAAGTTGAGGAGATTAAGGAATTCCTTAAGGATCCTTCTCGCTACAAGGCTTTGGGCGCGCGCATTCCGCGCGGCGTGCTGCTTTACGGCCCTCCAGGAACTGGTAAAACTCTTCTTGCGCGTGCAATTGCAGGCGAAGCTGGCGTTCCGTTCTACGCAATGGCTGGATCGGACTTTGTTGAGATGTTCGTTGGTCTTGGCGCTTCTCGCGTGCGCGAGCTGTTTGACGAGGCTAAAAAGAACGCTCCAGCAATCATCTTTATTGATGAGATTGACGCTGTTGGTCGCCGCCGCGGAAGTGGTATGACTGGCGGCCATGATGAGCGTGAGCAAACGCTTAATCAGCTGCTTGTAGAGATGGATGGCTTTGATAACGACACTAATTTGATTATTATTGCCGCTACAAACCGACCAGATGTGCTTGATTCTGCGCTTTTGCGACCAGGACGATTTGATCGCCAGGTGGCTGTGGAAGCTCCAGATTTGGAAGGTCGCGAGGCGATTCTTAAGGTTCATGCTAAGGGCAAGCCTTTTGTTCCAGACGTGGATCTTCATATGGTTGCTGTTCGAACTCCTGGATTTACAGGCGCAGATTTGGCTAATGTGCTTAATGAGGCGGCTTTGCTTTGCGCTCGTTCTGGTGCTCAGCTTATCGATAATCGTGCTATTGACGAGGCGATTGACCGCGTTCAGGCTGGCCCTAGAAAGAAGTCTAAGGGCATGGCTTTGGATGAGTTGCGCAACACGGCTTATCACGAAGGTGGTCACGCGCTTGTTGCTGCTGCTTTGCATCACACGGATCCTGTTACTAAGGTTACGATTTTGCCTCGCGGACGCGCTCTTGGATACACGGCTGTTATGCCAACTAGCGACCGCTATTCTCAGTCGCGAAATCAGCTGCTCGATCAAATGGCGTATGCTATGGGCGGCCGCACTGCGGAAGAGGTTGTGTTCCACGATCCAACTACTGGCGCTTCTAACGATATTGAGAAGGCTACGGCAATCGCTCGCAAGATGGTTGTTGAATATGGCTTCTCGTCTAAGCTTGGTGCCGTAAAGTGGATGGATGCAGATCAGGATTCTTCTGGTTCTTTGGATTCTTTGCAATCGCGTAAGTTCTCTAATAAGACTGCGGAAGTGATTGACGAAGAAGTTCATAAGCTTATTGAAACAGCTCATACCGAGGCTTGGCAGATTATTAACAATAATCGCGATATTTTGGATGAGCTTGTTAGCAAGCTTCTTGTTAAGGAGACGCTTAACGAGAAGGAACTTGAGCAAATCTTCTCTAAGATTCGTAAGGCGCCAGAGCGCGATTTGTGGCTTTCTAATGCGGATCGCCCAGATTCGCCGATTCCTCCTGTAGAGATTCCTGAAAGCTTAAAGAGGAATGTTTCAGGTGCGAGTTTAGAGAAGAGTACTAAGGATTCGGATTCTAAGGCGGATTCTAAGGCTGGTGTTGCGGTGCAAGAATCGCAAGCAACTGGCGATTTGCCAGCAACTAGCGAATCGCAAGCAACCGCCGAGTCGCAAGAATCGCAAAAATCTTCCTATAACTCAAATGTTGCAAATGTCGCAAATGCTACAAATGCCCTAAATAGCCCAATGCAAACAACTGCAGTGGTTTCTATGCAAGGCAAAAAAAGCGATTCAACAATGCACGCAATGCTAAACGTGTTAAGCGGACTTGAGCATAAAGATTCGCATAGCGTAACTCAAGTCGAAGGCGTTTCGGCGCTTTACCAGGCAAGCAATGCAAACGGTGAAGATTTTTTCGCGGTTGTAGTGGCGTCTACAACAATGAGCAATCAGGAATTCGCGCAAAGAATCGAGCAAATGCAGCGCGATCAAAATTTTGCCGATTCTACCAGCTCTTTGGATTTGCAATTAAACGTTGTTGGAACCAGGGAATACGGCTTAGATAGCGCGTCTACAAAGTCAATGGATTCAAGCAATCCTTTGCACTTAAGCGCCGCGCAATTGGAGCCGTGGATGCAAGTTGAGCCAGACGCTGCAATTGATGGAGAGCCAGTCTCTTACAAACTTGCGCTTTTGCAAGATGCTTCGCAAGTTGGCATTTATTCTGAGCGCTGGATTATTGGGGAGTGCTGATGAAAGCTTATCGTACGCCTTGGTGGTATTTTGCGCTTGGACTGTTGTTTGGATTTGTATTCGGCGCGTTTTTGGTGTCGGTTACAGAATCGAGCGCAATATCGCTTTCGGGCGCTCCTTGGATTGTTTTGGCTGTTATGATAATCGGCGGAATAGTAACGTTTGTTCTTGCTTGGCAAACGCATCAATACGCTACTTCTAAGCCAAAAGATCGCAAGCCTTTTAACATGCAAATGGCAGTCTCGGCACTCATGCTTGCAAAATCGCTTGGAATGGCTGGCGCTATTTTAACGGGCTGGTATGCAGGTCAGATTTTTGTTTGCTGGCCGCATGCGGATATTCCGCTTTATTCCAACGTTATTCGCGAATGCGTTATTGCTGGAATTGTGTGCATTATAGACATGATTATTGGCATTGTTGGAGAATGGATGTGTCAGATTCCTCCAGAAGATGGAGCAGATTCGGCTGGCGATTCTGCGGATCGAGCGAAGCAGGCGGCGGCAGTTTAATGGCGGTTAGCTGCGACTAATGGCAACTAACGGCGCTTAGTGGCAATCAAAATAGCAATCAAAATAGCGGTTTAACAATTTTAAGAAAGGTATTACTTTGGCTGAATTTATTTACCAAATGATTAAGGCACGCAAGTCTTACGGAGATCGCGTAATTCTAGACGACGTTACCTTAAGCTTCTTGCCGGGCGCAAAAATTGGCGTTGTTGGCCCTAATGGCATGGGTAAATCAACGTTGCTAAAGATTATGGCTGGATTGGAAAATGTTTCAAACGGCGAAGCTTCGATTACGCCAGGCTACACTGTTGGCATTTTGCAACAGGAGCCGCCGCTGGATGAGACTAAAACCGTTGGTGAAAACATTAAGATGGCTTTTGGCGAGATTGCTCAAAAGGTTGATCGATTCAACAAAATCGGCGAAGAGATGGCAAATCCAGATGCCGACTTTGATGCATTGATGGAAGAAATGGGCAAGTTGCAAACGGAGATTGATGCAGCTAACGGTTGGGATTTGGATTCTCAGCTTGAGCAGGCGATGGACGCTTTGCAATGCCCAGATCCTGATTCGCCTGTTTCCGTGTGCTCGGGTGGCGAGAGGCGTCGAGTGGCATTGTGCAAGCTTCTTCTTGAAGCTCCTGATTTGTTGCTTTTGGATGAGCCTACGAACCATTTGGATGCGGAGTCGATTCTTTGGCTTGAACAGTTCTTGCATAAGTACGAGGGTGCTGTTATTGCTGTTACCCACGATCGCTACTTTATGGACAATGTTGCAGAGTGGATTTGCGAGGTGGACCGCGGTCAGCTTTACCCATACAAGGGCAATTACACCACTTACTTGGAGACCAAGGCCAAGCGTATGGAGATTCAGGGCGCTAAAGATGCAAAGCTTGCTAAGCGTTTGAAGAATGAGCTTGATTGGGTTCGTAGCTCGCCTAAGGCGCGTCAGGCTAAGAATAAGGCTCGTTTGGAGCGTTATGACCAAATGGAGCAAGAGGCACGCAATTCCAAGAAGCTTGATTTTTCGGAGATTCAAATTCCAGCAGGTCCACGCTTGGGATCGCAAGTTTTGGAAGCGAAGCATATTCACAAGGCTTTTGGCGATCGCGTGTTAATCGACGACTTGTCGTTTACGTTGCCTCGTAATGGCATTGTTGGCGTGATTGGCCCGAATGGTGTTGGTAAGTCTACGCTTTTCAAGACGATTGTTGGTTTGGAGCCACTTTCTAGCGGCGAGCTTACAGTTGGAGACACTGTTAAGATTTCGTACGTAGATCAGAATCGCGCAGGCTTGGATCCAAATAAGAATCTGTGGGAAGCTGTTTCGGGTGGACTTGATTTTATTGAGGTTGCAGGCGTTGAGATTCCTACTCGCGCATACGTTGCAAGCTTTGGTTTTAAGGGTTCGGATCAGCAAAAGCTTACGGGCGTGCTTTCTGGCGGAGAGCGTAACCGCTTGAATTTGGCTTTGACTCTTAAGCAGGGCGGCAACTTGCTGCTGCTTGATGAGCCTACTAACGATTTAGATGTTGAGACTCTTGAAAGCTTAGAGAACGCTTTGCTTGACTTCCCAGGATGCGCTGTGGTGGTGAGCCACGATAGATGGTTCCTTGACCGCGTTGCAACGCATATTCTTGCTTGGGAAGGCACCGACGAGAATCCTGCAAATTGGTACTGGTTTGAAGGCAACTTCCAAGCGTACGAGGAAAACAAGATTGCGCGCCTTGGTGAGGAAGCTGCTCGACCACATCGCTTGCACAGAAAGCTTACGCGTTAGAAGTTGTGGGTTGTTGCGGCTGGAGGCTAATCGCAAGTCGCTAGTCGCAAGCTTCTACTCGCAAATCGTAAATCGTAAATCGTATAAATCGCAAGTCGTATAAATCGTGTAAATCGCATAAATCGTCTTGTAAAACGCTAAAGGCAATATCTTAAACGGTAGTCGCGCTAAAATCGTGTATTGAGCTAAAAAAGGAGTGCAAATGCCAATACTAGATAAAAATGATTCTGCTAAAGTTAAGGAATACGAGGACTTTGTAAAAAATTCTCCGTACACTAATGCAATGCAAGACATGGCATGGGCAAAGGTTAAAAACAACTGGTCTAGCGAATACGTTTATCTGGAAGAAAACGGCAAGATTACTGCTGCAGTGTCTATTCTTGGCATTAAGGCTGTAGACGATAAAACGCTGTTTTACGCTCCTAGAGGCCCAGTTTGCGACTTTTACGACGTTGAAACCACTAAAAAGCTAATCAACGAAGCAAAGCCACTTTTTGAAAAGTACAACGCATTTTTGCTTAGAATGGACCCTTGCGTTCAAACCGACGAGGCTCTTATAGAAAAGTATAGGGCAGCTGGCTACACGTTTAGAGGCCAGGGATTCCACCCTAAGTCTTACTCCAACCCGCTTCACGAGATTATGCTTAAGGTTGAAGGCAAAACCGAAGAAGAGCTTATGGCTGGTTTTAGCACGCTTACAAGAAGGCATATTCGTGCTGGCATTAAGGCTGGTGTTGCAACTCGCTGGAGTAGGTCGGAAGAAGACTTGAAAACCTTCTACGAGCTTACAAAAATTATGGCCAACAGGCACGGCATTAAATATAGGCCATTTGAATACTTTGAGCGCTTGCTTGCTGCCTTCCCACAGATTGAGATTTGCACTTGCGAGTACGAAGGCGAGCCAGTTGCAAGCATGCTTTCGTTCCCGTACAAAGACACTTTGTGGTACATTTACGGCGCAACTCAGACTATGCACGGAAAGGTTGCTCCAGGCTATACGTGCATTTGGAATTTGATTCTGCGCACTAAGGAGCTTGGCTTAAAGTGGTTCAACATGGGCGGAACTTATTCGCTTAGCATGGACGAAGGCCTTTACTTCTTTAAGAATGGATTCTGCAGAGCGAATGATCCTTTCACTTGGATTGGCGAGTTAGACGTTGTTATTGACCAGGATGCCTACAAGAAGTTTGTTGGCAGATGGGATGATTTGCCAGAGGCGAAGTCTGCGTCTGAATCTGCCTGAGTGCTTAGAGCGTAGCGCGCGGTTTTCTTACTTGGTATTGCGCGAGGTTTGAGTATTTCTCTCCTCGCAAGTCCCGTCGCTACGCTCCTCTTTTATTGCTCGTAGAGAAATACATCAAACCTTCTGAATATCTAGAACTTTTGTGTATCTTTCATCACCGAGATTCTCGATTTTTCTTGCTGCTTCAGCGAATCACCATTTCATGCTGAGGTTCGCTTCATCCGCTGCGAAAAATCTCGAATCTCTACCTCACTTGTTCTCCGACCTGCCTTCGCGCTTAGAGCGTAACAAGCGAACGTAGAATCACCCAGCCCTCTTACGTACTTTAACAATTGCGTAGCTTTCATCACCGAGATTTTTGTGGGTTGCGCGTGCTAATTACATAAAAGTCATCATACGAATCAATCTTAAATTGTATAAAACAATTAGTAAAATATACCTTGCGTTATTGTGTGGATTTTGTGGTCGGATTGGCACATTAATCCAAAGAATAAGATAATGGAGTAAGAGTATGTCTAAGAAGATTCGTGTAGTTAAGCACTATTCTGGCGTTTATTCTGGTGTTAACACTGGTGTTGGGGTTGATTCTCGTCCAGTTCTTTCAAAGAGCGTGTGCGCTGCTATGCTTGCTGGATCAATGTTGCTTGGGGGGGGGGGTATTCGTTTCTCCTGCCTATGCTGATGGTTATGTAAGTGGTGACGGTGCTCGCGTTTATTACGGCTACAGAGCTGACGCTGATTACAGTAAAGATCGTTTGCTGATTAAAGTAACATATTATAAAACTAAGGCTGACGCGCTTAAAGGTGAAAACGATGGTGTTGATCCGCTTGGTAAGTTTGTGCGCGTTGAATATACTTCTAATAATCCTGAGGATTCAAAGAAAGAACCAGATAAGTGGGCTTTAAGACCAACTTGGTGGTTTGGTGTGCCAAAAGGTTTGAAAACAGATACGATTTCCCAAATTCGCTTGGTAAGGAATGAGCGAGGAACTCAGGAGGCTTCTAGCCCAGATACTCCTGGCGCTAAAAAGCTTAGTAAAGCTTTAAGAAAAGGCTATGTTGTAGCAAGTGACCACACGTATAACAACATAGATCAGTGGAAACACAGTGTTTCGCGCGATTATTACTCTGGTGACGATCAGACCATCGATGGCAAGGGTTGGCAGCGCATGGTCGGTATTACTAAGAATGAGAAAGATTACGATAATTCTGGTAATACCAAAGGTCAGTGGGATATTTATAAGGACGGTAATGCTAACGGTCTCCAGGGTATTTTTGCTGACTGGGAGTCTGCTGGTCAACGCTACTACGAAATGTCGTATGTGGCAGAAATGACGGATGATGCTTGGAAGCAGCGCGATCAGAAGCCGCTGTTGTTTGTTGCAGGTATTTACCGTGGTGTTGGCAATTGGCGTTACGTTGCAGGTACCACGATGCGTGCGCCAAAGATTGCGGATCATTTGGAATTGAAATATCCTAAGCCGACGCCTGTAAAGGATCTTGAAAAGCTTGATAGTAATGAACAGGAAGCAGTAAAAACTGCTATTAATGGTGCTAATAAGAGTGCGGATACAAAAAATCCAAACTTATTTGATCAGCTGGTAGCAGAAAACGGCGTTAGCGTTGATACTAAAGGTAATGCGACTATTACTTTTACAGACGGCACTAAGCGCGTTATGCCAGCTAGCTTATTGGTATTAAAGAACGAAACCGATAAAGACAAGTACAAGCCAACGCTTCCAGCTCGTACGCCTGTAGTGAAGCCGTCTAAGTTGACCGATGAGGACAAGAAGACTGTTATTGCTGCGTTTAAGAAGGCTAACCCTGATAGTAGCGAATTTAGCATGCATCTTGCTAAGAATAATGCTATTGCTTTTGATGCAGACGGCAAGAACCTTGTTGTGACTTACGAAGATGGTTCAACGCTTGAAATTCCTGCGTCTGATTTGGTGTATCAAGGCGCAACTATCGCCGATTGGGCGCCGTATCGCGTTCCAGTTCCTACGGAAGTAGATGACCCATCTCAGGCATTAACTAAAGATCAAAAGACTGCTATTGCGTCGGCATTTGATGAAGCAAATAATAGTTTCCCTGTTTATCAAGATGCTAAAAAGCATAACAAGAATACGTCTCCTGTAACGTTTGATGACAAGAACAATGCTGTAATTACTTGGGCAGATGGTTCACAAACTACCATTCCTGCTTGGCAGTTCTTGAAGAAGAAGCAGACGCAATCTCAAAAGACTGAGCAAAAGCAAACTACCAAAGAGTTTACGGTTGATTTACCAGCAACACCTGCGGAAGTAACTTTCGATCCATTTGATAAGACTGCAACAATTGATCAGAAGCAACTTACCAACCTTGAAGCTTCATTGCAAGCTTTAACAGCTAAGGATGCAAGTGATAGTAATAAGACTGTAACTCTTACTTCTGCAAAGATTGATATTGCAACTGGCACTGTAACTTTTAAAGCTAAAGGATATGAAGATAGAAAGTATCCAATCGGCATCTTCTATAAGAAGCAGTCAACTGGAACTGGTACACAGAATCCTACGCAAAAAAATGAAGAGACTAAGGAAGGATATAAATATAAAATTCCTCATATTAACATTGCTGGTGATTCTCCAACGCTAGAAGAGGGGAAACAGGCTCTTAAGCAGTTCATTACGTTGAATTACGACGGTAAAGTTCCTGAAATAAAGTACGACGGTAGTAGTAACACTATCACAATTGAGGATTCTGGTTTAACTGCAAAAGACCAATCAATGACTCCTTATGGTGGTAGTGGAGATGGTCATATTGTAGACGTAATGGTTTCTCATTTGGGAGACATTACAATTAATTATGATCCTACACCTGCGAAGGATAAAGATGATCCTAACGATCACGAGACGACGCTATCGATACTTATTAATAGCGAAGATATTTACATCAAGAAGAATAACAATAAAGACAACACCATTGATCAGCTGAAGGCTCTTGCTAAGCAGCTTTTGAAGGAAAAGAAAGATCTTACTAAATCTGACTTTACAAGAGCTGGTTTGGATAAAGATAAAATAACTGATAAAGCTATTGATGAGATGACTGATGCTGGAAAGCTTCGTGATCTTATTAAGAAGCTGAGTGAAGCAAAGCATGCTGATCGTACGTACAATTCTATTGGTGACGTTGTGGTTAAGGATCCAAAGAATCCTACTAAAGAAGATTTCGAGAAGGCTGTGGAAGCGTTCGTAAAAGCTAACTACGATAAAAGCGACAATTTCCATGCTAATGATGTCACTACAACTTTACCTACTGATTTAACTTCAAAGTCTGGCACTATTGACATGGATATTGCTGACGATAATATCAAGTCAGTTACTTCCAGTAAGACTGGTGATACTGATGATTATAAGTCAATGGTATTTAAGGATGCCAAGGCTACTCAGCTTTTCACTGTTGCTATTAGCTACAAGAAGAAGGAAGAAACTCCAAAGCTTAGCGACAATGAGCTTAATGAGATGAGAAAGCAAGCTAAGGAAACTATCGATCATAATCCAAATCTGACTAAGAAAGATAAGGAAGGTTTTGATAATCGTATTGATGTAGCAACTAATGCTGAGCAGATTCAAGAGATTTTGAATGAAGCTGCAAAGAAAGCTGCTGAAAACGCAAAATCTACAAATCCAACAGTTAGTAACGAAATAAGCGGCAATCAGAATGGTACTGATGCTGAGAACCAGCAGAAGCTCGATGCTGCTAAAGAAGCTGCTAAGGATATTATCAGCAAGCTTCCTAATTTGAGTGATGATGAAAAGAATACTCTTAAGGGTAAGGTCGATAAAGCAACTAGCGTTGATGGCAAAGACGGCGTGAATAGCGTTGTTGATGAAGCCAAGAAACTCAGCGAACTTAATACCGCTAAGAAGGAAGTTGAAGGAGCACAGCTTTACTTCCTTGATCACGGTACTGGTGACGATAAGAACAACGCCGCGACTACTCATGCTGATGATGTAGCCTTGCATGAGTTGCTTGGTGGAACTTCTGTTAAGGATCAAACGCTTACCGATTTGGAAGATGCTCTAAAGGCTACTAATGCTACAGCTGATAGTATTAATAAGGCTCTTGCAAAAGCAAAGCTACAGAATACAAGTAACGAGCAGAATGCCAAGAATGCTGGTATTGCGAAGCTTGAAGCTAAGAAAGCAGAGCTTGATGCAGCATATAATGCGTTGACTGAAGAGCAGAAGAAAAATGCAACAAAAGATTATACTGCTGCAACTACTGCCATTGAAACTGCAAAGACTACAGTTGACTCTGCAACCAAGCCTTCTGATATCACGGGCGCTCTTAACAAAGTGAATACTGCACTTACGGCAGCTAATACAGCAGTTGAAAACGCCAAGGGCAAGCGCGATACTTCTAGTATCACCAACGATCAAAATTCTGAACTTAATAAAGAAAAGGAAGCTCAGAAGAAGCGTATTAACGGTAGTGATCTTCCAGATGCTGAAAAGCAGAAGGCTATTAAGGACATCGAAGCTGCAACTATGCTTGGTGATCCAACCGGTATTGCTAATCGTTACTTGAAAGCTCAAAAGATTGAGGATGCTAAGAAGCAGATTGCTGCGCTTGAGTATTTGAACAAGGCTCAAAAGCAGTATTATAAGGATCTTCTTGATAGCACTGATGCCTCTGATCATGTTGATGAAGCTGGAAAGCCTACTGGCAAGGATGACATCGATGATGCTCTTGACCAAGCATTGAACTTGAACGGTGTGATGAAGCGTCTGGCTGATCTTGCTACGAGTGCGGACGCGCTTAAGAAAGATGATAAAGATAAAAAGTATTCTTCTGCTGATAAAGCTAAGAAGGATGCTTTCGATGCTGCTTTGAATGCTGCAAACACTCAACTAGATAAGGTTAAAGGCGCAGACAGCGACAATATTAACGCTGACGGTGCTAACGCTTTGTACAACGATTTGCTTAAAGCTATGCAAGCGCTTGATAGCTCTGTTAAGGGTGTTGGTTTATACACTGACGACTTGCAAAAAGAGTACAAGGCTGATGTTGATTTGAAGGAAAAGCCTGTATACAAGAATGCAACGAAGAATGTGAAGGAAGCATTCGACAAAGCTCTTGAAGATGCAAAGGCTGCTCTTGACAATGCTAAGGATGCAAATAAAGTAACTCAACTTGGTGCTACGGCTGCAGTTCAGCAGAATGCAATCGGTGCTGCTCTTGCTAACTTAGTGAATGCTCGCAAGGCTCTTGATGGTAAGAAGACAGAACCGACCCCGACTCCTTCTGTTGATAAGAGTGGTTTGAAGGATCTTGTTGATGCTGCTGTGCAGGTGAAGGATTCTGACGCGTATAAGTATGCTGATGCTGATAAGCAGGGTGCTTATGATAAGGCTATTAGTGATGGTCAAAACGTGTTAGCCAAGACTGGTGCTACGGCTGATGATGTTGCTAACGCTGTTCAGGCTATTACTACTGCTAAGACTGCGTTGGATGGTAAGAAGACAGAACCGACCCCAACTCCTTCTGTTGATAAGTCTCACTTGCAGCAGGGCATTAATGGTAGCGGTGATGTGAAGAAGTCTGATGATTATACGAATGCTCCTTCGGATAAGAAGCAGGCTTATGATCACGCTTTGGATCACGCTAACGAAGTGAACAATAATCCGAATGCAACTCAGGATCAGGTAAATCAGGCTGTTGAGGATTTGAAGAAGGCTGAGCATGATTTGAAGCCAACTCCAAACCCACTTCCAACTCCTGGTGCTGGAACTGGCAATACTGGTTCTGGTTCTGAAGCAGGTTATGGTGTGAATGATAACGCGCCTACTACTGTGGATAAGGGCGAGTTGAACATTCAGATTGATAGTGCTGAGTCTGATTTGCAGCCTGGCAATGCTGGCAACGGTAATGCTGGTACTAACAACGCTGGTAATGCTGCAAACTCTGGCGCAAACGTTGGTAATGCAGGTAACAACAACACTGCTAATAACAATGCTTCCAACGCAAACGCCAATGCTGCTAACGCTAATAATGCTAATGGCGCAAATTCTGCTGCTGTGAATTCTGCTGTTGAGAATAATTCATCTGTAAAGCAGGCGGATGCTGCTGTTAAGCAGGCTGCTGCCACGCTAGACGAAGCTTTGGCGCAAGCTAAGCGCGTTGCTGCCGATCCGCATGCAACTCAAGAGCAAGTTGACGCTGCTGCTGCTAAGCTTGCGGATGCACGCAAGGCTCTTGCTGACGCTCAAGCCAATGCCGCAAAAGTGCGTGCAGCTGTTCGCAGCCGCGTTATAAAGGGCATGCGTTCTCGCGGGAATGCAGGCATTGCGACTGGTGCAAACGTTGCGACTACTGGATTGATGGCAACTATGATTGCTGCAATCGGCGGAGCATTTGTAACTCGTCGCATGCGCGCAAAGCACGCTAATCGCGATTAATGCTTGGCTGTAAGCTAATTAGCTTGGCTGGTGCTTTACTGCTGACTGATTAGCTTTACTAGTGCTTATAGCTACTCATAAGCCTCGTTTGGTCTTTTGCCGAGCGAGGCTTTTGTTTATGTAGTGTGTTTGTACTGGATTTCGGTGTTTTTTGATACAAACGCATTACAAGGCAGGTCATGTCGTTCGCGCGGTCTAAGCGCGCTCACGTCTTCGCTTGCGTTGAAAGCACACTGTGCTTTCAACCTTAAGCAAGCTCAGCGCTCTATTCCTCGCGGCTATTGGTAGCCGCTCGGCTGATTTGGCATGTAAAGTCCACTGGACTTTACATTTGAGCCAAATCACGCTTTGAAGGAGCTTGAAATGCGTTATACAATTTCAAGCTCAGTCAAAGCGCCTCTCGCGCTACGCTTTAAGCGCTCAGGCAGGTTGGCGCGCACTACAAGACTCCGCATTTTTAGTCCTACACGCTGGTTTGAGATACAAAGTCGGGAAAGTGTTCTTGCTTTTGTTTCCCAAAACACTAAAAATGGGAACAAACGTGGGCAAAAAATAAACAAACGTGGGCAAAATGTGAGTGCGCTGTAGCGTGCGAACGACTACATCACCTAGTCCTCTTAGGTACTGGAATAATTGCGTATATCTTAAACACCGAGTTTTTGTGTGTTTTTGTGTGGGGTGTGTGCTAATCTCGGTTAGTTCATGACTTTTTATAGATTCGTCAATCGAATTGTTCAATCATAAAATACGAAAGGCTATTGTGCCACATACTCATTATGATGCGTTTGCTAAAACGCAAGGCTCTAAGAAAACTGCTGCTAGAAAATCGAATAGTAAAAAATCCGCTGTAAGTCAAAGCGCTAATAAGAATTTTTCTAAAAAAGGCTATAAGTCCAAAGAAAATCCGTTTGAATATAGAAGAAATCGCAAGAATAACGAATTTAACGCGCGTAAGAACCGCAATCGTAAGGCAGATAAAGCTAGAAGTCGCGCCAGAGAAAAAGCTTTGCAATACGAAGAGATGGCAATTCAAGAAGCTGAGCAGGACTTTGGAGAGCAGGACTTTAATTCGCAGAGCTTTAGCAAGCGCGATTTTGATAAGCGTGATTTTAAGAATCGTGACTTTAAGAATCGTCATCTAAAAAATCATGATTCAAATGAGCAGAATCCAAATAAGCAAAATCAATATAATCGTAATCCAAATAAGCAAAATCAAGAAATCACAAAAAACTCCGTAATGATTCCAAATGCAGCTGTGGAATCACGCGAAAACTACAGCGATGACGTGACCTTTGCGCAGCTAGGCGTTCCGCAGCCTTTGGTGGAAGTTTTGCGCGCAGACGGCAAAAACACGGCTTTTCCAATACAGCAAGCGACTTTGCCTGACTCTTTGCAAGGCGCGAATATTCTAGGACGCGGCCGAACGGGAAGTGGCAAGACGCTAGCGTTTTCAATTCCGCTTGTTGCGCGATTGGTTGAAAACTTTGTTGATTTAATCAACTCGGGTCGAGCTTCTAGAAAAAACAAGAATCGCGAAGAAGGCGATATTCCAGCGCCTCACGCAATGATTTTGGCGCCGACTCGCGAGCTGGTGCATCAAATCGACGACGTAATCGCGCCTCTAGCGTCTGCTTACGGCATGAAAACTGTAACGGTTTATGGCGGTGTGCGTTACAAGCAGCAAATGGCGCTTCTTAAGCAGGGAGCGCAAATCGTAGTGGCTTGCCCAGGGCGATTAGAGGATTTGCTGCGTCAAGGCGCGTTAACGCTCGAAAAAGTGATGGTAAGCGTTTTAGATGAGGCCGACGAAATGGCAGATATGGGATTTTTGCCAGCCGTTACGCGCTTGCTTGAGCAGACTGATCCAAATGGTCAGCGCATGCTGTTTTCTGCTACTTTAGATAAGCAAGTTGCGACTATAGTAAATCGCTTCTTGCCGAATGCTCTTGTTCACGCTGTGGACGACGCGGATTCGCAAGTAGACACAATGACACATTACGTTTTTGGCGTTTCTGCGGCAGATAAGTACGAAGTTTTGAGAAAGCTGGCTTCGGGCAAAAAGCGCTCAATATTCTTTACGCGCACAAAGTATCAAGCCAAGAATATGGCAAAGAAGTTTGTGCAACAGGGGATTCCTGCAGTTGATTTGCAAGGAAACTTGTCGCAAAATCAACGCGATAGGCATATGAGCGTTTTTGCTAGCGGAGATGTGCGCGTGCTAGTAGCTACTGATGTTGCTGCGCGAGGCATTGATATTAGCGATGTGGCGCTTGTTGTGCAAACGGAGCCACCAGAGGATCCAAAGTCGTTCTTGCATAGGTCGGGGCGTACTGCGCGCGCAGGCGAGTCGGGCAATGTTGTAACTCTTGTGTTGCCGAATCAAAAGCGAATGGCGCACACTATGTTGAGGCGTGCTGGCATTAACTCTAAAGCGCAAGACGTTAAGCCAGATTCGCCGATTTTGCAAGATATTGTTGGGGATTTTGCGGATTTGCAAGAGGGTTGGAGTATGCCAGAACCAGAGCAGCCAAAGCGCAAAGGCAGGGGTAGAGGCCGAGGTAGAGGCCAAATTCGAGGCAAAGGACGCTCGCACAGTTCACATGACTCGCACAGTGATTTGCGCAAACGTAGGTAGGCGTATTACAATCGATTCCCGCTTTTGTTCCTAGAATTGTGTTAAAAGGGAACAAACGCGGGGAATCTTCCGATTTTTATTTCTGATTTTAGCGTTTAGAGCTACAAAAAGCGTCGGCTATCTAATGCGCTAATGCGCTACTTGCTTTGACCTTTGCCGAACGCGCGCAAGCGAATACCATTCCAATCTTCGCTAACTGTTAAAGGCGTTGCGGCGTTCATTCCAGCAGTCATTGCTGCTGCTTGAACAGTGCTAGAGCTTGGAGAACCAGCACGCCCTGGCTTAGGCGTTAAAACCCACATAGGTGCGTTGCTGTCCAACATGTTTGTTGCATCCATAATGGTGTCTGCTAGCTCGTCCTCATCGTCGCCATCGCGCCACCAAATAATCACTCCGTCAACAGTGGAGTTGTAATCTTCGTCAACAAGTTCTTCGCCAGTCAATTCTTCTATATTGCTGCAAATCGCATCGTCAACGTCATCGTCCCACAGCCACTGCTGTACGATGTCTCCAGGTTGGAATCCAAATTCTTCTGCATGTTGAAAAGCTGTCTGTTCCACGTGACTCAATATATCAAAGCGTCAAGAATTTGCGCGACTCGCCCTATCTGCACGCACGGCACGCTGAGACACGCCTGGAAAATCGCCAGAAACCACAAAATCACTATATGTAGTTTGTTATTTATGTAAATTACCCTAGATATTGTGCATGCTATGGGCTATAGTAGAGCAAGTTGTTGCGAATCATAAGTAGATTTGCGATTCAAAATACACGTTAGCTTGAGAAAGGTCTGTAGAATGCAGGTCTCTGATATGACTTTAGAGGATGCCACTTTGCAAGATGAAGAAGCCGTCACTTTGGGTGATTTTAATGTAGCTTCAAACGACTCTTCTAAGAAGTCTCGCGTGCAAGTCGAAAAGCGTGATGGCCGCGTTGTTGACTTTGACCATATGAACATTATTATGGCAATCAAGGCCGCTTTTAAGGATTTGCGCAAAGAAGTCGGTCCTCAAGAAGAGCAGATGATTCGCGATATTACGGATCATATTGAGGCCGAAATTCAAGATCGTTACAATGGCCCTGCAAAAATCGAAGATATTCAGACTCTTGTTGAGCATGGTCTTATTGAAAATCATCTTTACGAGGTTGCGCGTTGCTACACAAGCTACCGCCTGAACCGAGATATCGACCGCGCTAAGGCAACCGACATCAACGAAGCTGTGAATCGCCTTGTAAACCGCGATGAGTCGCTTGTGCGCGAAAATGCCAACAAAGATTCCAACGTTTACGCCACTCAGCGCGATCTTCTTGCAGGCGCTGTTTCTAAGGCTTCTGCGTTCTCTATGCTTCCACACGCAGTTTCTAACGCGCATATGAAGGGCGATATTCACTTCCATGATGCTGATTATTCGCCATTTACTTGCATGAGCAATTGCTCACTTCCAGATTTTGGAGATATGCTCGCTAAGGGCTTTGCGCTTGGAAACGCTATGATGGATAGCCCAAAGTCGATTGGCACGGCAGCTACTCAAGTTACGCAGATTATTAAGGATATTGCAGGCGCTCAATACGGCGGTCAGACTGTGAATCGCGCAGACGAGATGCTGGAGCCTTACGCTAAGTGCGATTACGACAAGAATCTTGCTATGGCTCAGGCGATGATTCCAGACTCTACGCCAATCGAAGTTGCTAAGGCCATGATTGACGGCCTTAAAGCTCAGGAGCCTAAGAATCTTCATTGCTCAGATAGGGATCCTCTTCCAGCAGACACTCCTTTTGACGAAAACTTGAGCGAGCTTGATCAGATTCGCGAGATTTACGCAAAGATTATGACGCGCAAGGCGATTTACGACGCTATGCAAACAATGGAATATCAAATCAATTCCAACCGCGTTTCTAACGGTCAAACTCCGTTCGTAACTGTTGGCTTTGGCCTTGGTACGTCTTGGTTTGCTCGCGAAATTCAGCGCGCTATTTTGCTTAATCGCATTCGCGGACTCGGCAAGGACCGTCATACTGCTATCTTCCCTAAACTTGTGTTTACTATTAAGCACGGTGTTAATGCAGATGCGGGCGATCCAAACTACGATTTGAAGCAGCTTGCGCTTGAGTGCTCTACAAAGCGCATGTACCCAGACGTTGTGTTCTACGAGAATATTATTAAGATTACTGGCTCCTTTAAGGCTCCTATGGGTTGCCGATCCTTCCTTCAGGGATGGATTGATCCAAAGACTGGAAAAGACGTGGAAGACGGCCGCATGAATCTTGGCGTTGTAACAGTTAACGTGCCTCGCATTGCGCTGGAGTCTCACGGAGACGTAAATCGCTTCTGGAAGCTCTTTAACGAGCGCATGGAAGTTGCTCATCAAGCTTTGCGATTCCGCATTATGCGCTGCAAGCAGGCCACTCCTGTAAACGCTCCAACTCTGTTCCGCTACGGTGCTTTTGGCCGTTTGGGAGCTAACGAGAGCGTGGATCAGCTGTTCCGCAATGAGCGCGCAACTGTGTCTCTTGGCTATATTGGATTGTATGAAGCTACATCCGTGTTCTTTGGCAAGGATTGGATGCAAGATCACAGCTGGAATGAGGATGGCAAGCAATTTGCGCTTTCTATGGTTCGCCGTATGAATCAGCTTTGCCAGCAGTGGTCGAAGGCGGAGGGATACCACTACTCGGTGTATTCCACTCCTGCTGAGTCTTTGACGGATCGTTTTAATCGCATGGATCGCCAGAAGTTTGGCCATGTGGAAGGCGTTACCGATCACGACTTCTACACCAATTCCTTCCATTACCCAGTGTGGTTGCAGCCAACTCCTATGGAGAAGCTCCGCTACGAGGTTGACTTCCCGTATCTTGCTTCCGGCGGATTTATTAACTACTGCGAGTTCCCATGCTTGCAGGCGAATCCTAAGGCTTTGGAAGCTGTTTGGGATTATGCTTATAAGATTGGCATTGGCTACTTGGGTACGAACACTCCGATTGACCATTGCTTTATTTGCGGATTCCAGGGCGATTTTGAGCCGACTAAGGAAGGCTTCCGTTGCCCAGAGTGCGGAAACAGCGACCCAGATAAGTGCAATGTGACTAAGCGCACTTGCGGATACTTGGGCAATCCTGTTCAGCGACCAATGGTTCACGGCCGCCACGAGGAGATTGCTCACCGCGTAAAGCACATGTCGGGCGAAACTGGCCATGTTGTTCTTAACAATGGCGAGTCGCGCGAGTGGTACGAGGAGACAAAGTAGCGCGTAGGAATGCGGTATAAAATTGCGGCAATTGCGGAAAATTGCGATATAAAGTCGAGTAAAATTGCATTCGTCAAGTCGCATAAAGTCGCATAAAGTCGCATAAAATAAAGTAAAAGCTAGGCTAAATTACTAAAAAGGTTGGAACCATGGCTCGTATAAGTTTGCACGATTTTGCACCTGCAGACGTTAACCGCGGGCCTTGGATTCCAACCTCTCTTTCTAATAATCCGCGCGCAGGGCAGTGGTCCAGTGAGCGCATGAGCAAGGGCATGATTGCGGATTATAAGCGATTTCTTATGACGGATGGCGAGGGAATCCGCTGTTCGCTGTATGTTTCTGGCTGCCCGTTCCATTGTGTTGAATGCTATAACGAGTCGATTTGGGATTTTCGCGCAGGCTACCCATACACGCAAAAGCTTGAAGACCAGATTATGGAAGATTTGGCGCTTCCGTACGTGCAAGGATTGACTCTTCTTGGCGGCGAGCCGCTTCTTAACACTGGCATTTTGCTGCCACTTTGCAAGCGTATTCGAAGCGAGTTTGGCAATACAAAAGACATTTGGAGCTGGACTGGTTACACTTGGGAAGAGCTTATGCGCAAAGGCGAGACTCCCGATAAGCTTGAGCTTTTGCAATATATTGACATTCTTGTCGACGGGCGATATATGAAGAATCTTCACGATTCGCTATTGCAATTCCGCGGATCTAGTAATCAGCGGATTATTGACGTGCCAAAGTCGCTGGAAAATCCAGCCGAGCCGCCTGTAATCTGGGCAAAGCTTCACGATCAAGAGCGTTTTATTCCATCAATCTACGGCAAGGATCGAGCGCAAGGCGAAGGTGACGCGAGTTAGCTAATGGTTGTGATAGTGCGTTTAGACCGCGCAAGTGATTTTCCTACTTGGTATTGCGCGAGGTTTGAGTATTTCTCTCCTCGCAGGCGCTTTGACTGAGCTTGAAATTGCATAACGCATTTCAAGCTCCTTCAAAGCGTGATTTGGCTCAAATGTAAAGTCCAGTGGACTTTACATGTCAAATCAGCCGAGCGGCTACCAATAGCCGCGAGGAATAGAGCGCTGAGCTTGCTTAAGGTTGAAAGCACAGTGTGCTTTCAACGCAAGCGAAGACGTTCGCGCGCTTAGACCGCGCGAACGACACGACCTGCCATGTAGCTGATTTACGGCGTGTTGTGGTACAAAGTACTACAAGTCAGAGGTGATATGATTAAGCGTATAAATTCGTTTAATAGAGAGGTTGCATGAAAGCAAAATCGCAGCAAAAACCTAAGAATTACGCGCCTCATGCGTTTCGCACAATAATGCCGTTGTTAAAGCGCTATCGCATGCTTGGCGTAATCACGTCTGCTGCGATTTTTGTAGAAGCGTCTATGCAAATTGCGATTCCAACAGTAATGTCTAGTCTTATTGACTTTGGAATTGACGCAAAATCCCAAAATGCTGTTAAATACTACGGCTTGCAATTACTCGCTTTTGCCGCAATATCAATGATTTTCGGCGTTATTTCTGGCGTTTGTTGCGCTCATTCTAGCGCTGGTTTTGGCAAAAATTTGCGATGCAAGATGTTTAGTCGCTTGCAATCGTTGAGTTTTTGCGATCTTGACCGTTTTTCTACTGGCACTGTTGTTACGCGATTAACTAGCGACGTTTCTAATATTCAATTTGCGTATCAAATGGTTATTCGCGCAGGCGTTCGCAGTCTTGTGATTATTGTTGCAGCGTGGTGGTTTACTTTTTGCATAAGCCCTTCTATTTCTTGGGTTTTTCTTAGTCTTATTCCAATTGTTGGCATTATTTGTGGTATTGGTGCCAAGATTGTTGCGCCCACTTTTGCGCGAATTTACGGCACAATTGACAGCATGAACAGCATGGTTAGCGAAAATTTGCGCAATATTCGCATTGTTAAGTCGTATGTTAGGGAAGACTACGAAAACCACCGTTTTAGGCGTATATCGCATAAGATTTACAGCTATTTTTTAAAAGCAGAGTATGTTCTAAATTGCAGCATTCCGCTTTTTAACCTGTGTTTTTATGCGTGTTTGCTTCTTATTGCGTGGATGGCTTCTAAGCAAATCGTTGCTTCGGGAAATAATCCTGCACTTGGCTTGACTACGGGAAATCTTGCGGCGCTGGTTGTGTATGCGTTGCAAATTTTGTTTGCGTTGGCTAATTTGGTTGTAATTTTTGTTATGACGGTTACTGCGCGCACGTCAATGCATCGTGTTGCAAATGTTTTACAATCACATAACAGTGAGTATGTTCATAAAAACCCGATTACAGAGCTTGCGGATGCTTCGATTTGCTTTAATAATGTTGATTTTGCATATGATTCTGCGAATGATTTTGAGCATGGTTTTGCGCGCGTTAATGGCGATTCATCTAAAGATGCTGGCGATTCATCTTCGAAAGCTTCCGACTCGTCTAAAGATAGTCAGGAAATTAAAGGTAGTCAGGAAATTTTACACAACATAAATCTAACCATTCCTTCTGGCTCTACTGTTGGGATTGTGGGCGCAACGGGTAGCGGAAAGTCAAGTATTATAAATTTGGTTGCGCGCCTTTATGATGCAACAAAAGGCACTGTTTTTGTAGGCGGATCAGACGTTCGTTTTTATGATTCCAAAAGTTTGCGCAACCAAATAGGAATTGTGTTACAAAAAAATATTCTGTTTAGCGGCACTATTGCGCAAAATCTTCGATGGGGCAATGAGGATGCCAGTGACTCCGACTTGCGCGAAGCGTGCAAAATCGCTTGCGCTCAAGAGTTTATAAACGATTTGCCACATGCATATAACACGAATCTTGAGCAAGGCGGCAAGAATCTTTCGGGCGGTCAAAAGCAGCGACTTTGCATTGCGCGCGCGTTGCTAAAGCGGCCAAAAATCTTGATTTTAGACGATTCAATGAGCGCGGTAGATGTTAAAACAGACGCCAAGATTCGCGAGAATTTAAGGCATTTTATGCCCGATTCCACGCAAATCATTGTTGCGCAACGCGTGTCTTCTTGCATGTATGCGGATTTGATTGTTGTTCTTAAAGATGGGCGTGTTGTTGCTAAAGGGAAGCATAGCGAGTTGATGGAATCGTGCGAAATTTATAGAAAAATGGCTATTTCTCAAAGCGCAAAAATGATTGAGTCTAAAAACAGCGAAGGTAGCGAAGGCGTCGAAGGTAGCGAAGGTAGCGAAGGTGGCAGGATTAACAATGAAAAATAATGAAAAGTCGCAGGAAAACTTAGAGCAAAAATCGCAAGAAAAATCCGCTCTAAATTGGCGCGTTCTAAAGCGCTTAGCGTCTTATATTATGGCCTACAAGATGCAAGTTTTTGTTGTTATTGCGTCAATTATTGTAAGCTCCATTGTTCAAGCTGTAAGCGCAATGTTTTTGCAATCGCTTGTAGACGCGTACATTTTGCCTCTAATCGGCAAGCACAATCCAAATTTTGCGCCACTTTTGCGAATGATTGCAATTATGGCATGCGTGTGCGCTATTGGCGTGTTCTTTAGCTGGCTTTGGAGCAGGCTGGTTGTAAAAATCGCGCAAAGTGTAATGCGAAACCTTAGAAATCAAATGTTTAAGCATCATCAAGATCTTCCGCTTGGGTACTTAGATGCTCATGGATATGGCGATGTTATGAGCCGATACACAAACGACACGGAAGCGCTCCATGAAGCGATTTCTTGGTCTTTTCCCGACTCGTTTAGCGCGCTAATGTCTATTGCGGCTGCGTTTTGCGCGATTGTTTGGCTTTCGATTCCTGTTGCGATTTTTGTTGTGATTTTTACTGCAATTCTTTTACTTCTAGTGCGTTTTATGCTTAAGCGTTCGGGCAAGCTTTTTGTGCAATTCCAGGCAGCTTTGGGTGATTTGAACGAGTTTGTAGAAGAGGCGGATTCTGGTAGAAAAGTTATTAAGATTTTTAATCACGAGCGCGCGGCGGTGGAAAAATTAAGTGATTTGGCTTCTCGTGTGCAAAAAATTTCTGCTAGCGCCAATTCTTACGCAAATAATGTTATGCCTGTGATTAGTAACGCGAGCTATCTTTTTTACGTTTTGCTTGCGATTTTTGGAGCGTGGGCTGTAAATGCTGGCGTGCCTTCTGCTGGGTTGAGTGGCGCGTTTGGGGGCGATGCATTGAATAATTCAAGCACGCTTACAATCGGCACGCTTATATCGCTTCTTACGCTTTCTCGCGCGTTTATAAATCCGATTGGCGAGATAACAATGCAATTAAATTCGCTTATGATGGCGGCTGCAGGCGCGAATCGCATTTTTGCGCTTTTAGATGAGTCTGTTGAAAAAGATGATGGAACAGTTAAGCTCGTTAAAATTCGCGCAAAAATCGTTGAGTGTTGTAGTGGCGATAGCGGAGATAAATCGCTATCAGATATTGATAAATCGCAAGTAAATCAAGTAGATTTTACAGCATCTAAACATTCTTATTTGCAAGTTTTTAACGAAGTAGGCGAAGATTCTTGTGGGAATAACGTGTATTGGGCGTGGAAAAATTGCTCTGAAAAGTCAAGCTACGATTCTTCAAGCTGCGATTCTTGCAAAGATGCCCAAAAACACGCGATTTGCTCTAAAGACGGCGTGTATACGCTTGTTAGGGGAGATGTTCGCTTTGAAAACGTTACGTTTGGCTACGAGCCTTCTAAAACCGTTTTGCACAACATATCTTGGTATGCGCACGCGGGTCAAAAAGTTGCGCTTGTAGGTGCCACTGGCGCTGGCAAGACCACAATCGCCAATCTTCTTACGCGTTTTTACAACATTGCAGATGGTCAAATCTTGTATGACGGGATCGACGTTCGCAATATTTGCAAAAGTGACTTGCGACATGCTGTTGCAACTGTTTTGCAAGATGTTGGATTGTTTAGTGCAAGCATAATGGACAATATTCGCTACGGACGCCTTAATGCTAGCGATTCGGATTGCGTTGCTGCCGCCACTCTTGCGCATGCGGATTCCTTTATTTCCAAGCTGCCAGACGGCTACAACACGTATATTAAAAACGGCGGAGCAGAGCTTTCTCAAGGCCAAAAGCAGTTGATTGCGATTGCGCGCGCTGCTGTTGCGAATCCGCCAGTTTTGATTTTAGACGAAGCAACTTCTTCGATAGACACGCATACGGAAGCGCTTGTGCAAAGCGCGATGGATGCTTTGATGCAAGATCGAACCGTGTTTGTGATTGCGCACAGGCTTTCCACAGTGCGAAACGCGGATGTGATTATGGTTTTGGACCATGGTCGCATTGTTGAGCGTGGGTCTCATGAAGACTTGATGAAAAAGCGTGGTGAATATTATCAACTTTGCACGGGTGCAATGGAGCTGGAGTAGCCAGCGTCGTGTTTGCTTGATATTCTGCGGCAACACGCCGAATACGCTTTTGAACTTGCATTTTGGCGTGGATTCTGTAAGATAGTAACTCGGCTGTTCAATGGAACAAAGCCACGGCCCCGTAGCTCAGTTGGTTAGAGCGCCGCCCTGTCACGGCGGAGGTCACCGGTTCAAGTCCGGCCGGGGTCGCGATTAGTAAAGGCCCGGTTCGCCGGGTTTTTTATTCATCATGGCTCTGTAGCTCAGTTGGTAGAGCGAGCGACTGAAAATCGCTAGGTCAGCGGATCGATCCCGCTCGGAGCCACAAGTAAATAAATAAAAACTAAATAACAAAACGCGCAGCATTTTTGCCGCGCGTTTTTTGTTTATCTGAGTTGACTAGTCAACTTGTTTCCATGATTCAACATCAATATGATGATTTGGATTTGCTTGCCAAGCAGCCCAAGCAGATTCCACAATATCTTTAACGCTGTAGCGCGCGTGCCATCCCATCTCTTCGTTAATGCGCTTTGTGCTTCCAATCAATTGTGGCGGATCGCCAGCTCTACGCCCTAAAATCGCCTCTCTAAATGGCAATCCAGTAACGCGCCTAACTTCGTCTACAATTTGACGAACAGAAGTGCCTTTGCCTGTTCCAACGTTAAAAGCGTCGTACTTACGCTCGTTGCGATCCAAATAAGTAAGCGCTGCAATGTGTGCGTCTGCAAGATCAGAAACATGAATGTAGTCGCGAATGCAAGTGCCGTCGGCAGTAGGGTAGTCATTACCAAAAATCGCAGGAGCTTTGCCTTGTTGCAATCTATCTAAAAGCATAGGAATCAGGTTCAAAATCGCAGGATCTTCTAACTCTACAGGCCCGCATCCAGCAACGTTAAAGTAGCGAAGCGCGCAAAAACGAATTCCGTAAGTGTGTTCGCAAGCGCGTGCCATCCACTCGCCAAAAAGCTTAGTTTGGCCGTATGGATTAATCGGAAGCATTGGCACAACGTCTTCTGGCACAACTTCTACAGGCGGCTCGCCATACGTGGCTGCGCTAGACGAAAAAACAAGCTTTTTAGCACCGCTTTGGCGCATTCCTTCTAAAACGTTAAGCATGCCGTTAATGTTCTGCTGGTAGTACCAAAGCGGCTTTTCTACGGACTCTCCAACTTGCTTTCGCGCAGCAAAGTGAATTACAGAATCAACGTTATTTTCTTTCATTATTTGCGCAAGTCGCGCTCCAGCGTCTGGGGAAGCAATGTCCATTCCGTAAAGTCGTGCGCCTTCGATTCTTGTAGGCTTTCCGTAGCTCAAATCGTCTACAACTACAACGTTTTGCTTAGCTTGGTGAAGAGCGTGTACAACGTGTGCGCCAATGTAGCCGCATCCGCCTGTAACTAGAATAGTCATTGTTTACCGTTTACCTTTCTTACATATGCTGTTTTTGCACAATGTTATAGGGAAATTATAGCGCTTGAATCATATTGTGTTTTTGTGATTGTTTGACATTGTTTGTGAGTGTATTGGTATTTGTGTTGGTATTTGTGCCAGTGTTTTGCGCGTTTGATATTATTCGATGAGTTGTGATTAAGTCGCGTATGCAAGAAAATAAGGAAGATTGGCTAAAAATGAACGATTTTAATGTAGATAGTGCAAGTGACGATTTGCATAGTGGCCACTCTTTTAGCGATTTGACTGGTTGCGAGGATGGTCGCGAGGGTGGTCGCGAGGATGCTTGCGACTCTTCCAAGCCTAAACAAACGTACGCATCTGCTAGGGCTATTCTTTCGTTTGTGCGAAGGTCTGCTAGGCTCGACGCGCGCTTAGAGAAAGCCAAGCAGCGCTACTCGGACGCGTATTTGCTATGCATTGCGGATGGTGTTGGTTCTTTGCGCGTAAAAAGCGATTTATGTGTGGATTCGCAGTGGATTGAGACCAATTGGGGCAATGCTAATCCGCTTATAGTAGAAATCGGCTCGGGTCAGGGCGAGAACATTGTTGCGGCTGCTGCTGCAAACCCGAATACGAATTTTCTTGCGCTAGAAGTTTACGACCCAGGCGTAGCGCACACTATGCTTTTGGCTGGGAAGCAGGATTTGCATAATTTGCGAATTGCTCAAGTTAACGCTCCTGATTTTTTTGCAGCGTGCAAAAGCGGTGTTTTGGCAGAAGTTTGGACATTTTTCCCAGACCCTTGGCCTAAAATGCGTCATCACAAGCGACGAATTGTTCAGCCATCTTTGGCTAAGTCTGTGCATAATGCGCTTGTTGCGGGCGGAGTTTGGCGAATTGCTACAGATATTGAGGATTACGCGTTGCATGTTCACGAGGTTATGGATTCTTTGGCGTGCTTTGAAAACGCTGGAGATTTGCGCGTGAGCTTGCCTACGGAGCATGTTGGCAAGGGGAATGCACAAGATGCTGGCGATTTGCCTCACGCTGATTTTGTTGAGTCGCGTCGCTTTGATGGGCGTGTTTTGACGAATTTTGAGCGCAAGGGATTAGAAGCTGGTCGCGTGATTCACGATTTGACGTATGTTGTTAAAAAGTGAGTTGCGCATTTGATTGTGATGCAGTGCGTAATGCGTAGCGCGTGCTTGTGTTGTGTGCTTTGTTAGAATCGCGTTATCTTCCTTCAACACGCCGTAATTTGCAAGAACTGCGCATGAGTGTTAATATCATATGGTTTGGTTAAAAGCCCCCTTCGTCTAACGGTTAGGACACCAGACTTTCAATCTGACAACAAGAGTTCGACTCTCTTAGGGGGTACAAATTTTACGCCGCTAGTTTTAGCGGCGTTTTTGTTATCTACGATGTTTACCGCTTGCTCGAACTCTTGCGCTGTTCTTCTACTCGGGTTATGGGTTATAGGCCAAAAAGTGTGTAAAGCTAAGCTGATGAATCTTATGGTGTATAAGCCACAGCCCACACACCGTTAAAAACTCAACTAACCAACTGAGAAAATAACGGTCGCGTGTTACTACTGTGGCAGTACGTAATCTGCACAAGTAACATCGTTTGACGATTTATTGTTAAATATTCAGCTAATACAGCTTCGAATGTCATTGCGCATAAGAAATAACCCACATCTGTATATCACAAGCTCTACTGCCGTAAGAGTTATGAGCTGATTTTTACACACTTTTTGTCCAGGTGTCGAATGTGCAGGAAACAGATTCGATTACCACAAAACACTTGTATTGCAAGGCCTAAGGCATGATTTTTTACACACTTTTTGTCCTATAATCCACGATGTTTACATCTTGGTGGGTATAGGCCAGAGTTACGAACTCTTGCGCTGTTCTTCGATATGCTTCGTGCGTGATTTGTGCTATAAAAGTCTTATGGTCTTTATGTGCAAAACAAAACACGTTCTTATGCGTGCGATTCGTGCTGTTTTGTGCAAACGTAATTATGTTGTTTTGGCTTTTGCGTCCGCATTGGTGATTTTCTTATTCGCGTCTCTAAGTGCTTGCACGCCTCAGAGCCAAGCTGTTGGCGATAGTGGTCATTTGGACGACATTGTTCATGATGGCATTGATGTAGAAGACATAAAGTTGTTTGTAGTTGGATCTAGGCAGGCGGCGCTTGATTCTAAGCTTTTGCATATATGCGAGAAATTTGGTTTGCATGCATCATATACTTCGATTGCAGACGTAAAAAATACTAATTTTGCTTCACAAGAGGCAATTACAGACGCTTCAAATCAGCCTGTGTCTATTATTTTGATAAACAATATTAATGTTGATAGGGCAGATCGCGTTGATTCTAGCGTTAAAAGCAATGCTGGTGGTGCACATGTTGATCTAAAAGCGCGCAAATCTTGGACTAATGCGCTTGAATATGCGCGCTCTGCTGGTATTCCTGTTGTGCTTGTTAATCCGCAAAATCCACCTAAGGATCGCACTTTGTATGCAGCGAAGCTTTATATTCTTAAGGATTTAGATGGCGAGAATCTGTTTGACGCAAATCTAATTAAGAGTTTCGGTAAAATTCAACATTCTAGTCTTCTAAAAATCGTTCAATCTGTGATTGATAATACGCCTCACAGTAGGGATGTGGTTATAAATGACAAAGATTAGCGCTAACGTTACGAGTTCGCAAAAAATGCATGGTTCGCAAAGCTCTGCAAACTCTACAGATTATACAGATTCTGTGAATATCTCTGATTTCCCTGATTTGCCAGATGTCAGCGAACAAGGTTTAACGCAAAGCGAAGTTTTTGATGCTGTAAATCGCGGATTTGTAAATGTTACAAATAATCGCACATCTAGGTCCGTTCTTTCTATTGTGCGCGCAAACGTGTTTACTCTTTTTAACGCAATCATTTTTGCAGCAATGGTTGTTGTTCTTGCCACTGGTTCTTGGAAAGATGCTGTTTTTGGCTTTGTGATTCTTATTAACACGGGTATTGGTGTTGTTACGGAGTTGCGCGCAAAGCGTACGCTCGACCGTCTTTCGATTCTTGTTGCTTCCAAATCGATTGTTCGACGCGAAGGCAAAAATGTTTATGTTGATCATAGCGGTATTGTGCTTGGTGATTTGTTGTGGGTTCGTTCTGGCGATCAGGTTCCTGCAGATGCAAATGTTGTTAAATCTTGGGGCTTAGAAGTGGACGAGTCCATGCTTACGGGCGAGTCTGTGACTGTTTGTAAAGCTGCGGACGACTTTGTTTATTCTGGGTCTACTGCGGTTTCTGGCGTTGCTTTAATGCGCGTTACAGCTGTAGGAGATAACAGCTATGCGTCTAAGCTTGCTGCACAAGCAAAGGTCTATACAAAAACAATCTCCGATTTGAGTCGTGGAATTAACACGATTCTAAAGTGGATGACGATTGTTGTTGTTCCTCTTTGCGTTTTGCTTGTTTGGTCTCAAATCAATAAGGTTGGCGGATTTGCTGTAGCTTTACAGACGGGGCAGTGGAAGAGCGCTGTTGTTTCTGCTGTTGCTGGCGTTGTTGGCATGATTCCAGAAGGACTTGTTCTTTTAACTTCGCTTAACTTTGCTGTTGCTGCAATGCGTCTTGCGCGTAAAAAAACGTTGGTTCAGGAGCTTGAATCTGTTGAAACTTTGGCTCGAGTGGATTGCCTTAATCTAGACAAAACTGGCACGATTACGGATGGCGGAATCGCGTTTGTTGGTGTTGACTTGATTGGTGATGGCTCGAATCGTTTGGTGAATCAAGCTTTGTTTGACTTATCTAACGAAGAAAATCCAAATGCTACAGGTTCTGCCATTATGGAAGGCCTTAAAAATCAAGGTGTTTCCGCTGCTTCTAGTGTTAGCGCTCGCTTGCCATTTTCATCTGCAAGAAAGTGGAGCGCAATACGCTACGCGCTAAAAGACGGTAGATTTGAAACGTGGTATATGGGTGCTCCAGAGGTTTTGGCAACTGCGATTTGTTCACGCGAATCTATCACTGTTTCTAGCGATTTGCACGGTTCTATTGCTCCAGCGGTTGCAGAAGGCGGAATCAGCGATTCTGCGGTTTTTGGCGATTCTACTTTCGATAATTGCCATTTAACGGATTCGTTTAAGCAAATTTTGAATCGTGTAAACGAATACGCTCAACAGGGTAATCGTGTTCTTCTTCTAGCTGTTGCTTATAGTAATTTTGGCGATTCTAATGATGCAACGTTCTCCAGTTCTCCAGTAGTGTCCACAAGCGCTCGCCCTGTTGCTTTAGTTCGATGCTCAGAGAAAATACGTGCCGACGCTCGTCAAACTCTTGCTTGGTTTAGACAGCAAGGCGTTAGGTGTCGCGTTATTTCTGGCGATAATCCAACAACTGTTGCATCTGTTGCCGAAAAAGTTGGTCTAACTGGTGACTCAAAGCCTGTTTCAATGGACGCAAGACAGTTGCCTACAGATATAAATCAACTTGCCGAGGTTCTTGAAAACGTTGACGTTTTGGGTCGCGTTTTGCCTAATCAAAAGAAGGCGATTGTTCAAGCTTTGCACTCTAAAGGACATGTTGTAGCTATGACTGGCGATGGTGTAAACGATACACTTGCGCTCAAAGAGGCAGACTTAGGCGTTGCAATGGGTAATGCTGCTCCAGCTGCTAAGGCTGTTGCTCAAGTTGTTCTTGTTGACTCACGTTTCTCGCATCTTCCAGACGTTGTTGCTAGAGGTCGTCAAGTAATGGCAAACATGGAACGTGTTGCAGGACTGTTCCTTGTTAAAACAGTGTATTCTGCGCTGATTTCTGCAGGTGTGGTTTTGCTTGGTCTTAATTTCCCATATTTGCCTCGTCACATAACCTATATCGGTTCGTTAACCATTGGTATTCCAGCGTTTTTGCTTGCTTTGGCTCCTAATACAAGGCGCTATGTTCCTGGATTCTTGCATCGTGTTGTTCGTTTTGCTCTACCAAATGGTATAGCTGTTGCCGTGTCTGTTTTGGTTGTGTCCATTTTTGCTCCTTTAATGCTTGCGCGCGGTCTTGATTCTTCTAACGTTAACGCCTCTAGGCTTATTGTTGAATCCGTGCACGCTGTTGGTGTAACTCGCACTATTTGTGCTGTTACTGTTTTTGTGCTCGGTGTTGCAGTTTTGGCCACAGTTTCTAAGCCACTTATATCTTGGCGTGGAATTATGGTCTTATGTTTTGCTGCTGCTGGCGTTATTGGTGCATTTATACCGTTTGTTGCGCATTTCTTTGATTTGCATGTTCCTGTGAGTGGAAATGCAATGTTTGTTATGATTTGTGCTGTAATTTTTGCCTTTGTTATCTGGTTGGTTTTGCATCTTGTTAGTCACTTGATTGAAAACTGGATTGATAATGTAAACGATGGTAGTGTTTTGCACTCTTATGATAGTGATCGTTGATGTAGCGTGTCGTGCCTACTAATAATTGTGCTTACAATAGATATGTGTTCAGTATTTTAGAAATGTTCTCGGTTGGTGTAGGTCCTAGTTCTTCACACACTGTTGGTCCTATGCGCGCAGCGAATGCTTTTGTGACTTCTCTTCAAAAGAATGGAAAGCTTAAAGACGTTTCGCATGTGCGAGTCACTCTATATGGCTCCTTGTCTCTTACTGGATTGGGGCATGGTACGGATCGTGCATCGGTTGCTGGTCTTGAAGGTAACCTTCCAGATGATGTTGATACAGAACACATGATGACTATTCGCGAAGATTGTAAAAAAAGCGGAACTCTAACGCTTGCACATAGTCATACAATTAAATTTGACTACGATTCAGACGTGGTTTTTGAAAAGTGGCGGCGCATGGCTGCGCATCCTAATGGCATGCGGTTTGTTGCTTTGGACTCCTTTGGTAATACTGTTGACGAACAAGTTTGGTATTCGATTGGTGGCGGATTTATTCGCAAAGGCAATGCAAACGATAAGATGATTGGTTTGCATGACCGCGTTGATGAAAATGTGGAAGAAAGTGAAGATAGTCCTAAGGATTCTAATCCTAAAGATTCTGAATCTTCTAGTGATTCGCATGAAGACTCTTCTGTTCCATATCCTTTTACAACGTGCAAAGAACTTATCTCGATTTGCAAAAAAGAGCATAAGAGCATAAGTGACATTGTTTGGCAAAATGAACTTGCTTTGCATAACGGTAATTCCGAATATGTTCGTTCCTATTTGTTGCATGTTTGGGAAGTTATGGAAGAGTGTGTTGAACATGGATGTAACTCTAGGCAGCAGATTCTTCCAGGCGGACTTGAGGTTCATAGGCGTGCTCCGCGTATGTATGCTCGTCTTGCTGCGAATTCCGATATGCTTAAGCAAAATCGTAGGCGAGCTGATTGTGCTTTGGAAGCTTCTGACTCTGCCTGGGTAAATCTTTTTGCTCTTGCAGTGAGTGAAGAAAACGCTGGAGGCGGTCGTATTGTTACAGCTCCGACTAATGGATCCGCTGGTATTATTCCAGCCGTTTTGCAATACTATTGGCGTTTTGTAGATAGTTCTAGCGAGGAGGGAATAATAAAGTTCCTTCTTGCTTCTGGTGCTATTGGCTATTTGTTTAAGCGCAATGCCTCTATTTCTGGCGCAGAAGTTGGGTGCCAGGGAGAAGTTGGCTCTGCGTGTTCTATGGCTGCTGCAGGCTTGTGCGAAGTTCTTGGCGGAACTCCTCAGCAGGTTGAAAATGCTGCCGAAATTGGTATTGAGCATCATCTTGGTCTCACTTGTGATCCGGTTGGTGGCTTGGTTCAGATTCCTTGTATCGAGCGCAACGCTATGGCTGCCAACACTGCTATTAATGCTGTTAGAATGGCTCTTTTAGGTGATGGCTCTCATATTGTTAGCTTGGATAGTGCTATTAAAACTATGAAGGAAACTGGCCAAGACATGATGTCTAAATATCGCGAAACATCTAAGGGTGGCTTAGCTGTAAACGTAGTTGAGTGTTAGTTATAGTCTTTGCGGTTATAGTTATTTTTGTTACGTTTTCCTTAAGAATGTTTGCATATTTGCTTGCATTGTGTTGCTATACTGTTGTGCAAGTTACATACGTATTGGCATAGGTAGCGGTTGAGTGCTAATCTAAAACACGCTATAAAATTGCAAAACTGTTATAATATTCAAAGTTTTTAATGAATAGTTTGTAAATGTTAGTGGCTTTTTGCAAGCATTTACACATGTTTGTAAGGGATTATAAGAGGTTATAAAGGAGGCAAAATGGCACAGGATATGCCAGAAGTAGTTGCGGAATTTGGTGCTACGCCAACGGTGACGTTCCCAGCGCTTGAGCCGCCAGCAGGGCTTAAGGTTGTTGAATTGGTAGAAGGCAATGGGCCTTTGGTTCGTGCTGGAGATACTGTTACCGTTAATTACCACGGTGTTGTTTGGGGAGCAAGTGAGCCTTTTGACTCTAGTTTTGCTCGACATACACCTGCCAGCTTTGGTATTGGTGTTGGCCAGGTTATTCAGGGATGGGATCGTACTGTTCCAGGACATAATGTTGGTTCTCGCTTACTTGTTTCTATTCCGCCTGAGTATGGTTATGGTTCACGAGGTGTTCCGCAGGCTGGAATTGGTGGTTCGGACACACTCGTTTTTGTGATTGATATTATTTCTACTCGCTAAACGCGAGTGGTTATTTTGTTACTTTTACTCTTTGTTCTTTGTTAAGGAGATTGCAAAATGGCTGAAGAAAAAATAATTCTGTTGACTAAAGAAGCCTACGATAAGCTTAAGGAAGAATTAGCTCATCGCGAAGGTGAATATCGTGATGAAATCACCGAGCGTATTGCTGCTGCTCGCGCCGAAGGCGATTTGTCTGAAAACGGTGGCTATCAGGCTGCTCGCGAAGAGCAGGGCAAGAACGAGGGTCGTATTAACGAGCTTATTGTTAAGCTACGCAACGCAAAGATTCTTGAGGCTCCAAAGGAAGGCCTTGTTGGCAATGGCTCTGTTGTTACTCTAGATCTTGCTGGTCGAGAGATGACTTATGTTCTTGGCTCTCGTGATATTGCTGTCGCTACTGATTACGATGTTATTAGTCCAGAATCTCCGATTGGTGCTGCAATTATCGGTGCTAAAGCGGGTGATACTGTTAGCTACTCTGCTCCAAATGGTCGCCAAATTTCTGTAACCATTAAGGACTCTCATCCACTCGCTTAGAACAATGAATTTGTTTTAATAAGCGAGCACATACTTGTTATCCATCTATTTTCTCTAATCGCTGTGATTTAGAATCTATATGATTTATAGATCACAGCGATTTTATTTATATGCTTATTTGTGTCCGTTTAACAGTATCGCTCTTTAGTTGTTTTAATCTCTTAAATCTTTTAAATCTCTTAAATCATTAAATTTTTCTTAAAATGGTAACAACTTTGCCCATTATCTTTGCGTGAGACCCATCTATAGGTGAATACGCTGGATTGTGAGGCATAAGCCAAACGTGACCATTTTCTTTTCTAAACGTCTTTACAGTTGCTTCGTTATCTAGCAGCGCAGCAACAATATCTCCATTTGTTGCTTCGTTCTGTTCTCGCACAACAACATAATCTCCGTCGCAAATTGCTGCGTCAATCATTGAATCTCCATGCACTTCTAGCATGAACAGATTTCCGCTTCCAGTAAGTCTTTCTGGTAAACGCATAACATCTTCAACATGTTGTTCAGCTGTTATAGGTACTCCTGCAGCGATTCTTCCAACAAGAGGAACATCGTGAGAGTTTATCAAAGACTCACTGTTATATAAGCTCACATCGATAGCTGATTGTTTTTCAAGCAATGCATGAGCTTTTTCTTTATTCTTTTGTATAAAATCTCCAATAACTTCAATTGCTCTACCTTTATTTGCGCTTATTCGTATTAATCCTTTCATCTCGAGTGCTCGTAATTGATGTTTTACGGAAGAAGGACTTCTTAAGCCTACAGCTTCGCCTATTTCTCTAAAAGATGGAGGGAATCCATGTTCTTCGAGGCATTGCTGTATAGCATCCATGATTTTTCTTTGGCGATCTGTTAGTGGCTCAGCGTTGTGCGCCGCAGAATCACTAAGCTCGTTTTGGGTGGTATTCATGGTGTCTCCTTTCGTTGTTTTACATTCTAATACACTTTTCTAAAAAAATCAAACATATGTTCGACACGCCGTTGCATCTTTAGAACAAATGTGTCAAGATTAATACACTTGTTCGATAGAACAAATGTTCATGTCAATTAAAACGTAAGAAAGGATAGTTATGTATAAGAAGTTGAACTCTTTTGATGGCGTTAATTATTCAACACCAAATCGTGCTGTTTTGACTAATAAGAGTTACAAAAAACGCAAAAATAAATTATTTATGCGTTTTATAGTTTTTTCTGCGTTAGTTTGCTTTGCTTGGATTATTTTTATGCCAAAGCCAGCTGTTTCAGCCGTATCAAAATCCTTTATAACGTATACAGTTCGCCCTGGAGATACATTGTGGAGTTATGCAAAATCCATAACAGATAAAAATGGCAATATTTCTGATTCTGTTGATTACCTTATGCAATTAAATAATCTTGAGTCTCCAGATTTAGAAGTAGGGCAGTCTATACGAGTACCTTTTATTGACAACTAATTTTATTATTACAAATATTATTAGAATGGAGTATTCATGAGTCCAAATTATGAATATAATTCGTCAGATTCATATGATTTGTTTACATTATATTATTGTGATGATTTTGCATGTTGTAGTTGTCATGATTTAAGCGTTAAACCAATTGTTGAACCACTTGTTGTTATGGATGTATCTATATATCCATCTATTCGAGTGTTTTGTAATAAATTTTATAAAATATACGAGGAAAAATATGAAAAAATCGATTTATTTATATAAAATATTGAAATATATATAACATATTCAATTAATTTTTAGTATGCTGTATATATGCATTGTCCTTTTTGTAAGAATCCTGATACTAAGGTTATTGACACTAGAATTAGCGAGGACGGATATTCAATCCGTCGTAGGCGTGAGTGTCAGATGTGTGGCAATCGTTTTACAACGGTAGAAACTACGCAATTGCTTGTTATGAAGCGTTCTGGTTCTGTGGAACCTTTCGATAGAGCAAAAGTGGTTGCTGGTGTTGGAAAAGCTTGCCAGGGTAGACCAATAGATTCTGAGGAGTTAAAGGCTCTTGGAATGGAAGTGGAAGCTGATTTACGCGCTCGTGGATTAGCTCAAATCACATCCGAAGATGTTGGAAAAGCAATATTAAAGCCGTTGCGCGAATTAGACGAGGTGGCGTATCTTCGTTTTGCTAGCGTATATCAGAATTTTACTGGTTTGAAAGATTTTGAGCGTGCAATAGAAGATCTTAAGAAAAGTAAGTAATTGTGCAACGTTTTACAACGTTTTACATTGAGTGAACGCTTTGTGAATATTGCTAAATAAGTATAAGTTTGAGTATTTGAGTTTGTGTAAATGTTGATTTGCCATTTGTTAGCGAATCGTTGAGTCTTAGAATAAATGTGGTTATAGTGTGAGGGATAACCTGATTTGTTTGACCCAATTAAAGGGTCAAACAAATAACAAGGTTGTTAATAGTTGGGTTTACTCAGTACTGTTACTTTGTGATTATTACTTTGAAAAATTAGCGTCGTCTTGTGTGCGTAAGACAACAAGGCGCTGTGTTGGTCTTGTCATTGCAACGTATAGATTTGCCGCTGCGCTAAGTCTGGATACTGCTTCTTGTTCTATAGCAGAAGGTTGCATTAGGATTATCGCATCGTATTCCAATCCCTTAACATCTTCCGCACTGCAAACGCTAATTTGGCTATCGTCAAAGTTTTGCTGAATTATGCGTGCATATTCCTTAGGTGGAAGATTCTTGCTAAGAGTATTTTTAACGATTTTGTTTGCATGCTCTATTAGTTCTTGAGGAACAATAATTGCTACGCGCCCACTTCCGTCTTCGGAAACAAATTCGTTAAATAGATCAATGCAATATTTAGCAAGCATATTATTAAGCTCATTTTGATTCTGAACCGTATGCGTAACAAGCGAATCGGGAACGGATCTAACTGCATTAACTGTTGATATATATAAGCCAGAATTATCTGCCACTTTTCCTGCAGCCTCAGAAACTTCTCTAGGATTACGGTAGTTAATTGTTAGCTCATAAAGATCCCAGTTGTCATTTCCAAACAATGAGCTCATGTTTTTTTGCCAACTATGTGTACCACCCAAAGAGGAGGTTTGTGCAACATCTCCAACAATGGTAAATGAGCGCGAAGGGCATCTGCGTATTAGCATTCGCCAATCCATTGCAGTAAGCTCTTGTGCTTCATCTACAACAACATGACCATAAGTCCATTCTCTATCAGACGCTGCAAGATTTGCAACCATACTTGCATCGTTACCTTGAATATTCTCAATAAGCATATCTGCGGTAACAATGCCATTTCCTATGCCATTTTGTGCAAGAGTATCGGAAGCATATTGCTGTTCTTCAAGTTTTTTACGAGCGAGAGCAGCGTTTTGTGCTTCGATCTTTGGATCTGGGCCTAAAAGCTCCATAGCTTCGTCAAGAAGTGGGATGTCGGACTGAGTTAAAGGACTTCCTTTTGGTCTAATTAATGCACGAATATCATTTTCACTTAACCAAGGAGCATATATGCGAAGCTGTTCAGGTTTAGAAAAGAGTTGGTCTATAAGCCAATTGGCATTCATAGGTAGCCAAGCAAGATTTAATGTAATCTTGAGCTTATTTTCCATTCTAAGTTGCGAAGTAATATCGGATATTTCCGCTTGGGAAGGAACATAATCAAGTTGTTCTAGATACCTGTTTCTAAGCGAACTTATAACTGACTTTACAAAGGTTTTACGAGCCTGGTTATGAGGCTGGTGTGTGCGCTGAGCGTCTAATTGTGCAAGCTCTATATCTTCCTTTTTTAATTGCACAGCGAAACCATTTATGCGTAGTGTTGGCAAATCTTTAGGAACGCGTATTCTTGCGCAAATAGCATTTTGAATAACGTTTTTCATGCGGTACATTCCCTTAAGTTTTGCTGCATGAGGAGTGTCTTGCACTGTTGCATGAATATTTGGGATTAAATCCGCTATAGTTCTGCTAACAACACCAGTTTCACCCAAAGATGGCAAAACTTGATCTATGTATCTTAAGAATGCAGAGCTTGGTCCTACAATCAAAACGCCTGATCTTTCAAGCTTTCTACGGTGTGTATAGAGCAAGTATGCTGCTCTGTGCAAAGCTACTGCAGTTTTGCCTGTGCCAGGTCCACCTTGAACAACAATTGTACGGTCTAAAGGAGCGCGAATAATTCGGTCTTGTTCTGCCTGAATGGTTGCAACAATATCCGTCATTTTTCCAGTTCTACGAGAACCTAGAGAAGCAAGCAATGCGCCTTCGCCAGTAAGTGTTCCTTGCTTAGACGCTTTGTTTACCTCGTCTGAATGAATATCTAGAATCTCGTCTTCAACTCCTACAACTTCTCGGAATTTAAGAGTTATGTGCCTACGCATAACAATGTTTCCATGATTTGAAGGAGTTGCTTCGTAGAATGGTCTGGCTGCTTCTGCTCTCCAATCAGTTAAGATTGGGTCGTGATTTTCGCTTAGTAAACCGATTCTTCCAATGTAACGTCTTATGCCTTCTTGGTCGTCTAGTCTGCCAAACACAAGTCTATCTTCTACAGCTCTAAGTTGCGTTAAACGATCTTCGTACATTGTTGCAAAAGAATCTCGTTCTGTTCGCTGAGTTGGTGAGCCATGCGAGCCTGCAGCGCGTACAGAATCAAGCCTTGTGCGGATTGTTGAACGCAAGTTATCTAATCGATTGTAAGCGCAATCAACCGCTTGTTGTTCTTCGCTGAGTTGTGAGGAGTACGTAGACATTTGTGTCCGTTCTTCTTAAAAGTTGGGCTAAAACTAGGCGTTTAAGTATACCTCGAGGCTAATACACGTTGCATGTTTCCAATCTAAGTTAAAAAAATATTATTTTTTTACAAAAAAGTGGGGATTTTTGGTGAGGAATGGGGTAAAATGGTGAACGATGTGCAAGTGGCATATTGCATGTTGAAAAGGAGGTGGATTTATGGCTAGTAACAATGCTGGCGCAAATGCGCAAGATAAAGCCAATTCCTCCTTTAAGCATGCTCAAAATCCATCTGGTTATGATTCTCAAAATACGGCTCAAGCTAATGCCCAAGATGCGCATATGCCAATGCAAAATTCTCAAGCGTACGCTCAGCCTTATTATGTGATTCCGCAAATGCAGCAAGTGCCGCAAATGTATCAAGCGCAGCAAGTGCCGCAAATGCCTGTTATGCAGCCTGTTATGCAATCTCAACCTACGTCTTCGGCTTTTACATCCACTCCTTTGCCGCAAGACGCAGTTTTTGGTGCTAATAATTTGCAAAGTCAGGCTAATAATCATGTAAAGAATCCGATACTTCTTGGAACTTATTCTCCAAAAATAGATGCCAAGGGTCGAGTGGCTTTACCAGCAAAATTCAGATCCCAATTGGGCAATGGTTTTGTTATGGCTCGCGGACAAGAGCGATGCGTTTACGTTCTTCCAATGCAAGAGTTTGAACGTATTACAACTCAAATTCAGCTCACATCTATGAGTAATAAGTCTGCAAGAGACTACCTTAGAGTCTTCCTTTCTGGTGCTGTTGATCAGGAGCCAGATAAGCAAGGACGTATAGTGGTGCCTCCAATGCTAAGAGATTATGCCAATCTTGGAGATGAGATTGTTGTAATTGGTGTTGGAACTCGTGCAGAAATATGGAATAAATCTGCTTGGAACAATTATCTTGCAGATAAAGAGCAAGATTATGCTGATATTGCAAATGATGTTCTTCCGGCGGTGGCACAATGAAAGATTTATCTACAATTCATGCGCCAGTGTTGTTGGAAGATTGCGTAGATCTTGTTTCTCCAGCACTAGACCATAAAGACTCTATTGTTGTTGATTGCACACTGGGTCTTGCGGGTCATGCAACGGCTTTTCTTAAAGCTGCTCCACTTGCAACGCTTGTAGGTATAGATAGAGATAGTGAAGCTCTTGAATTAGCTACACGAAGAATGCGCGAAGAAGGATTAGAAAATCGTTTTATTCCAGTTCATGCCGCTTTTGACGAAGTTGACAAAGTTCTTGAAGATTTAGAAATCGATAGGATTGACGCAGCTTTTATGGACTTAGGTCTTTCTAGTTTGCAAATAGACGAGGAAGATAGAGGATTTTCTTATTCTCATAACACAGTCTTAGATATGCGCATGGATACAACTCAAAGTGTTACTGCTGAAACCATTCTTGCGACTTATAGCGCATCCAGTCTTGCTCAAATATTCCGTGAGTATGGTCAAGAACGTTTTTCTGGCCCAATCGCAAGAAAAATAGTGCAAGTTAGACAAGAGAATCCAATAAAAACGTCTGGTCAGCTTGTTGATTTAGTGGATCATGTTATTCCGCGTGCTCATCGTGCTCCAGGAAATCCTGCTAAACGAGTTTTTCAGGCTCTTAGAATCGAAGTTAATGGAGAACTAGATAAGCTTTATAGGACTTTGCCAAAGCTTGCTTTGCGCTTAAATAACGGTGGCAGAATTGTTGTTGAGTCTTATCATTCTTTGGAAGATATTACAGTTAAGCGTTTTATGAATAAAGGCTTAGAAGTAGATGTTCCAGCAAATATGCCAATTATTCCGCAAAGCGCACAGCCTTTCTTTAAGTCTTTAACGCGTGGAGCTATTAAAGCATCTGAAGAAGAAATTGCAAATAATACAAGGTCTTCTTCTGTTCGCTTACGCGCAGTGGAGCTTATTAGAGATATTCCAGATAGGTGGATTAAAGACTTTACAGCTATTGCTCAAGGAGAAGATTCATCTTTGCATCGTTCTTCTGCTAAATCGAATGGTGTAAATAACAGCAAAGGAGGCAGGTTCTAATGGATAAGCCAAGTAAAAACCGTGCTTCTAGGATTGCTGCGTCTTATGCCAGTTCATCTGCTCCTGCTGGGCGAGTAGACGAGAAAGCGGCTGGTAATAATTCAAGGCAAAATCGCGTTTTAAAGTCGATTCCATTAGTGTTTAGTGCCTCTGATCGTAGGTCTTACACAGTAATGAATCACTTACATAGAGTTATAGAGTGGAGTAATACTCGTAAGGCTCCTCTTTTTAACTTGATTATTGTTGTTATTTTCCTTTTTGTTACGCCTACTACGTCTTTGTTGTTGCGCACAAAAATGGCGGAGATATCTTTTGAACAAGCTGCCACTCAATCAAGTATCTCTAGGCTTCGTCAAGATGTGGAAACAGCGCAAACAAAGTTAGACGCTTTAGAAGCGGATCTTCCAGCAAAAGCACAGGATATGGGAATGATTCCACAACAGGGAGCAATAACAGTTGATCTAAGTGCTTATGCCAATAAAAAGAAGGCAGAACAAGCTGCTATTGAAGCTCAAAAAGCTAAACAGGAACAAGCTAAACAGGAACAAGCTAAACAGGAACAAGCTAAACAGGAACAAGCTAAACAGCAGCAAGCTAAACAGCAGCAAGCTAAGCAAAAACTTAAACAACAGAAAACTGAACAACAAACTAAACAAGACCAAAATAAACAACAAACTAAACAACAGCCAGAACAAAAAAATAAGGAGAAACATTGATGAATCGCCTAATCAAGCAACGTTTCGCCAAATACTCAGGCAAAATGAAAACAGTATTGTATTATGCCAAACTTTCTGGTAAAAAGTTGCGCTCTATTAAAAGCTCTATTAAAAGCAGAGTAAGCAAAATCAGCCAAAGCAGATTCAATACGCGTAAGTTGTACAAATCATACAGCAACAATGCCGCGCGTTCTGGTTCTGCTTTTGCTTCTTCTGGAGCTAATGCACGTTATGGCGCTCAAACTAGCGTTATACGAAACACGGTTTTTGCAAAAAAGTGTATTGTTGTTGCAATGCTATTCGCGTTTATTGCATCTATAGCAATAGTAAAGCTTAGCTTTATACAGTTAATTAATGCACGTTCTACTGCTCAGGCGGCGCAGGCAGAACGTAGCAGAACTCGTCCAATACTTGCTCGTAGAGGTCGTATTTTAGATGCAAACGGTGCTGTTTTAGCTCAAAGCGTTGAAAGATACAACATAATCGCAGACCCTATGAACGCTCAGTCCTTTAAGCCAACTCCTTGCACAAAGCAAACTGCTGGTAATTGTCATGCAATTAATGGCAAAGATGTTGAAGGAACTGGCGCTGTTGCTGTAGCACGCCTTTTGGCTCCTATTTTGCATATGAGCTCTGTGGAAATTGGCGGTAAGATTGCAGGCGTAGGACGTTACGCTGTTATTAAAAGAAATGTTAAGCCTTCTGTTAAGCGCGCAATAGACAAGCTTAATCTTTCTGGTTGTGTTTATGCAGAAAACAGTAGCGAACGCGTGTACTCCAGTGGCCCTATTCTTGGTGCTTTAATCGGCTCTGTTAAAGATGCTGAAGAAAGTGCTCGTAAGGAAGCAAAGGGTAGAAGAGGTGAAATTGGTGAATCTGGACTAGAGCTTTCTCAAGATAAGGTTCTAACTGGTAAAGATGGATATCAAAAATATCAGGGAAATAACGTTGGAAATGAGAAAATTCCTGGAACGGTAAGTGAATATAAAGATGCTGTAAATGGTAATGACATAAAGCTAACCATTGATAGTGATGTAGATTGGTACGTTAAGAAGGTTCTTCTAGACGGCATAAAAAAGTATAGAGCTGGATGGGGCGTTGCTGTTGTTCAAGATATTCGCACTGGAGAAATCGTTGCTCTAGAAGATAGCGATAGTATTAAAGCTGGTTCTGCCGAAGCTAGAGCGTCTGTTTCTAAAGCTGTTAGCCAAGTGTTTGAGCCAGGCTCCATTGGTAAAGTTTTCTCAGTTGCAGGCATGCTTCAGACGGGCGCACGCTCGTTATCAGATAAGTTTGCTGTTCCAGGAAGCATTGAAAAGCAAGGTCAGCTTTTCCACGATGCTCATAATCATGGTGTTATGAGGCTCACTTTGGCAGGCATTTTGAAGGAATCTTCTAATGTTGGCATGATTATGGCTGGCGAAAAATATCCAAATAACAAGCGTTATGAGTTTTTGTCTAAGTTTGGAATTGGGCAATATACTGGATTGGGCTTGCAAGGTGAGTCCCAAGGTTTGCTTCCGAGTGTTCAAGCGTGGGATGGTCGTAAGCAAAACACCGTTTTGTTTGGTCAAGGTTACGCAACAAACGCTTTGCAAATCACTAATGCTATATCAACAATCGCAAATAAAGGTGTAAGACTTAAGCAATCGATTATCAAGTCTGTAATTGATTCTCATGGTAGAGTTACGGAGCGCAAGAGGCCAGAAGGCACTAGGGTGTTGGATGAGCATGTTGCTGATCAAATGTTAAATGCTATGGAGTCCACTGCAGAATATTACGGTAGCTACATATCTGTTAATGGATATCGCATTGCTGCAAAGAGTGGTACTGCAGAAGTTGCTGGATTTGGCGGAGCGCTTAGCTCTATTGTTGCAGACTGCGCAGCAATATTGCCTGTTGATAATCCACGTTTTGCAATAACTGTAGCATTAAGCAATCCAGAAGGTACATTCGGTGTTTATACTGCGGCGCCTATTATAAAAACAATAGGCGAGTTCCTAATGCAAAAGTACAACGTTCCAGTATCGACGCCTCGCACCAATCCTATTGCTGTACAATGGTAATAGATAGCGAGCGAGGGCGAGTATGAATGCTGTTGATGAATTTTCCAGAACAAGAGTAACTCTTGGTTTTGCTGCGCAACAATATGGTTTTGAAGTAATACCATCTTTTGCTTCTGGAATAACAATTACTTCTTTAGCGTGCGACGTTAGGAATGTTAAGCCTGGGTGTCTTTTTATTCCTGCAAATCGCGTAGATAAAAGACAATTGGAAGCTGCTAGAGATGCTGGAGCATACGCAGCAATGGTTACTCCAGAGTTTAGATCCGAAGCAATGAGCGTTGGTATTCCACTTTTAGTTTCTTCCAACAATCCAGTAACTTTGGGTAAGCTTGCTTGCGATGTTAATAATGACCCATCTTCTTTTATAGCGACTTTTGCGGTTGCTGGCGATGATGATGACGAAGTCTACGCAAATGTTATACGTTTAGCAGATTTTCTTCATATGCTTGGCAACCCAATTGGTGTTATAAGCGCTGCAGGGTCTAATTCTCTTCAGCGAGAACTGGATTTAGAATATCCGCTTGGAATCGTGGATATTCAGCACAATTTGTCGGTATGTGTAGAAGATGGTGCTGCAGCTGTTGTTATAGCGTTAAATTCTGCAACTCTTAAAAAAGACGCTTTGCAATCTGTAAACATTGATGTTCTTGGAGTTGAAAGCAATAATGCTCTCGCAATGGCTGGAAGTCTTGATTTGTATAAGTCAGATTCCAGTTCGCAAGCTATTGAACACAGTAGTAGCGATTTGGCATATGATTCAAGCTTGGCAAATTCAAAAGATAAGTCGCAAGCAAGCGGCGCATTAGAAGCCAAATCTAAAGAGGATGCTAATTCAGAAGATTCGCAAGATTCGTATGAGTCTAAGTCTAAAGGATTATCGGAATCACTTATATATAGTAATAAAAAAGATGATTCTAAGATTGATTCTAAGATTGATTCCAAGATTGACGGATCAAGCATAAAATCTGCGCGCCCTGTAATGAGTTTTTATAATTTGCAACAAAGGTATGGATTTATAAGTCACGAAAGATCTTATTGTGTAATGCGTTCTAGGGAATCCGATGAGCTAGCTGCATTAGCAGATCAAATCGGCGGAAAAAGTGTTAGTAAACACCTTTCTCTTTCAATCGCAATGGTTCTTGCTGCTGGTGTTAGAAGAGGAACAATTAAGAGCGCGTTGCGAGTATCTCACGAACTAAAATAGAAACCAATATTTAAGAGCAAAAAATGTTTTCAGTAGAGCAAAATAGCATGCAAAATAAAATTACAAACACTGTTTTTACGCAAGATAGCACTCATATGATGCCTATGAGCATTAAAGAGGTAGCAGATGCTGTTAATGCAAGTGAGCTTTTATGTGGTTCGTCGGCATCTTGCGATTCGGAGTCTTGCGGTTCGGTAAAAAGCACCGACATTGTTAATTCCGCCACAAGTGATTCGCGTAATGTTTCTTGCGGAGCGGTATTCATTGCTATAAAGGGCGAACGAGTAGATGGACACGATTTTGTTCAAAAAGCGGCTCAGCTTGGAGCCAAAGCTGCGATTGTGGAACATGCTGTTTTGTTGGATGAAAGTGTGCAAAACAAGATTGCTCAAATCGTTGTTAAAAATTCGGTTGAAGCGCTTGGACTTTTAGCAAAACATAATCTAGCTAGTCGCCGAGCGTTAAACACGCCGTTTAGCATTATTGGCATAACTGGTTCCGTTGGAAAAACTACCACAAAAGATATGCTTAATGCCTTGCTTTCAACACTTGGGAATACTGTTGCGCCTGTTGGCTCTTTTAATAACGAGATTGGATTGCCATTAACGTCTTTGCGTGTAAACGAGAATACGCGATTCCTTATTGCAGAAATGGGTGCAAATCATGTTGGCGAAATCGCAATGCTCACAACTATTGCGCCTCCTGATTTATCGGTTGTGTTAAAAGTCGGTGTTGCTCATTTGGGCGAATTTGGATCTGTAGAAAAAATTGCGCAAGCTAAGAGTGAGATTGTTAGGGGACTTTTGCCTCATGGTGTTGCAATTTTGAATGCAGATGATTTTCGCGTTGCGGCTATGAGCAAGCTGGCTGACCAAGATAAAGTTCGCTGGTTTGGCTTAAATGTTGATAGTAATGGCAATTTTGATGCATCGAATAATGGCAATTATCAATTACGCGCGCAAAATATTTCTTTAGACGAAAGTGGTTGTGCAAAATTTACGATTATCGAAAGTGAAAACAGCGCAACTAGCGCAACTAGTGAAAACAGCGAAGATAGTGAAAACAGCGCAACTATACATCTTGCGCTTCCTGGCGTGCACAATGTTATGAATGCTCTTGCTGCATCAAATGTTGCACGATATTTTGGAATGAGTCTTAAAAACATTGCTCTAGTTTTGAATAAAGTTTCGCATATTAGTCCGCATCGCATGCAAATTTCTGTTATTTGCAAAGATGATAAAAAATTTACACTTATTGACGATTCGTTTAATGCAAATCCAGACTCTATGAAAGCAGGAATTGATGGATTATGCTCTTATGAGTCCGATGATTCTTCTAATTCTGCTGATTCTTCTGAATCCGACTATTATGCAGATTCCGTAGACTCCGCCGATTCTGCCAAGTCTTCGTCCACTAAACTTTTTAGAATCGCTGTTTTAGGCTCAATGTTGGAACTTGGAAAAGACGAATATAATATGCATGAGTCTATAGGAAAATATGTTGCACAAAAGAATATTGACGCAATAATTTCCGTTGGATCTTCCACAAATGAAAAATTAGATGAATTAGCTTCTTGCATAGCTAAAGGTGCTAGAGATAATTGGCAAAATAACAGAAATAACAGTGTAAATAAGTATCAAAATAACAATGTTGATTCTAAACACAACGTGTACTTTGTACATGATTGTATTGAGGCGAATAATATTGTTTGGAGTCTTGTGGCTGAGCATTCTAGTACTGTTGTGTTGTTAAAGGGGTCTCATGCTTCGGGGCTGAGCGTTTTGGCTGAAAGCTGGGCTAAACTTAGTAAGAGCCTTAACGCTAGCCTTAACAAAAATACGGAGGTTAACCTGTGATTGCGCTTATTGTGGGAATAGTGGTTTCGCTAATAGTCACTATTGTTGGCACGCCGCTTTTAATCCGCTTAGTACACCGATTAAATTACGGACAATACATTCGCCAAGACGGCCCGCAATCCCATTTAGTTAAGCGTGGCACTCCTACAATGGGCGGTGTTGTTATTAATCTTGCTGTTGTAGTTGGCTGGGCTGCATCTGCTTTATACAGGTATTTTTCTGTTGGCAGAACGCCTTCTTGGTCTGCAGTTCTTGTTCTTTTTGCAATGCTTTCAATGGGCTTTTTAGGTTTTGTTGATGATTTTGCAAAGGTTAGAAAAAAGCAGAATCTTGGCCTTTCTGTGCGAGCAAAGTTATTTGGTCAAATTATTTTTGCAAGCATTTATGCGCTTTTGGCTCTTATGCTTCCAACTCAGTCGGGCATTGCAAGCGCGCAGCCTGGCATGAGTTTTATAGAAAAGCCATTCTTTGATTTTTCTATGTTTGGCAAAGCAATAGGAATTGTAATTTTTATTGTTTGGGTAAACTTTTTAATGGCTGCATGGTCTAATGCCGTAAATCTTACAGATGGATTAGACGGTCTTGCTGCTGGATCTTCTATGATTGCTTTTGCGGGATATGCGCTTATCGCTTTTTGGGAAAGCTACCACGTTAAAGGCGGCGGTCATTTTGGATTCTCTTATGCTGTATCGGATCCGCTTGATTTAACAATTATTTCTGTTTGTGCTGCTGTTGCTTGCTTTGGATTCTTGTGGTACAACTCAAATCCTGCTCAAGTGTTTATGGGAGACACTGGCTCCTTGGCATTAGGTGGCCTTTTTGCTGCGCTCTCCATTGCTACTCACACAGAGTTTTTGGCTGTTATTTTAGGCGGACTTTTTGTTGCAGAAACTTGCAGTGATGTGATTCAGGTTGGTTGCTTTAAGTTGACGCATAAGCGCGTGTTCAAAATGGCGCCAATCCACCATCATTTTGAGCTTGTTGGTTGGGCAGAAGGCAAAGTTGTTGTTCGTTTTTGGATGATTGAGCTTATGTTTGTTCTGTCTGCGTTGATGACGTTCTATGCGGATTGGGCAGGTCGTTCTGGACTGTTGATTTAGCCTGATTTAGCCTGATTTAGCGTGATTTAATGTTATATAGCGTAATCTAAAATAATCTAGTGTGATTTAAGGTGATTATATGAGCAGCGTTGCAAATGATTTGTACAAAGATTTATATTTGCACAATGAATTCCCGTTCCATAACGTTCTTGTAGCAGGATTAGGTGTTTCTGGCATAGGAGCTATGGAAGTGCTTAAAACTGTTGGTGTTAATGCGATTAGCGCAGACGAACGCAAGTCGGAAGCACAAATCCACGATTTTTCTAAAATCGATTGGAACACGATTGATGCCGTTGTAACATCGCCAGTTTTTAATCCTAGAACGCCATTTATTCTAGAGGCTCAAAAGCGCAATATTCCAGTCATCAGCGAAGTGGAGCTTGCGTGGCTTGTGCGCGTAAAGTCGCTTAAAACCAATCTTCCAGCTGCATGGGTTGGAATTACTGGAACAAATGGCAAAACCTCTACAACAGAGATGACTTCCGAGATGCTTACATCTTGCGGACTAGATGCTCCTGCAGTCGGCAATATTGGCAAGTCTGTTTCTCACGCTGCACTAGAAAAAGAACACGATGCGTTATGTGTTGAATTAAGCTCTTTCCAACTTCATTTTACTGATTCTTTAGAGTTGGATTGCGCTGCTATTACTAATATTGCGGCTGATCATTTGGATTGGCACGGCGGCATTGAAGCTTATGCAAAAGATAAGTCGAAAGTTTTTAATGGTGTTAGAAAGGCGCTTGTGTACAATGCTCAAGATTCACGAGTTAGCGAATTAGCAAAAAATGCACAAGTCAAAGATGGTTGTAAAAAAATCGGTTTTACGCTCAGCGCTCCAAAATGCGGAGAAATAGGCGTTGAAAATGGCTGGATTGTAGACAAAAGTGGCGTTGCTGGCGCAAAAATTGGCGAGCCAGTTAAAATAGTAGCGCTAAAAGAACTAAAACATTTATGCGAGCCAGATGGAAGCGTGTATCCTCATCTTCTTGCAGACGCACTAACTGCACTAGCTTTAACTCTTGGCTTAAAACAAGACGTTGAAAATGCAGTCAAAGCATTGTGCAACTTTGCTCCAGGAGGGCATAGGATTCAAACTGTTGCAACTCTAAAAGCTAAAGATAATCTTCCAGAACACTCGATTCGTTTTGTGGACGATTCAAAAGCTACTAACGCTCATGCTGCTGCCGCTTCTATTTCTAGTTTTGGCAAAAAATCCGTAATTTTGATTGCTGGAGGCCTTGCAAAAGGCGGTCATTTTGAAGATTTAGTTAATCAAAATCGCAATATTATTAAGGCTGTTGTTGTTATTGGATTAGATCAAAAGCCGATTATAGAAGCGCTTAATTCCAAAGGTCAAGGTATTCCTGTAACAATAGTTTCCGCGAATGGCGAAAGTTGTAAATCCTTTGATTCTGTAGACGATTGCGTTCTTAAAGAGGTTGAGGAATCGCCAATTCTTAACGCGGATTCTACTTTGGGTCAAAAAGTTATTTCTACAGCTGTTCAAGCTGCTGGAGGGTACGCGCAACCTGGAGATGTTGTTCTTCTAGCGCCAGCATGCGCTTCTATGGATCAATTTGTTTCTTACGCCGATCGTGGCAATCGTTTTGCTAAAGAATCTGAGCGATGGGTTAAGAGCCATGAATGAGAACAATAAAAAAGCTAGCTCATCAAGTTCTAGAAATCCTAAAAAGCTTAAAAAGCACGGTTTTGGCATTTTTGGCGGTTTTGGTGGCAGATCTTCTGGAACTAAGGCAGATTCATCTACTAATATTTCGGGTGTTCAAGAAACATTTAGTGATAATACAAAGGCTTTTAAGCAATACGTTGGTATTCGCAGTATTTTTAACCCATTGTGGTGTCTTTTTGGACTAAGAATATCTGTTGTAATATTAACCGTTTTTGGCTTATTTATGGTGTTTTCAAGCTCGTCGGTAACGATGATTACCTACGGAGCTGGCCCTTGGGGTTCTGGAATGAGCCAACTGTTTTATTGCGTTATTGGTCTTGTTGGATATTTGATTTTTTCACATCTTCCTGTTGATTTTTATAAAAGCAGGATTATTACCATTTACGCAATATCGGTTTTTATGCAATTTTTGACTTTTGTACCAGGTATTAGGCACGAGGTTAATGGTAATGCAAGCTGGATTAAAATAGGCCCGTTTACAATGCAGCCAGCAGAAATCACCAAGCTTGCTATATGCATTTGGCTACCAATGGCACTTATTCTTGCAAAAAAGGCTTATAAGCGTGTTGCTATGCGCGCCTATATTCCAACCGTTGTAGCTTTGGGTGTTTCGGTTCTTTTAGTTGTTGCAGGCAAGGATCTTGGTACTGCTCTTATTATTTTGCTTATTGCTGTTGTGGCATTTTATGTGGGAGGATTCCCTACAAAATGGCTTGTTGTTGCACTTTTAACGGCTTGTGCAGCGGTTTTATTGCTTGTTATTACTAGCCAAAATCGTATGCGTCGTATTCTTGCTACGATTCATGGATGTGATGCAAAGTCGATTAGAGGCGTTTGTTTTCAGGCGATTCATGCGCAATACGCAATGGCGTCTGGTGGAATAATGGGAGTTGGCATAGGTAATTCTAGAGAAAAGTGGAATTATTTGCCGTATGCTCACAACGATTTTATTTTTGCAATCATTGGCGAAGAGATGGGCTTTATTGTTGCTTCTTGCGTAATCCTTCTTTACATTGTGATTGGATGGTGCTTGCTAACTTCTGCTTTGCAATCAACAAATAAGCTTGTTTCAATATCTCTTATTAGCATTGCTACTTGGATTGTTGGCCAAGGACTAATAAACATTTTGGTTGTTGTGCAGATTTTGCCAGTTATGGGCGTTCCTATGCCATTTGTTTCCGCAGGTGGATCTTCTCTTGTTATGTGTCTTCTTGCGATGGGTGTTGCGGATAGTTTTATTAAGAGCAATCCGAACATAAAATTTGGGAATAAATGGTCATTAAAGCGTGCAAAATCGCGGCAGCAAAGTGGTGATTAATACGCTCAATATCTAAACAAGTGTTAATCAAAATCAAGTGTTAATCAAAATTGGGAAAGTATTATAAAATTATAAAATTATAAAAATCCGCTTTTCATAAAAATTTTGTTTAATTTATATTTAATTGTTAAGTCATATATTAAAGTTTTAAGTAGATTAGTTCTGATTGGTATTTCTGATTGGTATTTCTGATTGGGATTATTAAATAAGCAGATTGTAGGTGGCGAATTGGCACAAGATCAATATAAAGATAGCAATTCTTTGCATGTTGTTCTAGCAGGCGGGGGCACTGCTGGTCACGTTAATCCTCTTCTTTCTGTAGCGCATGCATTAAAAGATTTAGATGAGTCGGTAGAAATCAGTGTTATTGGCACTAATGCTGGTTTAGAAAAAACGCTAGTTCCTAAGTCTGGTCTGCCATTAGACGTTATTGAAAAAGTTCCATTCCCTAGAAAACCTAATTTGTACATGCTTAAGTTTCCTTTTAAGTGGATTCGCGAAACGCGCAAGGTTGCTAAGATTCTTGAGCAAAGGCATGCGAATATTGTTGTTGGATTTGGCGGTTACGCGTCTGCGCCAGTTTATGCACAAGCGCATAAGATGCATTTGCCTATTGTGATTCATGAGCAAAATGCGCGCGCTGGAATGGCAAATAAGCTTGGTGCGCGTTGGGCAAGCATGATTGGGTGCGTTTACGAAGGCACTGGTTTAGTCGCAAGGGCAGCGTCGAATAGCAAAGCTATAAGAGTTGGTCTTCCTCTTAGAAAATCCATATCCGATTTATGCGCAAAGATTACTCAAGACATTGATTTAGCTAGATTTGAAGGCGCTAAAAATCTTGGACTAGATCCTAGCAGGCCGATTATTCTTGTAACTGGAGGGTCTTTAGGTGCTAAAAGCATTAACGAAGCTGTTTCTATTGCTGCTGGCGATTTACTAAAATGCGCGCAAATCATTCATCTTACGGGTAGCGGAAAATCTAAAGAAGTTAAAGATAATGTTGCGCGCTCGGCTGGTCTTAATCAAATAAACGACATTAAGCCAGAGCATGCAGGCCTTGGTGATTACCATATTTGTGAATATTTAGAGCGAATTGATTGGGCTTTTGCTTGCGCGGACTTGGTTATTTGCCGATCGGGGGCTGGAACTGTTGCAGAAGTGTCTGCGATTGGCGTTCCTGCAATCTACGTGCCGCTTCCAATTGGAAACGGCGAACAGCGATTTAACGCGCAGCCTGTTGCAAATGCAGGGGGAGCGATTATTGTAAACGATTGTGATTTTAGCGATGATTGGATTCGCGCTAACGTGTTGAAATTGCTTAATAACCCAGACGAGCTTTGCCAAATGCGTGAAAAAGCTTGGAAATACGGCATTCGCAATGCCGCAAGAGTAATGGCAGAGCATATTCTTAAGATTGCAAAAGAAAGCAAAAAATAATCATGGAAATTAATATGAATCCTATTTGTGCTGCATTTAGTAAAGATCAGACTGTAAGCTCTTTAGGCTCTGTGCATTTTATTGGCATTGGTGGCGCTGGAATGAGCGTTTTAGCAGAGATGTTGCACGAAGAAGGCGTTAGCGTAAGCGGATGCGATAGTAAAGAAAGCGACCACACAAGTCGCCTAGAAGAACTCGGCATAAATGTACAGATTGGTCAAAGTGCAAGTCACGTAAAAAATGCGGATATTCTTGTGTACTCTAGCGCGATTAAGTCAAATAATCCAGAAGTAGTGGCTGCTGCACAAAATGGCGTAAAACTTGTTCATAGAAGTGACATTTTATCTTTACTTTTAAGTTCTAAAAAAGGTGTGACTGTTGCGGGAGCGCATGGTAAGACCACAACGAGCTCTCTTTTGGCTCACATTTTGAAAGTTTGCGGTAAATGCGATTTAGCAGACCCGAGTTATGCGATTGGCGGTTCGATTCAAGCGCAGGGCGGCGGAGAATTAGACGGAGGTCACGCTGGCTGCGGAAGCGTTATGGTTGCGGAGGCGGACGAATCCGACGGCAGCTTTGAAAAATACAATCCATATATTGCAATTGTTACAAACGTAGAAGCGGACCACCTAGACCATTATGGAAATGCGCAAAATTATCGCGCAGCGTTTGTTGAGCATTTAAGCCACGCTCTTGGATATATTGTGATTTGTGCAGATGATGATGGCGCTCGCGCTGTTCTAGAGGATTTAAGCGATGACTCTCTTAAAAAAACAATCGCATACGCAAGTAGCAAGAATAGTGTTTCTTGCCTAAGTAATAGAGTAAAAAGCCTTGTAAAGTTTGCGTTTATTAATCACGAAAGCGAGCAGACGGGTAGTGGTAGCGAGTCGTTTGTTATTGACTTTAACGGTGATTCTATAAACGTTAACCTTATGATTCCAGGATTGCACAATGCTAGAAACGCGTGTGCTGCGATTATTGCAGCAACACTTTTGGGCATGAATCCTAAAGATGCAGCAGATGGAGCTTCGAGCTTCCTTGGTGCTTCTAGGCGATTTGATATTCGTGGATGCGTTGGTGGAGTAACGGTTGTAGACGATTACGCGCATCATCCTACAGAGATTGATGCTCTTTTGCGCGCTGCAAGAAGAAGGTACCCAGATTCTATTATTCGCGTGCTTTTCCAACCACATCTGTTTTCTAGAACGCGCTCTTTTGCGCACGAATTTGCTTCTGCTTTGTCTCTTGCAGATGACGTAATCGTCACTGGCATTTTCCCAGCTCGAGAAAAGCAGGAAGATTTTCCAAATATTCACGCTTCGACTATTGTTAACGCAGCTAAAGAAGATGGGCTTAATTGCAATATTGAAGCTGTAGAAGACATGAAGGATGGTGCTTTGCTTCTTGCACGCAGAGCCAATAGTGGAGATGTACTTTTTACGGTTGGTGCTGGAAGTATTACCACTATGACGTCTGTTATGCTAGAAGAGTTGCGATTAAAGCGATAAGCTAAATTGGCAATAATAGTCGGTAAAAGTGATAATAAGCAAACTGTAAAGTCGCAAGAATAGTAGTAAATAAAGTAGCAAGTAGAGTCGCAAGTAAAGTCGCGTATAGATACAAGCGGAAGTAGGTGAGTGATAGCTATGGGTCGAATGATTTTTGGCAAGTCTGCCGTCAATAACGAATCCAACGAGCCTAACGAGCCTAATAAGCCTAATAAATCTGCTAGCTCTATTAAACATACTAGGTCTATCACATCCACTTTTGCTACAACCGATAATTTTGCTACAACTGATAATTTCCCTAAGTCTTCTAATTTTTCTAAGTCTTCTAATCTTGATGCGCATAAAAGGTCAATTCAATCTAATCTAAACTCACAAGATTCTACAAGATTAGCTAAGGTTGATTTATCTAATAGCAAAAAGGTGACTACTAGTAGCCCATTAGAAAATCAATCTGCTAAAAATGCTTTTGTAGATGCAAGAAGGCTTTCCGTAGTTGATTTTGTAAAGCAGACATTAAAGTCTAGCTCGGGTCCTCTTGGAATTGCATCTAGACCTAAAGTAATAGATTTTAGCGCTCGCGAAAAAGAAAAGAATTTTGCTAAAATACGTACCATTTTGTTGCGATTTGCTTACACTTTTCTTGCTGTTGCGCTAATCGCTTTGCTTTGCTGGATGCTATTTTTATCTCCATTCTTCCGTCTTGATTCTAAAAATATACACATTTTTGGATCTAACGAATGGGTGAGCGAACAGAAAATCGCGTCAATTGCGTCTAATCAAGTAGATAAGTCGCTGTTTTTGGTTTCTTCTCAGCAAATAATTGAGCAATTAAACAACATACCTGGCGTAACAGAAACAAAGGTTGTAAAGCAATTCCCGCACGGTTTGCAAATAACTGTTCATGCGCAAAAGCCTGCTGCAATGCTTAAAGCAAAAGATGGCGAAAAACTTACGGCTGTAGATGTTAAAGGTAGAGTATTAAACGCTGTTCAAAACGTTTCTACGAGCGGAATACCAGTTATAGAAGTTAGCGACGTTAGTAAAAGTCTAAACAGCAGGGCTGTTAAGGAAGCGTTGAGAATTGTAAGCTCGCTTTCTCAAGATTTTAGGTCTCACGTTATTCGTGTTAGTGCAAAAACGCAGGATTCTGTTGAAACAGAAGTTTCTTACCCTGGCCCAAGTGGAGACGTTCATAGGATTGTTGTTTGGGGCGATTCTTCGGATTTGGAGCTTAAAAAGGCGATTGTGGAGACGATTATTAGCGATCCAAGTAAAATCAGCAATCGTCAGCTTTTGGATGTTTCTGCTCCTGCAAGGCCGATTCTTAAGTAGCTTGCTTAAGTAGCTTGTTTAAGCGGTTTTAAGTAGTTTTAAGTAGTTTTAAGTAGTTTTAAGTAGTTTTAAGTAGTTTTAAGTAGTCTACTTAAGCAGCTCCAGTGCATAGTTGCTTAAATGGTTTTTAATTGTCAAGCAAATGTGTATAATAATACTTTGTGTGTGCCAACGGCGTGCCTTATGTAATAGGCGTGCTGGTTGGGATATCCCAAGTGCCAAAGATAGCGCGCAGTAATGTGCGTCTGGAGGCGCAAGGGCCATCGGGCCGGTGGACTGTGGCTTTTCTCTTTAACCGATTCAGGTTTAAGGTGTGCTGCAGTGCCGCGGTTTCACCAAATAGAAGACATTAATGAATCGGAGAACTTAAGTTGCCTACGATTGAACAACTCGTCCGTAAGGGACGTCAGGCCAAGCCAAAGAAGTCAAAGACTTTGGCCTTGAAAGGTAGCCCGTTGCGTCGTGGCGTGTGCACTCGTGTGTACACAACCACTCCTAAGAAGCCAAACTCTGCGCTTCGTAAGGTTGCTCGTGTGCGCCTCAGCTCGGGTATTGAAGTAACCGCCTATATTCCAGGCGAAGGTCACAACTTGCAGGAGCACTCCATTGTGCTTGTGCGCGGTGGCCGTGTGAAGGATCTCCCAGGTGTGCGTTACCACATCGTGCGTGGCGCTCTCGATACCCAGGGTGTTAAGGACCGCAAGCAGGGTCGTTCCCTGTATGGAGCAAAGAAGGCGAAGTAAAACATGTCACGTAAAGGACCTGCAAAAAAGCATCAGCTGCTTCCTGATCCAATCTACGGCTCGACCGTCGTGGCTCAGTTGATTAACAAAATTCTTCTCGATGGCAAGAAGTCCATCGCAGAAAACATCGTCTACACCGCTCTTGAGCAGGTGAAGGCAAAGACCGAGCAGGAGCCAGTTTCTGTTTTGAAGCGCGCTCTCGATAACATTCGTCCAAGCCTCGAGGTTCGTTCCCGCCGCGTTGGTGGCGCAACCTACCAGGTTCCAGTCGAAGTTAAGCCTGCTCGTGCAAACACCTTGTCGTTGCGCTGGCTTACCGACTTCTCTCGCGTTCGTCGTGAGAAGACTATGGCTGAGCGTTTAGCTAACGAAATTCTCGATGCCTCCAATGGCTTGGGTGCTTCTGTAAAGCGCCGCGAGGATACCCACAAGATGGCAGAAGCAAACAAGGCTTTTGCTCACTATCGCTGGTAATCCACAAGATAATCGGTATCTTAAAGAGCTAAGGATAATAATATGGCACAAGATGTGCTTAACGACCTGAATATGGTTCGTAACATCGGCATCATGGCGCACATCGATGCTGGTAAGACTACTACCACCGAGCGTATTCTTTACTACACTGGTAAGAATTACAAGATCGGTGAAACTCACGATGGCGCTTCTACCATGGACTTTATGGCGCAGGAGCAGGAACGCGGTATTACTATTCAGTCTGCTGCAACCACTTGCTTCTGGAAGCGTCAAACCCATGACGTTGATGACCGCTATCAAATCAACATCATCGATACACCAGGCCACGTTGACTTTACCGCCGAGGTAGAGCGTTCTTTGCGTGTTCTCGACGGTGCTGTTGCAGTGTTCGACGGTAAGGAAGGCGTGGAGCCTCAGTCCGAAACCGTTTGGCGTCAGGCAGATAAGTATAGCGTTCCACGTATTTGCTTCATCAACAAGATGGATAAGTTGGGCGCAGACTTCTACTATTCTGTTAAGACCATTAAGGAAAAGCTTGGCGCTAAGCCACTCGTTATTCAGCTTCCAATCGGCGCTGAAAACGACTTCCTTGGTGTTGTTGACTTGATTCGTATGAAGGCTTACGTTTGGAATGACGTTAAGGACGATATGGGTGCCCACTACGACACCGTTGACATTCCTGCCGACTTGCAAGAGCGTGCAGAAGAATATCGTGCCGAGCTTATGGATCAGGTTGCAGAAGCCGACGAAGAGTTGCTTGAGAAGTATCTTGAATCGGGAGAGCTTTCCGAAGAAGAGATTCGCATGGGTATTCGCAAGCTTACTATTGCTCGTGAAGCCTTCCCAGTAACTTGCGGTTCTGCATTTAAGGATAAGGGCGTTCAGCCAATGCTGGATGCTGTTGTTGACTTCCTTCCAAGCCCAGAAGATGTTCCATCTATTAAGGGCTTTGATCCAAGCGACGAATCCGTTGAGATTGATCGTAAGCCAGTAAATACAGATCCATTTGCTGCATTGGTCTTTAAGATCTCCACTCATCCATTCTATGGCAAGCTTGTGTTCGTGCGCGTGTACTCTGGCGAAGTTAAGCCAGGCGATTCCGTGTACGATTCCACTAAGTCCAAGAAGGAACGCGTTGGTAAGATCTTCCAGATGCACGCAGATAAGGAAAATCCTGTAGATTCTGCAGAAGCTGGAAACATTTACACCTTTGTTGGTTTGAAGAACGTCAGCACGGGCGATACCTTGTGCGACGAAAAGAGCCCAATTTCTTTGGAATCCATGACATTCCCAGATCCTGTTATCGAGGTTGCTGTGGAGCCAAAGACGAAGGCAGATCAGGAAAAGATGAGCTTGGCTTTGGCTAAGCTTTCCGACGAGGATCCTACCTTCCAGGTTAAGACCGATGAAGAGTCTGGTCAGACTTTGATTTCTGGTATGGGCGAGCTTCAGCTCGACATTATTGTGGATCGTATGCGCCGCGAGTTCAAAGTTGAAGCGAATGTTGGTAAGCCACAGGTTGCTTATCGCGAAACTATTCGCAAGGCTGTTATGAACCAGGAATACACCCACAAGAAGCAGACCGGTGGTTCTGGTCAGTTCGCAAAGGTTTTGATGAACTTCGAGCCAATCGATCCAGAATCTGGCGAAGTCTATCAGTTTGTTAACGAGGTCACTGGTGGCCACATTACTAAGGAATTCATTCCTTCCATCGACGCAGGCGTGCAGGAAGCTATGGAATCTGGCGTTTTGGCAGGCTTCCCAGTGGTTGGCGTTAAGGCAACCGTTACCGACGGTCAGACTCACGACGTTGATTCTTCGGAAATGGCCTTCAAGATTGCAGGTTCCATGTGCTTCAAGGAAGCTGCTCCTAAGGCTCACCCAGTAATCCTCGAGCCAATTATGGCCGTGGAAGTTCGTACTCCAGAAGAGTACATGGGCGACGTTATGGGCGATTTGAACTCCCGTCGTGGAAACATTCAGTCTATGACCGACGCCACTGGCGTTAAGGTTATTGACGCTAAGGTTCCACTGAGTGAGATGTTCGGTTACATTGGTGATCTTCGTTCCAAGACTCAGGGACGCGCAATGTTCACCATGCAAATGGACTCTTACGCGGAAGTTCCAAAGGCCGTTTCGGACGAGATTATTAAAGCCCAGCGCGGCGAGTAAAAGCGCACGCTACTTCGGTGTTTTGTGTCCCTAGTCAACGCTAGAATTTCGTACGTTGACTGGGTTCTGGCACCGAAGTGGCACCTAACCCAGAAACCCAGTAAATATGTAGCTAGAGGCTTCACATAAGATTGTGAAGCAAACTACGAGACGTCCAGGAGGACAAACACATGGCAAAGGAAAAGTACGAGCGTACTAAGCCGCATGTTAACATTGGTACCATTGGTCACGTTGATCACGGTAAGACTACCTTGACCGCGGCTATTTCTAAGGTGCTTCATGGCGAATATCCAGATCTGAACCCTCAGTATGACTTCGATCAGATCGACGCCGCTCCAGAAGAGAAGGAGCGCGGCATTACCATTAACATCGCCCACATCGAGTATCAGACGGCTGCACGCCACTATGCTCACGTGGACGCTCCAGGCCACGCTGATTACGTTAAGAACATGATCACTGGTGCCGCTCAGATGGATGGCGCAATCCTCGTGGTTGCTGCTACCGACGGCCCAATGGCTCAGACCCGTGAACACGTCTTGCTTGCTAAGCAGGTCGGCGTTCCAAAAATTCTTGTTGCTTTGAACAAGTGCGATATGGTTGACGACGAAGAGCTTATCGACCTCGTTGAAGAAGAGGTTCGTGACCTCCTCGACGAAAACGGCTTCGATCGCGATTGCCCAGTCATCCGTACTTCCGCTTACGGCGCTTTGCATGATGACGCTCCAGACCACGACAAGTGGGTAGAGACCGTCAAGGAACTCATGAAGGCTGTTGACGAGTACATCCCAACCCCAACTCACGATCTTGACAAGCCATTCTTGATGCCAATCGAAGATGTGTTCACCATCTCCGGTCGTGGTACCGTTGTTACTGGCCGTGTTGAGCGTGGTAAGCTCCCAATCAACACCCCAGTTGAGATCGTTGGTTTGCGCGATACCCAGACCACCACCGTCACCTCTATCGAGACCTTCCACAAGCAGATGGATGAGGCCGAGGCTGGTGATAACACTGGTCTTCTTCTCCGTGGTATCAACCGTACCGACGTTGAGCGTGGTCAGGTTGTGGCTGCTCCAGGTTCTGTGACTCCACACACCAAGTTCGAAGGCGAAGTTTACGTCTTGACCAAGGACGAAGGTGGCCGTCACTCGCCATTCTTCTCCAACTACCGTCCACAGTTCTACTTCCGCACCACCGATGTTACTGGCGTTATCACCTTGCCAGACGGCATCGAAATGGTTCAGCCAGGCGATCACGCAACCTTCACTGTTGAGTTGATCCAGGCTATCGCAATGGAAGAGGGCTTGACCTTCGCAGTTCGTGAAGGTGGCCGTACCGTTGGTTCTGGTCGTGTGACCAAGATTCTTGCCTAGTATTTTCTGATTTTCTAATCTGAAGATATTAGCTAAGGCTTAGAAAAGACCCCATGAGGAAACTCGTGGGGTCTTTTTGTATTTTCGATTGAAGAATTGCACATAGCTCGTTGTGTGTCGTTTTGTGTGTCGTTTTGTGTTCTTTGAATTTTATCTTTTTATAATCATCGCAAAATGTTTATTTTTTTGTTTTAAGCGTTATTGTGCAAATGTAGAAAAGCGTCTCTAATATTCAGATTTTTGTTGGAATACTGGAAGAAATCATATATGAATCATATTTGTGTAATTAAAAATCTAAATACGAAAAAACCCAAGCCGCAAAGCTTGGGTTTTTGTTTGTGCCCCCTCAGGGATTCGAACCCTGGACACGCTGATTAAGAGTCAGCTGCTCTAGCCAACTGAGCTAAAGGGGCGTTGGCTTTTTTCTTGAGCCGAGTAATAACTATACTCAGAATCGATTTATTTGCAAGTTACGGCGTGTCGTATTTTGTGTATCTTCTAAATTCTTGTTGTCCATCTTCTAAAAGAAACTTGGTATATGTCTTTACCTTTGCATGCAAGCGAAACAAGTGCTGAAAATCCTTGGCCAGTAAGCGTTATAAGCCAAAAGTTCCATGGTGCTGTAGAAAAGTGGCCTGCAGCTTGGGTAGAAGGTCAGATTGTTGAAATCAACATGCGAAGGTCTACGTCTGGCTACATAACGCTTAGAGATAGCAACGAAGACGTTTCAATCTCCATAATGGGCTTTAGCAAATTCGTTCAGCAGGCTAAAGATTTGCATCAAGGCGATAGGGTAGTTGTTCACGGCAAGGCAGATATTTGGGTAAAAGCAACACGATTGAGCTTTGTTGCAGACGAAATTAGACGTGTTGGCGCTGGCGACTTAAAAGCGCAAATAGACGAGTTGCGCAAAAAGCTTAAAGGCGAAGGCTTGTTCGACGCGGAAAATAAAGTGCCGCTTCCTGAGTTTCCAAAGTGCATTGGGCTAGTGTGCGCGCCTCAAGCTCGAGCCGAGGGCGATGTTATTACAAACGTGAATTTGCGCTGGCCTGTAACGCGTTTTAAGGTGGTTCACGCGCATGTTCAGGGTGTGCAATGCCCATCAGACGTTATTGCGGCAATTAAGCAGCTAGACGCCGATCCAGAGGTTGATGTGATTATTGTTGCGCGCGGTGGCGGTAGTTTTGAAGATTTGATTGGATTTTCGGACGAGGGCGTGGTTCGCGCTACGGCTGCTTGCGTAACTCCGATTGTTTCTGCGATTGGTCACGAAGATGATTGGACGCTGATTGATTTGGCAGCAGATATGCGCGCCTCTACGCCTACAGATGCAGCAAAGCGCGTTGTTCCAGATGTTAACGAGCAATGGCAGTTGATTGATAACGCTTTACAACATGCGCGCATGAGGATTTCTGCGCGAGTTAGCAACGAGATTCAGCTTATTGAGGGATACGCAAATAGGCCAAGCATTACTCAGCCAACTACTATGTTGGAGCCTCATGAGTTGTTTGTGCAGCAGGCGGTTGAACGCATGAGGCATGGTTTGGTGCGGCTGCTTGACGACGCTAGTTTGACTGTTGAAAAGGCGCATGCCAGCATTACGGCTCTCAGTCCGCAATCAACGCTTAATCGCGGTTACGCGGTTGTGCAGATTAGCGGTGGGAAAGTGCTTGACGATTCTAGTCGTGTAAAAACTGGCGATGATATAACAGTCACTCTTAAAAGTGGCTTGATTACGGCTAATGTTACATCTGTAGAAAAGTCGTAAAGCTGTAAAGCTGTAAAGTCGTAAAGTTATAAAACTAAAAAGCAAAATCTTAAATAAAAATCTTAAATAAAATATTAGAAAAGGATGATTATGAGTGACGAAATAAAAGACGCAAGTGCAAAAGCTGACGCGATTAGCACGCTTAGCAGTGAAGAGCGAGCTGCGATTAACGCAATGCCTTACGAAGAAGCGCGCGAAAAGCTTGTGCAAGCTGTTAAAGCGCTTGAGGCTGGCGGTTTGACTTTGGATCAGTCTATGCATCAATGGGAGCTTGGAGAAGCGCTAGCAAAGCGTGCGCAGGGCTTGCTTGCATCGGTTCGCGCTAAGCTTGATGCGGCTCAGGCAGAGCAGTCGGCTACAGCTGCGACGGCTGGAACGCAATCAAATCTTGAATCTTGAGCATGTTATAGCGTGTAAACCACGCTATAGTGTATAATTGCCATTTGTTGCCTCGGTAGCTCAGTGGATAGAGCACCACTCTCCTAAAGTGGGTGTCGTCAGTTCGATTCTGATTCGGGGCACTTTTCCCAATGTTAGGGGATAGTGTTAGATTGTTTCTAACTTAAGCGATGATCCGTTATCGGCGGGGAGTTTTCGGAAGAACGGCGAGGATTCGTAAGGTTCTCGCCTATTAGAACCGACGGGGTTGGCCCGTATAGCCAAACACGAGAGGCTGCAAACGTTGCATAAGCATTTTGCAGCAAGCGAGGTGGTACCGCGGCAATAACTGTCGTCCTCGCAGGGAAATATTCACCCTGTTGAGCGAGGAGAGCACAGTGAGCGAATCCACTAATCCAGCAGCAAACGCGTCCGAAAAGTCATGCGCAAATAACGTATATCCGAAGGTAAGTGTTTCAGCATCAACGCAAGAAAACGCCGCCGCGCAAGTTGCACCAAATCCTTCTTTCCCAAAGCTTGAAGAATCCGTCCTTCAATACTGGGATGCAAATAACACTTTCCGCAAGTCAATCGAATACCGCCCGTCTGGCAAAGGTAGCCAAAACGAGTTCGTGTTCTTTGATGGCCCTCCATTTGCAAACGGTCTTCCTCACTACGGTCACTTGCTAACAGGCTACGCAAAAGACGTGGTTCCGCGCTATCAGACTATGCGCGGACGCAAAGTAAACCGCGTTTTTGGTTGGGATACTCACGGTCTTCCTGCAGAGTTGGAAGCGCAGAAAGAGCTCGGAATCGAGTCTGTTGATCAAATCGAAAAAATGGGCATCGCAAAGTTCAACGATGCTTGCCGCGCCAGTGTTTTGAAGTACACAAACGAGTGGCAAAATTACGTGCATCGTCAAGCGCGCTGGGTTGATTTTGAGCGCGGCTACAAGACGCTGAACATTCCATACATGGAATCCGTAATGTGGGCATTTAAGCAGCTTTACGATAAGGGCTTAGCTTATAAGGGCTACCGCGTGCTTCCGTACTGCCCGAAGGACCAGACTCCACTTAGTGCACACGAGCTTCGCATGGATGCGGATGTGTATCAGAATCGCCAGGATACCACAGTTTCCGTTGCTGTTAAGCTGTGCGACGAAGACGACGCTTACGCAGTATTTTGGACAACCACTCCTTGGACAGTTCCAACAAACTTCGCAATCGTAGTCGGCGCAGATATCGATTACGTGGAAGTTCGTCCAACTGAAGGCAAGTTCGCAGGCAAAAAGTTCTACATTGGTAAGCCTTTGCTTGGTTCCTACACTAAGGAACTTGGCGAAAATTACGAAGTTGTGCGCGAACTTAAAGGCTCTGAGATGGCTGGCTGGCGCTACTACCCAGTGTTCCCATACTTTGCAAGCGAATCTGCGCTCGCAGAGGGTGGCACTCCTGGTCCTAACGCTTTTACGATTTTCACAGCAGATTATGTTGATACCGCTGAGGGTACTGGTCTTGTTCACCAGGCTCCTTACGGCGAGGACGATATGAACACGCTTAACGCGCACGAGATTCGCAGCGTTGATGTGCTCGATGCTGGATGCAAGTTTACAAGCGACTGCCTAGATTACGAAGGCTTGTACGTTTTCGACGCGAACTTGCCAATTTTGCGCAACTTGCGTGCAGGAGACGGTCCGCTTGCTCAAATGCCGGAAGATCAGCGCGCGTTGCTATTCCAAGAAAAAAGCTACGTGCACAGCTATCCTCATTGCTGGCGTTGCGCAACTCCGCTTATTTATAAGCCTGTTTCTAGCTGGTTTGTGTCTGTTACAAAGATTAAGAAGCGTTTGCTTGAGCTTAATCAGCAGATTAATTGGATTCCTGGAAACGTTAAGGATGGCCAGTTTGGTAAGTGGCTTTCTAACGCTCGCGATTGGTCTATTAGCCGTAATCGCTTCTGGGGTTCGCCAATTCCAGTGTGGGTGAGCGATGATCCAAAGTATCCTCGCGTAGACGTTTATGGCTCCTTGGATGAGCTTAAGGCTGATTTTGGCGACTATCCTCGTGATGACGATGGCAATGTGAATATGCACCGCCCATATATCGACCGCCTCACTCGACCGAACCCAGATGATCCTACTGGAAAGTCGCAAATGCACCGCATTACGGATGTTCTCGACTGCTGGTTTGAGTCTGGTTCTATGCCTTTTGCACAGTTCCATTATCCGTTTGAAAATAAGGACTTCTTCGAAGAGCACTTCCCATGTGATTACATCGTTGAATATATTGGTCAGACTCGCGGCTGGTTCTACACGCTTCACATTATGGCCACGGCTCTATTCGACCGTCCAGCTTTTAAGAACGTGATTTGCCACGGCATTGTGCTTGGTTCCGACGGTCAGAAGATGAGTAAGCATTTGCGCAATTACCCGGATGTTAATGGTGTTTTCAACGAGTACGGTTCAGATGCTATGCGCTGGTTCCTTATGTCTTCGCCAATTTTGCGCGGTGGCAATTTGATTGTTACTGCAGACGGCATTAGGGATACGGTTCGTCAAGTTATGCTTCCAGTTTGGAGCTCGTATTACTTCTTCACTTTGTATGCGAACGCTGCAAACGGTGGTAAGGGTTACGATGCTCGCAGGCTTCGTGCGGATGAGGTTGCAGGACTTTGCAACATGGATCGCTACTTGCTTGCTCGTACGCGTTTGCTTGTTGAGCGCGTAGAAAAGTGCTTGAACGAGTTTGCGATTAGCGATGCTTGCGCGGCAGTTAGCGATTTTATTGACGTGCTTACGAATTGGTATATTCGCGGCAGCCGCGACCGATTCTGGAATGAAGACGAGACTGCTTTCAACACGCTTTACACTGTGTTGGAAGTGTTTATGCGCACGATTGCTCCTCTTGCTCCTATGGAAGCAGAAGCTGTGTGGCGTGGTCTTACTGGCGGCGAATCCGTGCATTTGGCTGATTGGCCTTATTTGGTTGAACCGCAAATGCTTTCGGATGGAGAGAAAAACCCTAAGGCTGGCGAAGTGACTGAGCTTGGAGCGGTTCTTGCGCACGACGATGCTTTGGTTGCTGCTATGGATAAGGTTCGCGAGGTTGTGTCTTCTACTCTTTCGTTGCGTAAGGCGGAACAGTTGCGTGTGCGCCAGCCGTTGGCAAACTTGACGGTTGTTGCAGAAAATACTGCTGCTGTAGAGTCTTACGAGCAGGTTCTTGAGCGCGAGCTTAACGTGAAGAATGTTACATTCTGCACTTTGGAAGACGCTAGCAGTCATGGTTTGAAGATTGTTCACGAGCTTAAGGTGAACGCGCGCGCGGCTGGTCCTCGTTTGGGTAAGCAAGTGCAGTTTGCTATTAAGTCTTCTAAGAGTGGCGATTGGCGAGTTGACGAGTCTGGTGCTCCTGTTGTTAACACTCCAAACGGCGAAGTTGCGCTTGTTGAGGGCGAATATGAGCTTGTGAATCGCGTTGAGTCTTCGGATGCTCAAGCGGCTGCGAATACGGCTTCTGCTGCAATGCCAACTGGCGGTTTCGTTATGCTTGACACTGCTTTGACTAGCGATTTGCTTGCTGAAGGTTACGCTCGCGATGCTATTCGCGCTGTTCAGGATGCGCGTAAGGAGAACGGTTTGGATATTAGCGACCGAATCGCTTTGACTTTGAGCGTGCCTAGCGCGGACGTTGCTAAAGTTGAGCAGTTCCGTGATTTGATTGCTAACGAAACTCTTGCTACAAGCTTAGAAGTTACTGAGGCTGATTCTAGCGCAACTGAGCTTAGCGTAACTGTTAAGCGTGCGTAAAACACAGCTAACAGCTAATTAATTAAACAAAAAACGTGCCGTTGTACAATTCAATACGTCGGCACGTTTTGTTTTATTTCTAGTTTTATTTCTTTATTTGACTACCGAGTTGTAGCTACTCTAAATAATCTCATTATTCTCAATATCCATTCAGGCATAATAAAAGTGACGTGCTTTTGTTCATTTGAGTGGTTCTCTATAATTGGATGCTCCAAATCAAAGTACTCAAGTACGTCTTCACCGTTATCGAATTTTTTATCGAGTTCTTTGCCACTTATTTCCTTACTCGTTGTAGTGCTCTTCATAATATTGCTCCTCATTTTTACGCGATCTTCTTACAGAAATAATACGAATTCGATTATTTCTTTTTGTTATTATTGCCGTCCAATGTTTATTGTTTATTTTTCCAAAAACTAAGTAGCGAGAGTTGTCGTTTCCTGAATTTTTGGATTCTAATGTAATTGTCGTATTCTCCCAAAGTAATTGGGCTTTTTTGAAACTGATACCATGTTTAGCAAAATTTTTTAAGCTTTTTGCAGGATCGTACTCAAAATTCATACTCACCTTCTATCGTTTAGTTTAACGTAAAATAGCATCAATTGAAACTATTTTTAATGATTGTTGTTTTGTATTAGGTATCGTAAGTGATTTAAGTTAGCTTTCCTAGATTTTTTATGCATTGTGGTTAAAGGCTATTTATAGAAGCAAGCGCTATCGCATCAAGTTGCTTTGTTATGTGCGCCTTGTTGGTCTTCGGATTTCGCCTAAGTGTAGGCGAAATCGGGGTCGCGCTTGCGTGGAAAGCGTATTAGCTTTCCACTTTGAGCAATGCGACACTCCGATTTCCACACCTTCCTATAGATTTGTTATAACAACAGTACAAATTTACTCATGTTTGTATTTGTTAGTTTTATAAAAAAATATGCAACACTTTTGTTCATAAATACGCTATCGTCTTAGTGGGGACGCTCCATATATAGTGCTTTGCAGTGGCATTGGTAAACCAGTGATACTTGTTGTTCGTAGGTTTATCTCTACCACTGCTTGTGCTTGGTTTAGTTTGATTTAATATGCTTACTGATTATGCTTACTGATTATGCCTAACGATTCTCTTTAGTTAGTCGCATTGCTAGCCAAGTTAGTATTATAAAAGGCGGAAGAATTGTTGAGCAGGGAAGCGTTAAAGACGTTTTGCGTTTCCCTAAGAATTCCTACAGGCAAAGCCTTATTGATGCTGTTTTGTAAAGCTTATGTTTGTGCTAAAAAGTAACATGATAAGAGTCTATTAGGAGGTTTTTATGACTTCATGCGCTCCGATTGGTGTGTTTGACTCAGGACTTGGCGGTATTTCTGTAGTTCGTCAACTTAGCGCAGCTATGCCTAATGAGAGCATTGTTTATTTTGGCGATTCTGCAAACGCGCCTTATGGCATAAAAACTCCTCAAGAAGTGCGAGATCTTAGTTTTAAGATTGTTGAGCATTTTGCAAGTCTTAATGTTAAAGCTATTGTAATTGCTTGCAATACTGCCACTTCTGCTGCTGTTAAAGATTTGCGTGCGCATTACAATATGCCGATTATTGGCATGGAGCCTGCTCTTAAGCTTGCTTGCGATTTGGGTGGCGGCAAGCCTCAGCGCGTAATCGTTGCAGCTACGCCTTTAACGCTTAGAGAGCGCAAGTTTGCAGAACTTATGAATCGTTTTACGCAAAATCACAAGATTTTTTCTAAACCTTGCCCAGATTTGGTAGAAATTGTGGAAAATGGCGATTTAGGCAATAAAAATATTGTTATGAGCGCTTTGCACAAGTATTTTGATTCTTACGATTTAACGAATATTGATTCAGTTGTTTTAGGATGCACTCATTTTGTGTTTTATAAAAACTACTTCCGTGAGTTTTTGCCTGATTGCGTGAATATTGTAGACGGTAATGATGGCACTATTCATCATCTTAAAAGCGTTTTAGAATCTAAGGATCTGCTTGCGCCAAGCGAAAATAGTGGAAGCGTTCTGCTTACTAACTCCGATTCAAGTAATCGTATTGCTAAGCTATCGCAATCGTTACTTAATGGTGATTTCTGATTGTAGCTTAAAATGCGACTTTACTCGCGACTTATGAAAATATAGCATTTCCGTATTTGCCTAAAATAAGCAATACAAGAGCAAAAATCCAAAGCAAATCTACGATTAAATCGTAATTTATACGGTAGTAAGTGCTTAAAACTTTATTTTTTAATCCAATCTCTTGTACACTAAACGTTGCGTGACTAAGCGACATAAATTGCAAAGTTGTGCAAAACATTAAAACAAGGCACCATGGGCAAAGAATTTGTATAACAAACATAGATTGCGTAAACAGCCAATACGCGTACAAGAGCGCGCATAATCCGCCTATCCAGCTAAATATTGCCAGCCATTTTGGAAGTTTTACTTTTGCTATTCCAATTACAGCAAGAGTTACAAATACGCTTTCTGCTGCAATTCCAAAGAAGGCGTTAGGGAAGCTTAATTCGCCAAATCGTATAAATTCCGCCTGCCAAGATTGAGCCACTTTAGAGCATGAAACAACGGTGTTTACGTCGCATCCAAGCGCTTTATGCGGTGCGCGTGCAAGAGCTAAAGTTTCGGAAGAAAGTATTAGCGATGTTAAAAGTGCAATTGCGGATGAAATAAGCATAATCATGTAAACCCAAGCAGCAGAATGTCGCCAAGAATTCATGTGATTATTGTGGCTACTCATAAACACTCCTCAAAGCGCTAATGTATTTAGATATTGTTTAGACTTAAAACGTTACATGCCACAGTTTACGATAATTATATGACTGTAATAGGTAGTAGTGCGAATAACGACTTTAATTTGGATTCTAAATCGCAAGATTTAGGATGGGATTTGCATTGTCATACTTTATATTCCGATGGCACTAAAACTCCAAAAGAATTAGTAGATGAAGCTAAAAATCTTGGTCTTAGTGGAGTTGCTATTAGCGATCACGATACTACTGCTGGTTGGCATGATTTTGAAGAAGCTGCTAAAAACGCTGATTTTCCAGTTATTTTTGGATCAGAGATAACAGCTGTAGAGGGAAATATATCGGTTCACGTGCTTGCCTATAACTACAATCCAAACGACGAGTGTATTAATGAAATGTTTGCAACTACAAGAAAACGCCGATTGGAACGCACGCGCAAAATGGTTGAACTTATGTCTGCCGATTTTCCAATTACTTGGGAAAGTGTTATTGCTCAGGCTGGGAAGGGCGATTTAACTACGATTGGTCGCCCGCATATTGCAGACGCTCTTGTTGCTGCAGGCGTTTTTGAAACAAGGTCGCAAGCTTTTGCGGGTCCTGTTGCTCCACGCGGTCCATACTACATTCCAACGCCATCTCCAAGTGTTGAAGAAGTAATAAAGGTTATTAAACACGCTGGGGGAGTAAGCGTTATTGCACATCCTGCGGATTATAGCAGGAATCTTGTTATTCTTTCGGACTCTCAAATAGAACACTATGCAAGTGTTGGCCTTAATGGATTAGAAGTATATCATCGTGGAAACTCTTTAACGCAAAAACAAAGACTATTGGAGTTAGCAAAAGACTTGAATTTGCTTGTTACTGGTGGCTCCGATTGGCATGGAAGTGGCAAGCCAAATAAAATCGGAGAAGAAACAACAAGTTGCAATGTTGTTTCTAAAATCCTAAATTACCAGATGAATTAAAATTGCGCTGTTAAAACGTTATAAACGTGTTAAGTGTTCTAGTAGTGTTCTAGTAGCGTTAAAACGCGTTAAAACCAACAGTATGAGTTGGCGTATCTCCTATAATTGCATATGCAAAAGAGTCTGCCATAATAAAAATTTTTCGATTGTTTTTATCTGTAAGATTAATCGCTTTTGCGTCTTTAATAGCGCTTTCAATAATGTTTTGTATATCTTGCTCGCTTTGATCACTTTCAAAGCTAATAGTGTCTTTTACGTGCTTAACGCCAATTGTTACCTTCATTTTTATTCCTTAATTGTTTTCGCTGTTTTCGGTATTGTTTTCTAGTTTGCTTTTTGCATCTTTAATAGCAAGCTCTGCATCTTTTAGCATTGGAATAATAATCGTTGCTGGCTTATCTGAATCTTCATTTTTATTGCCATTACTATTATTGTCATTACCATCGTTGCTATCTATATCGACGCTTTCAACACTATTGGTACTGTCTACACTTTCGCCGCTTTCGATACGTTCTACACTACTATTTGCATCAGCTTTATCTACGAAATCATTATTGCTGTTGCTAACTTCGTTCGTTGCGTTGTTATTCACATCGTTAGTTTTGTTAACGCTGCTTATAACTTGCGTTTCTAAGCCGTCTGCAATAGTGGTGGTTTTAGTGGCAGCTTCAGTGGCGTTAGTGTTGTCGTTTATAGTTATAGTTTGTTCGTATGTATTATCTTTATAGTCTTTTTGATCTTCTTGCTTGAGCGTTACAACAGTTTTTTCGTTAGTAGCGTCCGAAGATATAGTATCGTCTTTAACGGCATTATCTTTAACAATATCGTCTTTAACAATATCTCCTACAGTAAGAGAAGACGCTGGATTTGCGCTATTATTGTTTTGATTTGCGCTTGCTGCTCTGGAGTTATTTATGCGCGTAAGCTCGTGAGCAAGACGTTCCACTTGCGCCTTAAATCGCATTATTCCAGTTGTATCTGCGCGTTGCAAAGCTTGAATAAAGTCTCCAACTTGCTCCATTTGCAGCCAAAGATTTGCTCGAAGCATAATCATGCTGTCTAATCTAGACCCAAGCATTCTTCCATATGCACTTAGCAAAGCGTTTCTATGCTGCTCGTTAAGCTTTGCAAAAATCCACGCTAAATCGCGAGCAGGATCGTTGATTTGCATGCTTTGCCAATTGGTTATAGCTGTAATAGTAGACCCAGAAAATAGAAAATCACCATCTTTGAATCCGCCGTGAACTGGGCAAGTGTCGAATGACCACAATCCATCAGTTTCTAAAACTCTAGACCAATTATCTGTTATTTCTGTAGGAATATGGCCTGCTTGGCGCAATCTTTTAATCCAAGATGTTAATTGCGTGCGAATTTGACCAGTAGTAAAAGAAGGATAATCGCTTTTAGTTAAAAATGACGGACTTAGTCTATGAATCGCGCCTATTGCAGTTCCAGAGTTTACACAATCATCTGTTGTAAGAAGGCTTAGTTCTCTTGCATTTCCGTTTAGATGATTACAAATAAGCATTGTTGGATTGTTAAAATCAGCTTCTCCTATTGAGTCAAAATGTAATTCGTTTTGATTTTGACTATTAGTGGAATCTTGTTGATTTGCTTGGTTTGCCTGATTAGTTTGATTTTCCTTATTTGAAAGCGACCCAGGAACAAACTTAAGCATTTCTTCGTGAGCAAATCCAAGAGCTGCAAGCCCCTTAGTTTTTTGCAATACCCATGCTGCTCGTGCTCTGTCGTGCAAACGTTTTTGACCTTTAGTGTTAGAGCTAACAAAAATATCGTAAAGGCTGCCCGAAACGTCTTGAATAACAGCGTGAGATATGCCAGCAGCGGCATCGGTGGCGTTTGCCTGCTCGCTTTGGCGCGTTCCGGCGAATTGTACTTCTGGCATGACCGATGAGGCCAGCGCTACCAACTTGAATCTGCTTATCTGTGTCACAGTTCAACATTAATACAAAGCAACGAGATATAGCTAAATAGCCTTTAACCACATTAGCGTTTTATGCTTTTATTTTTTCTTTATTTGTTGTAACAATAGAATTATGATTTCTACTCAAGAGTCTTTAGAAAGCAATAAGCGTGAATCTAACGAAAATCATGGTAAAGATTATGCACAATCTTTGCTAGAAGGTTTAGATGATTCTCAACGCAAAGCAGCAATGGCATTACAAGGGCCAGTGCGCATTACTGCATGCGCTGGAGCAGGTAAGACTCGCACTATTACGCGAAGAATCGCGTACGCGTGTGCAAAAGGAGAGTGGGACGAAAATCGCGTTTTAGCTGTTACTTTTTCCGTAAAAGCTGCTAAAGAAATGCAAAATCGCCTTAAAAAATTAGGCGTAAATAATGCAACTGTTGCAACTTTTCATTCTGCAGCTTTACAGCATTTAAGACGAGTTTGGAATGACGTTTGCGAAGCTCCTTTTCCAAATATAATGGATGATCCAAAAAGCGTTACTGAGCAAGCATTAATCCACTACACGGATTTTGCAAATATGACTTCTGCACAAATACGAGACATTATTGCAGAAATCAACTGGGCAAAGGTTAGTCTTATTGCTCCAGATGATTACGTGCGCGCATGTGCTTGTGTTAGTCGAGATCTTCCTGCAGCTCTAGACGTTAATCAATTTGTTGAAGCATATAAAGCTTACGAGTTAGAAAAAAACACAAGGAATCTTGTTGATTTTAACGATTTGCTGCTTCTTGCATGCCACGTTTTGCGCGCTTTTCCTAAAGCGTGTGAGAAAATACGTAGCAAAATCGGCTGGATTACTGTTGACGAATATCAGGATGTTTCTCCTCTTCAACATGAACTTCTTAAATGCTGGCTTGGTAATAATCGAAATATTTGCGTTGTTGGAGATCCTGCGCAAACGATTTATTCTTTTGCAGGAGCAAGCAGCTACGATTTACTTGAATTTCCTAACGAGTTTGCGCCGCTTTGTGCAGATATTAGTCTAAATACGGATTACAGATCTACGGAACGTATTGTAGGACTTGCTAATCGGGTTCTTTCTAAGTCTGCTTTTAGATGTGATTATTTAAGACTCGTGTCAAAAAATAAGGGTGGCGCTCGCGTTACTAAAACTGTTTACAACACGGATTACGACGAAGCTGTTGATATTGCTCAACGAATTTATAATGCAGTTAAATCAGGAAAAGCGCTTCCTACAGATTTTGCTATTCTAACTCGTACTAATGCTCAACAGAATATATTTTGCAAAACTTTGGGTGATTTAGGAATACATTTTTCTGTTAGAAAAGACGCTGGCTTGCAAATTGATGTTTTAGAAAACAATTTTGAAGATTCAAACGCTAGCGATTTGAGTGATTTAGAAAAATATGTCGAAAGTGGCGATGCAAAAGACATTGACTTTGCAAAAGAAAGCGTCATCGAGCGAGAAAAAGTAGATTTAAGCAAAAAATCTTTACTTCCTGTAACGATTTCTACGATTCACGCATCTAAAGGCTTGGAATTTAAGCACGTGTTTTTAATCGGCTGCAGCGAAGGACTACTTCCATTTGGAAGCGTTAATAGAACTCAAGATGCAAACGAAGAAGAGCGCAGGCTTATGTATGTTGCAATAACGCGCGCGGAAGCAACCTTGCACATATCTTATGCAATTTGCAAAGACTACGGCAACGGAATGCAAAGGTCTGTAAGCCACTTTTTAGAATAAATGCATTTTTATAATAAATGTATTTATGCAATTGTTCTAATACAAGTCACTTATAAATCAGTTGCGAATCAGTTTGTAACTTTATTCGTCGCTTTTTTGCTGATTAGAGTCTTCGTCAGAATCTGCTCCAAAATCTGTGTCAGAGTCCTTGTCAGAGTCTTCTTCAGAGTCCGCATTAGAATCTTGGTTTGAGTTTTGATCGTTGTTTTCTCTATCGCTATCACTATCGCTGGATGCCAATAATTTACTTAATTCGTCGTCCCAATTAACGTCTTTAAGTTTTTGCTCCAAATCGTCACTGTTCTTAAAATCTTCTAAATCAAGCATATTCTTGCTTAATTCTTCTAGATTGGTGTTTGCTAAATCATTGTTATCTGTTTGTTCAGATTCTTTTTTAGTTGTGTTATTGCTGTTTTTACTACTCGTATTGTTTTGATTATTCGTATTGTTTTTGCTGCTTGTATTGTTTTCGTTATTTTTATTTACTTTATTATTATCTTCTTTATTATCTTCTTTATCTTTATTGTCTTTATTATCTTCTTTATCTTCGCTAAAATCTGGTAATTCTGGCAAAAGATCTGGATGATTCCACATGGCATCGCGTTCCTCAATGCCTTTTTCGTTTGTAATAGCATCCCACATTGATGCAGCTTCGCGCATTGCTCTAGGACGCAACTTTAATCCAGTTAAAGCCTGGAAAGTCATCTCGGAAGGACCACCCGCAGCGCGTTCTCGCCTAGTCATCTCTCTAAGCTGCTCAATGTGTGGAATGTGTGCCATTCCAGCACGCCAAATAACGCAATCAACCCATCCTTCGCTAAGCGCAAGAAGTGTTTCTAGCCCTTTTAATGCTTGTTTTTGGCCTTCTGTATCGTTTCGAGCAATATTAGATAAATCAACAGCTCCCGAAATAGACTCTGGGCTCATTCCTTCAATATCTCTAAGCTGTTCTTCCATAGCGCTTAAATCGATAGAAATTCCAGCAGCATACTTTATTATTAGTGCTTCAAAACGAGGCATAAGCCAGGGTACAGACGCAAACAATCGTGCGTGAGCAAGTTCTCGCAATGCAAGATAATTCATAACCTCGCTAATGTCTAATCCCCACTTTTTTGCGTAATCTATGCAATTGTAAGGAACAAGACCGCCTGCAGGGTTTTTAAGAAGTGAAATACCTTGATCAAAGCTTCCGCGGATTTCTTGAGATAAATCTCCAGCAGCATAACCTAATTGCATTGCAAAAGACGTGTTAGCAAGAAGGCTCATCATTTGTTCTGGCTTTTTTACGCCATCTGGCATAGGTATTGGCATAACGCCATCGTATAATCCTTCTACTTCTAAGTCTTGGTCTCCTCCGAATTTTTCGGCAATAACATCCGAAAAAGCGTTACTAACCGACTTAGCAACAGGATTTGCAAACTTAATCCACGAATCTATAGTTCCATTAACCCAGTCTTCTCTTGAAAGAACATCAGGGGTTCCAGATGCTGGATTTAGATTGCAATTTGCGTCTAGCCACAAGTTTGCTTCACTTAGTGCTCTTCTTGTTGCGTCTGCAACTTGCGCGTTTACTGTGCCTCCGTCTCCAGTTGCTTTTTGGCGAGCAAGCAATTGAGCAAGTCTTTTATTGATTGGACCTTCTTTAAGTGTTTCCGTCATCTCAAAAGGCGTGTTTAAGCCGCCATTAGCAAAGGCACTCATTAACGAATGAACCTCTTCTGGAGATGGAAGACCCCCGTTTGAGCATCTTGTAAGAATGTCATCGCGAACTTCAAAAGGAAGATTTTCAAAGTTAGACCAAGCTCTTTCTCCTTCTTCGGGGCCAAAGCAGCTAACAAGCCATTGGTGAATTTCTTCTTCGCTCATATTCAATCCTTATGAAGTTCGTGCCTAAATTAAATATATTTGCGTATATTTTATGTTTGTTTACATAGTTTTTAACTATACAGTTTTAACTACGTATAAAAGATTCTACTCGATACATGGTGATTTTTACTAATAAATTAATAATGTGTATAACTTTTACAAATTTTTTCAAAAACCGCATCTTGTGAGGGTTTTTAGAGTGTAGGTTATGCACATTTACATATACTATTAGTTTTATGCCTAATAAGATTACGTACGTGTTTAATAAAATCAATAAAAATATATTCGCTACTCTTAAAAACACTGTTTGGGATCTTATTGAATATTTTTCCGCTAAGTCGTTTAGGTATTTTGTTGGGTTATTTATTGTAGTTATGTCGATTATTGCGCTTTTTCTACCAAGTGCATATGTTGTGGAAGAACCTGGGCCAACTCAAGATGTTCTAGGAAAGTCTTTTGGAAAATATGTGATTAATGTTAAAAATAGCGCTGGCAAAAATATTGACTATAAATCTTCGTCAAAAAGTGGAAAACTTCTTTTAGTAACGGTAAATACGTCTGGAATACCAGGATACGAGATTCCAAATATATATGCGATTGCATCTTGGTTCGATTCTAAAAAGCAAGTTTTACCTAGAGAAGTTCTTGTTCCAGTAAATCAAAATGCTAGCGATTATAAGAAAGAAACAACAATGCAAATGCGCTCTTCGCAGTCTTCTGCTCAAGTTTCTGCTCTAAAATATGCTAGTAGCAAACTTGGTGTAGATGTTAAAAATGTAAAGATTAAGTTGCATATAGACGATATTGGTGGACCTTCTGCAGGCATGATGTACGCTTTGGGTATTTTGAACAAGCTTACAAACACAGGTTTGGCTGGTGGAAAAATAATCGCTGGAACGGGAACCATTGATAACTTTGGGAAAGTTGGGGCAATTGGTGGTATTCGATTAAAGATGATATCTGCAAAAAGAGATGGAGCTAACTGGTTTTTGGCGCCAAACAGCAATTGCAATGAAGTTGTTGGGAATATTCCGCAAGGCTTAAAAGTTGTAAGCGTAAAAACTTTGGACGACGCGTACAAAGCGTTAGCAAAAATTAAGGCTGGTAAAAATCTAGATTCTTTAAGAACTTGCAAAGCGGAAAGTGGGCGATGAGGGACTCGAACCCCCGACATCCACCGTGTAAAGGTGGCGCTCTAGCCAGCTGAGCTAATCGCCCGCTTGAAACAAGATACAGTATGGTGTGTACTAGAACGTTGATTTGTGTTTTAGGCGTGTTTTGCGTATATATCATTTGCGTGTTTTGTTTATGCGTCTTAACAATCGCGTAAAGTGTAATGAATACGAATATGTTCAGGAGGTCTATTGTTTATGGCGAGTAAACCTGATACCGCGCGTAATTCTTCGGGTATTGAGCGTGTAGGTAAGCGCAAGAAGGGTTACAGCGTAGAGCAAGTTAATGATTTTCTTGAGCGTGCTCATTCTTTGTATGAATCTAGCGACATTAGTCTTACTCAAAAAGATATTCAAGACGTATCTTTCGATCTAGAAGATGAAGGATATGCCATTCCTCAAGTAGATGCTGCTCTTTCTAGATTAGAGCGTGCAGTTGTAGATAAGACTACGCAGTACGAGATTTCTAATCGTGGCAAGGTTGTTTGGAAGGCACAAGCAGACGAAGAATATAGAGTTTTGCTTTCTCATTCCCAGCGCGATTATAAGATGCGCTTTGATTCTGCGCAATCGCGTAAGCCTTCTTACGATAAAAAACAAGTAGACAATGTTGTAAATAAGTCGCTAGATAAGATTGCTATTCTTCTTGGATATAATCCAGTTTGGGGAAGCAGCTTAAGTGATTTAGACACAATTGACGCAATGTTTGTTTCTAATGTTCTGTTTACTCAACGTTCTGGAAAACACGGATACGACGAGCGCCAAGTTGACTATTATCTAAATGCTTGCGTTCGCTTATTAAGCAGACTTGAGTCTTATGATCGAGTTGCTAAGTATACAGACTTCGATTCTAGTGATTCTGTGGATTCTGTGGATTCTGCTAATTTTGGCGTTTATGCTAAATCTAATAATGATTTACAAGAAAATGTTGTTCTTAAAACATCTTCTGCACCTAGTGTTGTTGAACATAGTGTTGCTGAATCTAGTGTTGATGCGCCTAGTGTTGATGAACCTAAGGCAGCTCCAGCTCCAGTTTCTGCTCCAGCTCCCTCTCCATTAATGCCTCCAGCAATTCCTCCATCGATTCCTGTTGAGCATCATGCACAGAAGGCAATTTTTACTCCGCACTCTGTGAGTGTTGAAGCTAGCGACGATACAGACGACGAAATGTCGCAAGCGTCTACTGTTATGCCTCCAGCATTCCCTCCGTCTTATGCTCCTAATACTGTTTCCAATAATTCTGATGCTAACAATAATGATTTTGGCAAAGAAAAGGTTGCAGAAAACAACGCGAATGCTGCGAATAATGTTAGCGCGAATGCTGTTGATGCGAATAATGCAAATGCAAATAATGTCAGTGCTAACAGTGCGAATGTGAACAATGCAAATGATTCTAAATCCGTTGGAGATTTGAATCTTTCACTTCTTGCTTCGCCTAAGTTCGAGCCAGCGCAAAGTCTTAATTTAGATATTCCAGATCTTTCGTTCCCTGTTATGAACCATTTTGACATTTCGGTTGAAGATTCTTCTAGTGAAGCAAATAATGATTCAGATGATTTTGACGATACTGGCGAATCGAATTTTGGCGGATTTGTAAACCCAAATCATAATTAATAATCTATTTTTCATTTAGATTTAAGGATTATACAAGCTAAGAGTTATTGATTAATGCCGTTATATAACGATGAAGCTGTTGTTCTTAAGACTTTTCCTCTTGGAGAAGCTGATCGCGTTATTGTTATGCTCACTAAAAAGCATGGCAAGGTTCGAGCTGTTGCAAAAGGTGTAAGGCGGTTAAAATCTAGATTTGGTGGGCGCTTAGAGCCATTTATGCGTGTTAATGCACTTTTTGTAACTGGTAAAACTTTTGATGTTATTTCTCAAGCGGTTTTAGTTTCGCCTTATGCTGGTAGTATTTGTGCGGATTACAATCTGTATAGTTGTGCTAGCATGATTGCAGAGATTGCGGACGATTTAGTCTCGTCTTGTTCGCAATATTCGGATTCTTGCTCACAATACAATCTTCTTATAGCTGCTTTGTCTGCTCTTTCTAAAAGTTTGCATAGTGCTGAATCAATCGCGCTTTCGTACGTTTTAAGAGCATTGCAATTGGCTGGATGGTCTCCTAGGTTAAATGAGTGCGTTATTTGTTCAACACGCAATGATTTAGACTATTTCTCTGCAGCTAGTGGTGGAGTTATGTGCTCTAAAGATCATGCTTTAGAGTCTATTAAGTGCAATGATTTAGTGCGTTTTCAAATGATTTCATTAATTAATGGCGATTGGCAAAATTTAGATGGAACAAGTATAGACGATTTAACGTCTAAATGTGTTGAGCAATGGTGTGAATATTGGTTAGAAAAGCCTATTAGGTCTATGCGTTTGAGCGAAAAAAATTCTAATTCACTGTATTTTGATTAGCGTTTCTGCTATCTATATTAATGAGTGATTTTGTTAATTTTATGTTTGAATTTTATAAAATTTGTCCTCGCTGTCTGATGCAATATGAATGATATCAGGCACGGGTGCTCTTAAAAGAGCTGAGAAGATTGCTGTCTAACCGTTTAACGTGAATCGGGTAATGCCGACGTACGGAGTTTGCTGCAGGGTCGCCTTTGTTTGATTGGTTAAAGATGAAAGGAGACCCTAATGGGTACATCTGTTGAAGAAGAGACCGTGCGTCCATCCTTGCGCTGGAACGTGGCTGATGTTACGCTCACGGTTGTTATTGCTGTAGCATCTGGTATTATCTTTTGGGGCATTGGCTTGATTAGCGAGCCTATTTCTGCTGCTCTTAAGCTTATTCCAGTTCCAGGCGTTAGCGCATTGTACTACGGTTTGTTCTACTTCGCTGGTCCTTTAGCTGCTATTATGGTTCGCAAGCCAGGCGCTGCACTATTCGGCGAGTTTATTGCTGCAATGGTTGAGTTGACTGTTGGTAGCCACTGGGGCGGTATTGGTACCGTTCTTCCTGGCTTTGTTCAGGGCTTGTTTGCTGAGTTTGCATTCTTGTTTGTTATGTATCGCAAGTGGAATGTTGGTTTGACTGCACTTTCTGGCGCATTAGCTGGCTTGGGTGGAATCGTTTCAACCTATCCGTTCTACTACGCAGGTGTTCCAATCTTCGGCGCATTTATGATGATTCACACACTTTGCAGCATGATTTCTGGTGCTGTAATTGGTGGTGTAGTCATGTGGTACTTGTACAAGGGTATTGCTGCTACTGGCGCATTAAGCCGCTTTGCTTCTGGAAAAGAAGTACGCGCTTAAGTCTTAACTTTTGCTAGTAAGATTTGATTTGTGGGCGGGGGATTAATTACCTCGCCCATTTTTGTAAAGTCGCAAGAAAAATCGCAAGTTAGCAGCGCGCAAAAGTCGCAAGAAAAGTCGCAAATAAAAGTCAAGATAAAATCACAAATCACTATAAAACAAAGGAGTTAGTATGCTAAGAGTACGTCTTGAATATGTGCATCCATGGACGAATCACGCAGGAATGTACCTTGCAAGAAAGCGCGGATTATATGCGCAATACGGATTAGACGTAGAGTTTACAAGCACAGATACGGAGCGCGGAGATGTTCCAGCATGCTTGGAGCGTGGAGAAGTAGATATAGCTCTTGTTCGCTTAAATCAGCTTTTGGCTCATCAAAATGGTGCAAACAAGCTAACGTCATTTGCTGTAATGAATCAATCTCAAATTGGCGGAATTATAACAAATAAAAACACTGGTATTACGCGATTCAAAGATCTAGAAGGAAAGCGCGTAGTAATCCCTATGGGCGTTAAGCGTTTATACACAGAGCTTCAGCAGGCGGTTGCTGCAGACGGCGGTGACTTTAGTAAGCTGATTACAATTGATTCAGGCCCATGGGAGCCAGATATTCGAGCAGTAGAGCGCGGAATGTGCGACGCTTTTATTAACGTAGCTTGGTGGGAGCCATACCAGGGTTCGCTTCCATTTGACCAAGTTGTTGTTCTTCCATTCGATTCTATTGGCGTAGCGCCGCATCATTCTTACTATGTTTGTGCTCGACAAGAGATGATTGAGCGAAATCCGCAACTAATCCGCAACTTTGCAAGCGCAACCGTTAAGGGCTATGAGCTTGCAGGAAAAGACCCTCAGGCTGGCGTTGATGCTTTGCAAAATGCGCTTTGCCACATTAGCCCAGAGGCTTTGCGTGCCTCGCTAGACGAAGTGATTCCATCTTGGTACGACAAGAATGGTCGTTGGGGTACAGCAGACATGGCTTTGGTGGAAAACTACACTCGTTGGATGGGTGAAAATGGCCACTTAAGCGTGCCGCTTGATTGCGCGCTAAAAAGCCTAGAAAGCGGATGCGTAACAAACGAGTATTTGCCAGAATAATCGTTAGTTTTGCATGAGAAAAGTCGCAAGCAACCGTGCATGAGCTAGTTGGCGTCAAATAATTCTGCAAAAAATGTGCGTAAATCAATGAACCTGTAGCTAAATATCTGTAAATTGGAGTGAATATGGAAAACGAAAGCAACGACCCTCAACTAGATATTGTTGCTCAAAGATGGGCAAATGTTGATTTAGATGAGGCAAATACTGTGTGCTCGCTTTTAGAGGAGCCGCTAGAAGCAGATTGCGTTTTAAGCCATAGTTTGCGTCCAATGGCTGCAGGTTCATTGATTCGCGCGCATTACAAAGATGATTCATCAAAGGAATCGCAAAGTTTAGACGTTTATATTAAAAGATGCAGCACAAAAGTTAGGCAAGCAAGCACAATTAGGCCGTATCATCGTTTTGCGGAGCATCTTTTACAAAACAAAATAAGCACGCCAAAGTACTTGTATTTTAATAAAAATAGCGAGTCTTTAGGTTTAGAAAAGAATATTTGTGGCGATATTTGTGGCGATATTTACGTAGACGGCACTCTTCTTGTAATAGGCGATTGCGCTTACGAAGTGACCTTAAAAGCTAGCGGAGAAGATAGATACAAAGATGCGTACACTTGGGATCCGCCTAAAACGTGCGAAGAAGCCAAAAATCTTGGAGTAATGATGGCAAGAATCGCCTTAGCTTCGCAAAGTTTTGACGAGCCAAATCCTAAGGAAATCAACGCTTTTCAATCAAGATTTAGTCTTTGTGCAAGCGAAGATGTACAAAATGATTCCGAAGTTTGGTTAAAAAATAGACCTGATTTAGCAAAATTCTTAAAAGAGCAGAATCGTGATTTTGTAAAAGATTTAAGCGAATTTGCTCCAACATGCAAAAAAATTTACGATTTAGGGTACGCGAATCTAAAAAAGCAGTGGACTCATGGAGATCCGCATATATCTAATTTTATGTGGGAAGGTAGTGCTCCAAGCGCAGTATTTGACTTTGGAATGGCGTATAAAAACACAGCAATCTACGATTTAGCAATGACTTTAGAACGCAACACAATTCAATGGGTAGATATTGCGAATGGCAAAAAAGATTCATTTAGAACTGATTTAGTTAAGTCAATTTTGCAAGGATATTCTAGCGTTGAACCATTAACAGATGTTGAAAAAGAGTTGCTTCCGCTTGTTCTTAGCGTAAGTCAAATCGAGCAATGCGTAGAATTTGTAGACTATTACTTAAAGTCAAATGGATCTTACGATTTTAAGATTTGGGGCTACGATACTGGATTCTTAGAGCATGCTAGATGGTACAAATCTAGTTATGGAGAGCAATATTTAAACGCTTTAATAGAGATTTTGCGAGAAATATAGAGGATTTTAACGGATTTTTTAGTTGATTTTGCATGCTTTTATTTAGCTTTGCAAAACGCTTTAGCTATTCGTTCAATGGGGTTGTTAGATTTTAACTATGAGTTTTGAAAACGTTGACTACACTTCGTTAAATATTCCAGCGGCTCCATTTAGTGACCCTAGCCGCGTGCCAAATTTTCCTAAAGGCAAAGTCCCTCGCCATGTAGGCGTGATTATGGACGGCAATGGACGTTGGGCAAAAGAGCGCGGAATGATTCGCACAGAAGGGCATAAAGCGGCGGAACCAGTGGTTTTTGACACTATTGCAGGAGCCATAGAAGCAGGTGTTCGCTACTTGAGCTTGTACACGTTTTCTACAGAAAATTGGAAGAGATCTCCTCAAGAAGTGCATTTTTTGATGGGATTTTCTAGAGATATTATTCACCGCAGAGTTGCGCAAATGAACGAGTGGGGAGTGCGCGTGCGATGGGCTGGAAGACGGCCAAAATTGTGGAAGTCTGTTATTGACGAGTTGGAAAAAGCTCAAGAAATCACAAAAAATAATACGACCATTGATGTTGTTTTTTGCTTAAACTACGGCGGCCGTGCGGAAATCGCAGATGCTTGCGCGGCAATTGCTAGGGAAGTTAAAAGCGGCAAAATTAAGGGCGATCGCATTAGCGAGAAGATGATTGCGGAACACTTGTATAATCCAGATATTCCAGATTGCGATCTTGTGATTCGCACTTCGGGAGAGCAGCGCACAAGCAACTTTTTGCCTTGGCAAGCGTCTTATGCAGAGCTTGATTTTGTGCCAGAACTCTTTCCAGATTATGGTCGCGAAGCGTTGTGGAGGTCAATTGACCGTTATGCGCATCGCGACCGCAGGTTTGGTGGCGTAAAAAACGCTTAAAAACGCTTAAGTTTACTTGAGTTTACTTGTTTTCGCGTTCTTCAAGAATCTTGTCTACAAGAGCAGATTTTGCGTCTATTTGGCCACTAAAACCAGGGCGAATGTCTAGTTTTAATATAACGCCTGTGCGGTAGCCTTTTTCTACAAGAACCATAGTTGCGTCTTTTACAACGCGCATAACGTCGTCGAATTCGCCTTCGATGTTTGTAAACATTGCGTTTGTTTCGTTTTTTAATCCAGAATCACGAATCACTTTAACGCAATCTGCTACGTATTCGCTGAGTTCTTCGCCAACTCCGCTAGGAGCAATGCATAATGCTGCAACTGTATTAGTTTTGTGGGAATTTTTGTTATTGCAAGTATCGCAAGTCTTGTTATCATTAGTCTTTTCAACATTGTTTCCGCTCATTTTAAGTCCTTTCAAAATACAAATGTGTATGAAAAATTATGCTTATACATTATTGTATTCGCTTAGCTTATATATGTAGCTTTATATGTTTATGTAGCTTTATATGTTGCGTTAGCGTCACAGGGTTTTTCTATAATAAACACCGTTTCACCCGAATTTTCTAGATTTACGAAAAAGGTGTATTGTGGCTGTTTCAAAACTTGATGAAGTTGTGTCGCTGGCTAAGCGTCGTGGATTTGTGTTTCCAGCTGGAGAGATTTACGGCGGAACTCGCTCCGCGTGGGATTATGGCCCTTTGGGCGTTGCGTTAAAAGATAATATTAAGCGCGAATGGTGGCGTTATATGGTCACTACTCGTGGCGATGTTGTTGGCGTAGATACGTCTGTTATTTTGCCTTCTCAAGTTTGGGTTGCGTCTGGTCACGTTTCTGTGTTTAACGACCCTCTTATTGAGTGCTTGAATTGCCATAAGCGTCATCGTGCAGATAAGCTCGAAGAGTCTTATGCCGAAAAGCATGGCGATAAAATGCCAGAAAATGGCTTAAAAGACATTGCTTGCCCAGATTGCGGAACTCGTGGAAATTGGACGGAGCCTCGCGATTTTAACATGATGCTTCGCACTCATTTGGGGCCAGTAGAAGACGAAAACAGCTTGCATTATTTGCGACCAGAAACAGCGCAAGGTATTTTTGTTGATTTTAAGAACGTTATGACTTCTACTCGTCAAAAGCCGCCATTTGGCATTGCGAATATTGGTAAGTCTTTCCGTAACGAGATTACTCCTGGAAACTTCATCTTCCGCACTCGCGAGTTTGAGCAAATGGAAATGGAGTTCTTTGTAGAGCCTGGAACAGACGAAGCTTGGCATCAGTATTGGATTGATACGCGCGTAAATTGGTATGTTGATTTGGGCGTAAAGCCAGAGAATTTGCGCATGTATGAGCATCCTAAAGAGAAGCTAAGCCATTATTCCAAGCGCACTGTAGATATTGAATACAAATTCGGCTTCCAAGGATCTGACTGGGGAGAGCTTGAAGGCATTGCAAACCGTACCGACTACGATTTGTCTGCTCATGCTAAGCATTCTGGCGAGGATCTGAGCTACTTTAACCAAGCTACTGGCGAAAAGTATGTGCCTTACGTTATTGAGCCTGCGGCTGGCCTTACGCGCTCGCTTATGGCATTTTTGGTTGATGCTTACGATGTTGATGAGGCTCCAAACACTAAGGGTGGAGTGGATAAGCGTACGGTTCTTAGACTTGATCCTCGCTTGGCTCCTGTTAAAGCTGCTGTTTTGCCATTAAGCAAGAAGCCAGAATTGCAATCGGTTGCTCAAGATTTGGCTGCAGATTTGCGCCAGCATGATTGGGTTATTGACTACGATGAAGCTGGTGCTATTGGCCGCCGTTACCGCCGCGAAGACGAGATTGGTACTCCTTTGTGTGTAACAGTTGACTTCGATACTTTGGAAGATCATGCTGTAACAATCCGCGAGCGCGACACTATGCAACAAGAGCGCGTTTCCTTAGACAAGGTTGCAGATTACGTAGCAAGCCGCATTAATGAAAAGCGCGTTAAGTATCCACAAGGACCTGTAGAGATTGTTGGCACGCGCGCTGCAGACGGCGGTGTGGATGTTGCTAAGGAAGGCGGCGTTGACGAGTCGCAGCCTGTAAAGATTGCTCAGGCTGGCGGATTGTACTAATACGCATCTAGTGAAAAATCGCTAGTAAAAAGTCGCATAAAATCGCTAGTAAAAAATCGCTAGCAAAAATATATTAAAGTGAACGGAGTTAAAGCAATATGGATTTTTCTATTAAACCAGTGGATTTAGGGAAAATTCATATTGCAACTCCTGTTGTTTTATCTCCAATGGCTGGTATTACTAACTGGCCTTTTCGCGTGATTTGCCGAGAGTACGGGCCAGATGGCTTGTATGTTGCAGAAATGATTACTGCTCGCGCATTGGTAGCAAGAAATCCAAAAGCCTTGCGCTTATGCCGTTTTGCGCCTAGCGAAAAAGTGCGCTCCTTGCAACTTTATGGAGTGGATCCTTTAATTGTGGAGCAAGCTGCTCGAATTGTTGTCGATGAGAATATGGCTGATCATGTTGATTTAAACTTTGGCTGCCCAGTGCCTAAAGTTACAAGACGTGGTGGCGGTTCTGCTCTTCCTTGGAAAACGGATTTGCTTCAAGAGATTTTGCACCGTGTTGTAAGCGTGTGTAATCCAGCAGGAATCCCAGTTACAGCTAAATTCCGCGTTGGAATTGACGAAGACCACGAGACTTTTATGCAAGCTGGTCATATTGCGCAAGAAGAGGGTTGTGCGGCTGTTACTTTGCATGCGCGTACGACTGCAGAATACTATGGTGGCCATTCTGATTGGAGCCGTATTAGCGAGCTTGTAGAGGCTTTAGATATTCCTGTTTTTGGTAATGGCGATATTTGGGGAGCTAATGATGCTCTTGCAATGTTTAAAGAAACAGGATGTGCAGGCGTTGCGATTGGCCGCGGATGCCAGGGGCGTCCTTGGATTTTTGCTGATATTCGCTCTGCTTGCAATGGTAGCGATAGTCGCGTTAATCCAAGTCTTGGCGAAGTTTGCAAGGTGATTTTAAGGCATTTGGAACTTCTTGTTGACTTTTATGATGGCGACGAGCGAATGGCTGTTCATGACTTGCGAAAGCATGTTGCGTGGTATTTGAAAGGCTTCCCAGTTGGAGGAGGAACTCGCAAAAGTTTTATGGAATGCGAGTCTATTGAGGATGTTCAACGCAATATTGATGCATTGGATTTATCGCTTAAGCTTCCTGAGCAGGTTTTAGACACGCCGCGCGGACGAGTTCGTTTTGCTAAAAAAGTTCATTTGCCATATGGCTGGTTGGATTCAAGAATTACCACTAGCGAGGAGCGCAAAGAGCTTTTTGGCAATGACCCGATGGATGCTAGCTACTAGCGTTTTTCTAGAGTTTTCTAGGGTTTAGCGGCTGTTAAAAATGGCGTCTAAACTATTGCTTAATGTTCAAAACTTTTGTTGGTAAAACGCCTTAAATATTTGCGTATAGCACGGTGTATTATCGAATCGGTGACATTTTTTAAGTTTTTATTTGTAAAACGTCGCCATTATCGAGCGTTTTGCGCTAAAGTATTGCGTAAAACGTGCGTGTGAGTGACAGGAGACAACGGTGAGCGAGATTGCCCAGACTGACAATTTCAACGACAAAACCATAATCAAGGTAGTCGGCGTCGGTGGAGCCGGTGGTAACGCCGTCAACCGAATGATCACCGAGGGTTTACAGAACGTAGAATTCGTAGCAATCAACACTGATGCTAAGGATTTGTTGCGTTCCGACGCTGATGTAAAGATTTCATTATCTGATGCTTCAAGTCGTGGTCTCGGTGCTGGTGCTGATCCAGAAAAGGGTGCAAAAGCTGCACAAGATCATCAATCCGACATTGAAGAAGCATTAAAGGGCGCCGATATGGTGTTCGTAACTTGCGGCGAGGGCGGCGGAACTGGTACAGGTGCAAGCCCAATAGTTGCGCGAGCTGCACACCAGCAGGGTGCCTTAACAATCGCAGTAGTTACGCGTCCTTTCGGGTTTGAAGGACCTCAGCGTGCTGCATCTGCAAAACTTGGTATTGAAAATCTTCGTAAAGAAGTCGATGCTTTGATTGTTATTCCAAACGATCGTTTGTTGGAAATTTCAGATCGAACTATCGGAATTATTGAAGCTTTTAAGACGGCAGATACCGCATTGCTTGCAGGTGTGCAAGGTATTACCGATTTGATTACCATGAATTCTTATATTCATGTTGATTTTTCGGACGTTACCGCCGTTTTGCGTGGTGCGGGAACTGCGCTATTTGGAATTGGCGCTGCAAAGGGAGAAGATCGCGCAACTCAAGCTGCCGAAATTGCTATTAGCTCCCCATTGCTCGAAGAGAGCATTGAAGGTGCTCACGGTGCTTTGATTAACATTGCGGGTCCAAGCGATTTGAAGTTGCAAGAAGCAAGCGCTGCAACAGAACTTGTTCGCAAGGCAATTCATCCAGAAGCCCAGATTATTTGGGGTCTTTCTTTGGACGATTCTTACGGAGACGAAGTTCGTGTTACGGTTATTGCAGCTGGTTTTGATTCCCACCCTAAGGTGGAAGACGATAAGGCTGGTGCTTTTGTAGATATGCAAGCAGGAGTTGATTCTGTTGCCCCAGCTCAGTCAACAACTCCAGTCGCGCCTTCCGCAAAGCCTGTTGTTACTGAAGAATCTTCGCAGCCTGTTTCTTCTATGTTTGATTCTGTTGCACCAAGCCAGAATTACCAAGCATCGGCTTCTAAAGATAAGCCTCAAGACGAACCAGACGAATTGGATATTCCTGATTTTCTACGTTAAGCATAGTGATAGGAGGGCAGCTTAATGGCTGGCTTTATGAAGAACATGATGTCTTACGTAGGCATGAGTGATGTTCAAGACGACGATGATTTCGTTGATTCTCAAGCGCAAGAAACTTCGTTTGACAACGATCACAACGTTGCTCCTATAAGTCTGCATAATTCAGAATCGCAGTCGGGTAATAGCGCTGCTTCTCGCGCTGGAGCAGTTCGTATGAGTCGCATTACAACGATTCATCCAAAGTCTTATGAAGATGCTCAATTAGTTGGGCGTGCGCTAAGAGATGGAACTCCAGTTGTTTTGAATCTTACTGGTGTTAGTGAATCTGTTGCGTATCGTATAGTTGACTTTTCTGCTGGAGTTGTGTTTGGTGTTCGTGGGTCTATTGAGCGAGTAACACCAAGAGTGTTTCTTCTAAGTCCTTCGCAAGTAAACATAAAGGTTGAAGACGCTCCTAATGGTGGTTCTGCTAGAGATTTGTTCTCGTAAAGATGCAAGTTTAGCTGCAAACGCCGCTCTATAGCTGTAGTATTTGCTTTTATGCGTTAGTTAGATTTAAGGCAGAGTCTCTTTGAGATTTCTGCCTTAAGTTATTTGATAACAATTATCGAATAACAAAAATTTAATTAATTTTTATTGTGATTATTGTTTACTTGTGAAAGTTTTAAGAAAGTTTATTTACGGAAGTGAGTTTATGATTTTTAACAGCTTAATATTAATCATTAATCTTTTTCTAAGCGCATATTTAACAGTGCTATTTATTCGCGCAATTTTAGACTGGATTCCAATCGTATTCCATTCGTTTAGGCCAAATGCGATTGTTAGAAAATTTGCTCAAATCATATATTATTTAACGGAACCGCTTTTAAGATTCGCGCGTAGATTCATACCTCCTGCAAGGCTTGGTAACATAAGTTTAGACGTAAGTTTTATGGTTGTTTACTTTTTGATAATTGTTTTACAAATGCTTTTATCTATGCTTTATTAAGATTTTTGTTTTATTAAGACTTTAAGAATGTTTACTTTGCGCGGCAATCGTCGCTATTCTTAAATGATATTTTCATTATTAGCTATTAATCACATTATTTACTCAACATTCATTATTTACTCAACATTATTTACTTAACATTCACTCAACATAAGTCTTAATAATAAAATATTGGCAGATTTCGTAAAAAATAATTGCTTTTTACACAATTTTTTCTATGGACGTGATAGCATCGAAGAGATATATCGAAAGGGCTGCGCGCCCAAAAGTGAGGTGTAATGCATTATGACTCTGTTAACGCCTAAAGACATTCGCGAGCATACCTTCCAAATCGTTAGATTCAAGGGAGGCTATGACGTTGACGAAGTTGATGACTTTTTAGATCAGGTTACAGAAACAATAGAAGCGCTTGGTCAGCAGGCCGTGCAAGGACTTGGGGCTTCTACGCAGTCTCTTGGCGCTGATGTTGCTAGCTTAAACAATAAGATTGCAGACTTAACAAATCAGGTTGAATCTTTAACTAAAGAAAATAATGATTTGAGAGAAGCGTCTAGCAATGCAAGCAAGAGTGATAACGATCTTGCAGCAAAGCTTAAGGAAGCGGAAGAAAACAACCGTGCATTGAGCGAGCAAAATCAGCAGCTTAAGGAGCAACTGGATGGATTGGGTGCTCAAGTAGATCAGCTTACCGCTCAAGCTGCAAATGCGGATAATGCTAAGGCAGATGCTGATAAGAAGATTCAAGAAGAGCTTGAAAACGTTACGCGCGAGCGCGATGACTTCCGTGCAAGCAGCGAAAACTTGGGTCGTGAGCTAGAAGAGGTTCGCCAGCAGCTTGTTGTAACTCAGCAAGAAAATGCTAAGGTTCAAGATCTTAACAAGCAGCTTGAAGAATCGCATAAGCGAGAAGAACAGCTTCGCGAGCAGGTTTCTAAGATGGAACCAAGCACGGAGACTGGTAGCTTGCAAAAGATTGCAGGCGCGGGTGCGGAAGCTCAAGGTTCGGAGCCAGAGCGTGCTACTGCAATGTTGACTCTTGCAATGCAATTGCATGATCAATACGTAGACAAGGGCAAGGCAAAGGCTCAGCAGATTGTAGAAGAAAGCCAAGCTCGCTACAACGATATAGTTGCTAAAGCAGACGAATACTCTGGTCACACTCGCACCGAGGCGGATGAATACAATAAGCAGACTCGCGGAGATGCGGATGATTACTCGGTGCGTACTCGCGGAGACGCCGATGCTTATGCGGCTCGCGCTCACAACGAGGCAGACGCTTATTCTGGCAAGGTTCGTCAAGCTGCGGATGACTACTCCAAGCAAACTCACGATCAAGCTGATCAATACGAAGCAGAAGTTCAGCATAGAGCTGCGGATTACGATTCCACTACTCGCACTTCTGCGGACGCATATGCTCGCCAAGTACGTGAGAATCTCGAGAAGCAAACTAAGGTTATTGAAGGAAACATTCAAAGCCTTAAGCAGTTTGAAACTGAGTATCGTACTCGCTTGACCGACTTCTTGGGTCAGCTTGTTGCTCAAGTTTCCGACGAAAACACGTATACATCTATGGAAAATCAAGATAAGCAGGATAAGTAGTATTTACTAAAAATTTGATAGTAGTATTTACTAAATCCCTTTAGATTGGAAAATACATTGACGCATAGTTATGTGCGTGTAGAACGGCTGCGTAATCGCGCAGCCGTTTTTGCACTGATTGCTTTTATTGGCGTGGTTCTAGACCGCATAACCAAAGTTTGGGCATTAGCAGCGCTTAGTAGCGGAAAAAACATTGAGATTCTTCCACACTTGCTCTCTTTTACTCTTGTTAGGAATCCTGGAGCATCTTTTGGCTTAGGCTCTTCTTTTACTTGGGTTATTAGCGTGTTAGCTTGCGCTGCTTGCGGTGCTATGACTGCTGTTATTAAGCACACAAAATCCTTATATTGGACTATTGCGCTTGCTTTAGCTTTTGCTGGAGCTTTTGGAAATCTTATTGATAGAGCGCAATATGCTCAAGGATTTTTGAACGGAAAAGTCGTAGATTTTATAAACTACGGATGGTCCGTTGGAAATGTGGCAGATATTGAGCTTATGTTTGCAGGAATCGCAGTTATATGCCTTATTTTGATTGGGATTCCTCTTATAGAGCGCGCTGATGAGTGATATTCGTTTTACAGTTACGAGTCAATTTGCTGGGTGCAGATTCGACGTGTGCTTGTCGAAGCTTATGGGAATATCGCGTGCAAACGCAATATCGCTAATTGATAGTGGCAAAGCAAAAATCCTAAATAGAAAGTCGCAAAAATCGTCTATTTTGCAAGAGTCTTATGTGATTGTTGTAAATCAAGAAGACGATTGTGCTTGCGATAGTGCTTGCGATTCTTCCAGTAATCTTCAAAGCCAGCCTGATATATGCGATTTAGAAATCGTATACAACGATGACGATGTTGTAGTAATAAACAAGCCTGTTGCAATGGCGTCTCACGCAGCAAAAGGGTGGAACGGGCCTACTGTTCCAGAAAGCCTAGAAGCTGCTGGAATTAAAATAAACACAACGCTTTGCGACGAATCACGCAAAGGAATCGTAAGCAGGTTAGACGTTGGAACAAGCGGCCTTATGCTCGTTTGCAAAACGGATTTTGCTTACGAAAAGATGAAGCAGCAATTTGCTAGTCATAGTGTTTCAAAAACTTATACGGCATTAGTGCAAGGAAATTTGGAGCAAAACAAAGCAACTATTGAAGCTCCGATTGGAAGGTCGAAAGTATCTGACTTTAGGTTTACTGTAACCAAAAATGGCAAGCCAGCTGTAACACATTGGGATGTTTTGGAGCGCTTTGGAATTGCAACTTTAGTTAGCGTAAATCTAGAGACGGGTAGAACTCACCAAATACGCGTGCATTTTTCTTCGATTGGCCATCCGTTAGTGGCAGATAAAATGTATGGAGCAAACCCAAAACTCGCGGAAAAACTAGAGTTACAGCGCCAATGGCTTCACTCAACTAAGCTAGAATTTAAGCATCCTAGAACAGGAAAATTAGTTAAGCTTGAATCGGAGTATCCGCTAGATTTGCAACACGCTTTACAAGCCGTGCGGCAACTATAAAAGCGAGCATATTTAGCAAAGCAGGTCATATTGCATCTATAAAATGGCAAGCATGACTAGGCCAGAAACAAACTTTGTACATTTGCATAATCACACGCATTATTCGCTTTTGGATGGTGCTTCAAAGATACCAGACCTAGTTGCGAGTGCAAAAGAATTGGGTATGCCAGCTATTGCTATTACAGACCACGGCAATATGCATGGAGCATACGAGATGTGGAGTACGGCTGTAAAAGCTGGGATTAAGCCGATTATTGGAATCGAAGCTTATGTGACTCCAGAAACAGCCAGACAAGACAAAAGCCGAGTTCATTGGGGAACGGAAGCGCAAAGAAGCGACGATGTTTCTGGCGGTGGTTTGATTACTCACATGACAATGTGGGCCGAAAATGATGAAGGCTTAACAAATTTGCTTAAAGCATCGTCTATAGCCAATTTGGAAGGTCGCGTTATGCGATATCCTCGAATGGATAAAGACGTGCTTTCAAGGTATTCTAAAGGCGTTATAGCGTCTTCTGGATGCCCATCTGGAATTATTCAAACGCGTCTTCGTTTGGGCCAATTTAATGAGGCTTTACGCGCTGCAGGTGAGTTCCAAGATATTTTTGGTCGAGATAATTTCTTTATTGAGCTTATGAATCACGGGCTTTCTATTGAAACACGTGTTACAAAAGATTTGCTCGAGATTGCTAAGAAGCTGAATGCTCCACTTCTTGCTACAAACGATTTGCACTATGTGCACGAAGAAGATCGCGAAGCGCAAGATGCAATGCTTTGTATTAATTCTGGATCTCGCTTAGATGATCCAGATCGTTTTAAGTTTGACGGTTCTGGCTATTATTTGAAGTCTGCTGAGCAAATGCGTGAGCTTTTTAAGGAGTTTCCAGAAGCTTGCGATAATACTCTTGAGATTGCTCGCAGATGCAATGTTATGTTTGATGACGGCGAAGATGGCGCTTTTATGCCGCAATTTGACTGCCCTAAAGGTTGGGATGAGACTTCGCTATTTCTTAAAAAAGTCGAAGAGGGATTAGAGCGCAGATATAACAATAACGTTCCTATTGAAGTCTTAAAACAAGCAGACTACGAGTGCGGCGTTATATGCCAAATGCAATTTTGTGGCTACTTTTTAGTTGTTGCAGACTATATTAATTGGGCAAAAGAGCATGGTGTTATGGTTGGACCTGGCCGAGGAAGTGCAGCAGGCGCAATGGTTGCGTATGCAATGGGCATTACCGAACTAGACCCAATGAAGCATGGCTTGATTTTTGAACGATTCTTAAACCCAGAGCGCGTGTCTTTGCCAGATATTGACGTTGACTTTGACCCAGAAGGTAGAGCCAAAGTTTTGGAATATGTTGGCGAAAAATATGGAAAAGACAAAGTAGCACAATGCGTGATTTATGGCACAATTAAAACAAAACAAGCGCTTAAAGATTCTGCTCGAATAATGGGCTATGAGTTTTCTGTTGGAGAAAAAATTACAAAGATTTTGCCGCCTCCAAAAAACGGCAAAGATATGAGTTTCCACGATATTTTTGACGAAAAGTCAAAGCGTTATGCGGAAGCTCGCGAGTTTCGCGAGATGTATGATAGCGACCCAGATACAAAGCGAATTACAGAAGAAGCAAAGGGTATTGAAGGCTTGATTCGCCAAACGGGTGTACATGCTTGTGCAACGATTATGGGTTCGGAGCCTATTACAGATACATCTCCTCTGTTGGAGCGTACTGATGGCACGATTACAACAACCTTTGAGTATCACACTTGCGAAACGCTTGGCTTAGTTAAGATGGATTTTTTGGGTCTTTCCAACTTAACAGTTATTAGAGATACTCTTAAAAACGTTGAAAATAATGGAAAAGAGCCTATTGACTATACTAAAATTCCGCTTGACGATAAAGAAACATATCAGCTTCTTGCAAGAGGAGACACTTTAGGCGTTTTCCAGCTTGATTCCGACGGTATGCGTGCACTTCTTCGCACTCTAAAACCAGATAACTTTAACGATATTTCTGCATTGATTGCGCTTTACAGGCCTGGCCCTATGGATATGGATTCGCACACCAATTATGCTAAGCGTAAGAACGGTTTGCAAGATATTACGCCTATTCACCCAGAGGTTGCGGAGCCACTAAAAGATGTTCTTGGCGAAACTTATGGTTTGATTGTGTACCAAGAGCAGGTGCAGTCGGCTGCTCGTATTTTAGCTGGATACAGCCTTGGCAAGGCAGATGTTTTGCGTAGAGCTATGGGTAAAAAGAAGCCAGAAGTGCTAGCTAAAGAGAAAATACCGTTCTTTAAAGGCATGAAGGAACATGGTTATTCAGAAGAAGCTGCCCAAGCTGTTTGGGATGTTCTGGTTCCATTCTCGGGTTACGCGTTTAATAAGGCTCACTCGGCTGCATACGGTTTGATTTCTTATTGGACTGCTTACTTAAAAACGCATTATCCTGTGGAATTTATGGCTGCATTGCTTCAAAACGAGCGCACTAATAAAGATAAGACGGCACTCTACTTAGGCGAAGCAAGGCGCATGGGTATTCGCGTTTTGCAACCAGATATTAATGAGTCGGTTCTTGAATATTCTGCAGTTGGAGATGTTGTGCGCTTTGGCCTTGGAGCTGTACGAAACGTTGGAGATAAAGCAGTTAACGATATTATTAGCGAGAGGGAAAGCGAGCGCGGAAAATTCGTTGATTTTAAGGATTTTGTAAATCGCGTATCGTTTGAATCTCTGAATCGCAGACTTGTTGAATCGCTTATTAAATCTGGTGCTTTTGACTCAATTAGCACTTGTAGGCGAGCACTTTTTGAAGTTTATAATCCACTAATTGACTCAGTTATTTCTATTAAGCGAAAGCAGGCAGGTGGCCAATTTGACCTTTTTGCCGATTTGGATGATTCAAGTAACGAGCTTGGAGATGCACAAATCAATATTCCAGATGTTGAAGAGTGGGATAAAAAAACGAAGCTAAACTTCGAGCGAGAAATGCTTGGACTTTATGTTTCGGATCACCCTTTGAGTGGACTTTCTGCTGTTTTGGCTGGTCTTAGAGAAATGTCGATTGCGCAGCTTCTAAACCGTGCTAGAACTATGAGCGAAAATCAACAAGTAACTCTTGCAGGACTTGTTACTAGCGTAGATAGGCGAGTGTCTAAAAAAGGTAATGCTTGGGCGATTGTAACTATTGAAGACATGGAAAGCTCAATACAATGCATGTTCTTTGGCAAAGTTTACGAGTCTTCTGCTGCAGAACTTGCGATTGATCAAGTTGTGCGAATTAGGGGCCAGGTAGAAGTTCGAGACGAAACTGTTTCTTTAAGAGCTACGGATTTTGAAGTTCCAAGCTTAGAGGCAGAAGACGCTCAACCTGTAACTATTGTTTTGCCTTTGCAAGCGCTAGAAAAGTCTCGTATAAAAGAGCTTGAAAACATTGTTACAAGGCATCCTGGTTGTTGCGAAGTAAATCTTGCTTTGATTGACTCTAAGGGGTGCGCAAAAGTCTTATCTTTTGGAGATAGATTTAGAGTCAAGCGAGATACGTCACTTTTTGCAGAGCTAAAAATATTGTTTGGTCCAGCTTGCTTACCAAGTGCTTAAAATAAGCGCCTAAAATAAGCGCCTAAAATAAAGCTAATCGCGTAGAATATTCTTAGAGTGATTTAGAGTGATTTTAAGCGTTTTAAGAAGTGATCAAGATAAGTAAAGCAAGTAAAGATAAGTAAAAACAAGGTTTTGTGATTTAGAAGGTGGAAAAATATGTGTAAAGATAACGACGATTTGAATAAAAACAATAACGTTAGCGATAATAATAATGGCGTTAATGGCAATAATGGCGTTGGTTCTAATGATTCTAACGATGTTCGTACTTCTTTTACCGATAAAGAACTTGAAGACGCATTGCTTGGTTTTGAAAAAGAGTTTAGCGAAGAGCAAAATCGTGATTCAATCGATGATGCTGTAAAAAAGATTGAGCAAGCAGATTTTGAAGAAGATTTGCAAGGTCTGCTTGGAAAAAAGGCAAAGTGCGCGCTGTTCTTAACAGCTATAGAGCCAGGGGAGCTTCTTGCATGTTTTTGCAAAATGGCTGGAGTTAATGCGGATTGTTTTAACGACGAAAATGGGGGAGTGGCAGTTTTACGCGATTTAGACGAAGACAATCCAGAAAAATCAGTTAAAAAATTTACCGACTATTTTCGCGGAATGCCTGCTATTTTAATGGTGAATCGTGCTAATAAAATCGATGCAAAAATCTACGAATATAAGCAAGGTGTTTTAGATGCTGTTCCACCTATGATTCTTGCAATGTCTGCTAGATGCGTTGAAGATCTTATGATTTGCTACTCAAGTGTTAAAGATCTTAAAGAATCTGGGATTGAAGTTACAAGTACAGATGATTTAAGCGATGATCAAGCAAAAGAGATTTTTTATAAATATGGCAAAAAGATGTAGTCTATGTTAAATAGATTGCTACTAGATTGCTATTAGATTGTTACATTAAAAATAAGTAAATTCATGCTCATAAAGCTAAATAAAAGCGAAAAGTAAGAGATAATATAATAATTAGTCTCTTAAATATTAGTTAAAGAGTATGAGAGAAAAAACATATAGTTACACACTTAAATTGATTGGACTGTAGATATGGATAGACAGCAAGAATTCGCTTTGCGTACAGTTGAAGAGCGTGACGTTCGTTTTATTCGACTATGGTTCACGGATGTTCTTGGAACGCTTAAATCGGTTGCTATTGCTCCAGCAGAGCTTGAAGCTGCGTTTGAAGAGGGTATTGGCTTTGACGGTTCTGCGATTGAAGGCATGACTCGTGTTTTAGAAGACGATATGATTGTTAAGCCAGATCCTTCGACTTTCCAACTTTTGCCATGGCATGGCGGTCCAGAAGGTACGGCACGCATGTTTTGCGATGTTTTAACGCCAGATGGTGAGCCGTCTCTTGGAGACCCTCGTCACGTTCTTAAAACTGCGCTCGCAAAAGCTAAAGAAAAGGGCTTTACTTTTTACGTTCATCCAGAAATTGAGTTTTACTTATTTGAAGCGCAAGACGATTGGTCTAAAACACCTGTCCCTATTGATGAAGGTGGGTATTTTGACCACGTTCCAAGAAGTTCGGCAATGGACTTTCGTCGTAGTGCTGTGAGCATGCTTGAACAGATGGGTATTTCTGTTGAGTATTCTCACCACGAAGGCGGCCCTGGTCAAAACGAGATTGACTTAAGATATGCAGACGCTCTTACTACTGCAGATAACATTATGACTTTCCGCACTGTTGTTAAGGAGATTTCTCTTGAGCGCGGAATGTATGCCAGCTTTATGCCTAAGCCGCTTACAGATCAGCCTGGTTCTGGTATGCACACGCATCTAAGCCTGTTTGAAGGAGATTCCAACGCTTTCTACGAGGCTGGTCAAGAGTTTAATATGTCTCTTATTGCGCGCCAATTTGCGGCTGGTATTTTGCATCATGCTGCAGAAATTTGCGCTGTTACAGATCAATACGTTAACTCTTATAAGCGCTTGTGGGGTGGAGCGGAAGCTCCTAGCTATGTTTGCTGGGGTCATAGCAACCGTTCCGCGCTTTTGCGTGTGCCTCAATATAAACCAGGCAAAGGCAATTCTTGCCGTATGGAGTTTCGCGCGCTTGACCCTGTTGCGAATCCATATCTTGCATACTCTGTTTTGTTGGCTGCTGGTTTAGATGGCATTGAAAAGCAAATGACTTTGTGTGATCCGACTAGCGACGACGTTTGGGAGCTTACGGATGCTGAGCGTCAAGCTATGGGCATTCAGCCTCTTCCTGAGTCTTTGGATGAAGCTTTGAAGATTATGGAGAAGTCTGATTTTGTAGCTAGCGTATTAGGTGAGCATGCGTTTGAATACTTCTTGCGCAATAAGCATAAAGAGTGGGAAGAGTATCGTCGACAAGTAACGCCTTACGAACTCGAGAAATACTTGCCTAGACTGTAGGTTTTTGCGTTTAGTTTGTGTTGACTATTAAATCGCGCGATGTGCCGTGGTGGCGTGTCGCGCGTTTTATTTTTAGGTTTTTCTTTGATTATTTTTTAACATTTTTCACAAAATTTTTTAGATTGTTATATTTGAATGTTTGTGTTTGAATGTTAGTTTTTAAGTATAATCTAAACGTTTGTTTATTTAATTTAACTTTTGCTTGCGATTGGAACATTTTATAACAAAAATCGCAAACTATTGCACAATAGAGAAACAATTATATGTCTAAAATTATCTAATTGTAATGTTGATTTTCAAAATTATGTGGATAGAATTTTTGCTTGGTTGCATTTGAATAATTTTGAAAATATTCGTGCAATCCATGATTTACAACGACTGTAAAATCATGCCAAATACACAAAGGGAGGTAACTCAAGTGAAGAAGCTGATTCTTGATCTTGATACTGGTGTTGACGATACTCTCGCTATATCTTATGCTCTTGGAAGCCCAGAAATGGAGCTTATTGGCATAACTGGTACGTATGGCAACGTTTTAATGGAGCAAGGTGTTCGTAATGCGCTTGCAATCACAGACTTACTTGGGCATCCAGAAGTAAAAGTTTATAAGGGACTTTCGCACGCAAGCACAAAAGATTCGTTTGAAGTTCTTCCAATATCTGCATTTATTCACGGAGATAACGGAATTGGCGATGTTGAAATTCCAGATTCTCCTCGCAAAGCAGAAGATGAATCCGCTGTTGATTTCATTATTGATTCTGTAAAGAAATATGGCAAGGATTTGGTGTATGTTCCAACAGGACCAATGACAAATATTGCTGCTGCATTGAAGAAGGCTCCAGAAATCAAAGATGAGATTGGCAAGATTGTTCTTATGGGCGGCGCGCTTACTATTCATGGAAACGTAAACGCTTGGACTGAGGCGAATATATCTCAAGACCCAGATGCTGCAGATGTACTATTCCGCTCTGGTGCTCCAGTAACAATGATTGGTTTGGATGTTACTTTACAGACTTTGCTTACTTACAAGGAGACAAAGCAGTGGCGTGACCTTGGCACAAAGGCTGGCAAGTTCCTTGCAGATATGACCGATTTTTACATTAAGGCATATGAGACTACGGCTCCGCACCTTGGCGGATGCGGCTTGCATGATCCTTTGGCAGTGGCTGTAGCTGTGGATCCAACGCTTGTTACAACGCTTCCAATCAATATGCAAGTGGATGTTGAAGGTCCAACTCGTGGACGCACAATTGGAGACGTTACGCGCTTGAATGACCCTGTTAAAACAATGCAAGTTGCTGTTGGCGTTGATGTTCCACGATTCTTGAACGAGTTTATGACGCGTATTTCTGGCTTGGCTAAAATTGCTGGCTGAGTGTGGATTTCATGCGTTTTTAATTCCGTTTTAACTACGCTTTTTGTTGTTCGACACGCCGTAAATCGCAACATTTTCCGCAATATACGACGTGCCTTATTTACCAATGTAGAAACTAAAAATATTAATTGATTGGATTATTATGACTGAGATTGCAAAATCTAGCGCGGTAGACCCATACGAGGATCCAAAAACCCGCGACAAAGTGGCGATTTACTCGCTAATTTTACTTCTTATAACCTTTATTCTTGGAACATTGTGTTTGCAGGGATTTAATCTGGTATTCGATCAGATTGGTAAAGCTGTTGGTGCTCCTAATCAAGCTTCGCTTATTACGAGTTTGCCAATTATTGTTTTAGGCATTGTGTGCTTTATTTACGGCTCTTTGGGCGACTTTGTGTCGCTTCGTAGACTCATAACAATCGGACTTGTAACATTGTTTGTTGGATCCTTGTTCGGTTTTATTGCAAACTTCTTCTTCACTCCAAACTTGTGGACTGTTATTATTGCGCGTATTTTACAAACAGCTGGCGAGCAAGTAGCAGGTTCTTCATTCCTTGTTATTGCAACTAAGTATTTGCGCAACGATCTTAAGGTAATTTTCTTTGGACTCTTTACTGCAGCCTATCAGCTTTCTGCTTCTATTGGCGTATTTGCTGCTGGTCTTTTAAGCTCTATCGCTTGGCAATATTTGTTCCTTATTCCTGCAGTAACCATTCTATTCCTGCCAGTACTTGTTAAATGCTTACCAACTAAGAACGGTATTGGTGGAAAGATTGATAAACTCGGCTTTACAGTGTTTGGTATTGCTGTTGCATTGCTGACTTTGTTCTTCTCTTACAAAGCTTGGGGATTGCTACTTGGATCCATCGTGCTGTTTGTTGTATTCGCTGGATACATTATGAGGGCAAAGAACCCGTTTGTAACTCCTGCATTCTTTAAGAATAAGCGTTGGCTTTCGGGCATTATTTTGATCTTCATCTTCTACTTTACTAACTATTGCATGCCTCCAATTTACAATGTTATTGGTGGAGCTTTGTATCATATGAGCACTGAGGCAGTTTCTTCCTACCTTGTATGGGCATTTGTTGTAGCAGCAGTGTTTGGAACATGTTCTGGAGCAATTATCGGTTTCATTGGACGTAAAGCTGGCATTATTACAGCTGCTGTTCTTATGATTCTTGGATGGGTCGGAGCTGCTGTATTCATCAATTGCGGATTCCTTGTTCTAACTTTGTGCGCATGCGTTTACTACGCTGGTTGCGGACTTATGTATTCACCAATCGTTTCAACGGTTCTTAGCGCATTGCCTGTTGAAGAATCGGGTCGTGGATGCGGTATGAACGATTTAGTTATGAATGTTACAGCATCAATCGGTATTTCCATTTTCAGCGGTTTCTTTGGCGGAAACTTGCTAAAAGGATTCTCTTTTGCTGGAATCCAAGGCTTAGGTGCAGGTTATTCTAACTTGCTTATGATGGGCGCTATTGTAGCCTTTATTGGCTTAGTAGTTTACATTGCTCGTAGCCTTATGGTTAAAGAGTAATTATTATTTACTCAATATGTTAGTGGTCACTATCTTGCAGTCATCTTTGGCTGCGTGGATAGTGACCACTTTTTTGTAGTCTTATGCCGCGCATTTTTAAACTAACATAGTTTTTACGCTAACATAGTTTTTTCATGCGCTGAATACTAATCGGGTATGCTGTTCCAAGCTCTTGCGCCCAAAGAGAAACGTAGAATTCTTCGCACATCCACTTTAGTTTTTGTGCTTTTTCTTGAGCCTCATCTCTATTAGGTCCTGCAGGCAAGCTTTCTGCTCTCTTTTGAGCTTCTAACACAAGCTTTTGAGCTTCATCTGCCTGCCAAGCCCATTGAACATCTCGATTTTTGTCTGACTTAGCTTTGTTAAGTCGAATCAAATCCGCATGTAAGTAGCGCTCTATTGAAGTAAGTGCGCTAGAATCTGCTTTTGCAATGAATCCAGGAAAAACAAGCGAAGATGCGTGTTCTTTAATCGATTGAAGAACGCTAAGCATTGGCAAGTCGGCTTTGCCGCTAACAGCAGACTCGACTTTAGCAAATCGCTCCAAAATAGCAATAACACTGTGCGCAACACTATAAACCGTGTCTTCGTAAACTTCGGCAATATTTCCAACGGCTTCTTTAAGCTCAACATCGTTAGTAATTTTTTGCGTATTTGGTATAAGTCGCTTAATAGCTGCCATTTGCAAATCTTGAGCCAAATCTTTAGAAGACTTATAAGGTGCAGAAGCAAGTAGCAAAGCCTCGCTTCCGAGCCATCTAGATGTAATGCGCTTATCGTCTAAAATAAGCATGTTAAGCGCGCCTTGCCAAACCATTTGAGATCTAGAAAGATTAGTTGCACCAGACTTGTGTAATAAATCTGCTCGCTCAACAACATTTCCGGCCTCTGCTGCTTTAATTGCCTTGCTGTTAACAACATTTAACGCACACTCTTGAGCTGATTTTGCAAAGCGATTCTGAAGGCTTATTAGCGACTTGTCTGTTCCTAAAACAGTAGGCTTAATACGCTTGTTGTTTCGATTATGCGAGTTGTTTTGATTAGGTTTGTTTGGATTAGATTTCTTTTGCTCAACGCTAAAAGTTACGCGCAAATAAGGAGATAGCCGTTGCAACTGTTCATCGCTTAAAACTTCTGGGTGGATTTGCGCTCCAACAACACTAATCGCAGCTTTAGTAAAGACTTCGCTAAAATCTTGCCAAATAAAATCTTCTTGTGGATTCTCGTTTATTCCTGGAAGATAATCGTAGTTTTCGTCAATCCACTCGCGGATTTTACGAGCAGTATCTGGAGCTGGCACGAATTGCACGCGCAAAGTCTTAGGAAGAGACTTAATCATTCCAATAATCAGCTCATCTAATAAGCCTGGCACATTCCAAGTAAACTCTTGAGGCTTAAGTCGCAAAAGAGCATGAAGCGGAACGTGTACAGTTACGCCATCTAAAGGATTATGCGGATCGTAAATGTAGCTTAAGCGCAAATTAATTTTCTGGCCGTCTGTTCCAATCGTATGCCAAGTATCGGGGTAGTCTGCTAAATCAGTGTCATTTGCGTATTGCAAGCGCTCAACACAATCTGGGTTAAAATCAAGAAAATGCGGATCTTGAAGCCTGTAATTTTTCCACCATTTAGCCAAATCTGCAATGGTCGTAGCTTCTTGAGGAAGTTTATTATCGTAAAAAGTAAACAAATCCTCGTCGTTTACGGTTTCGCTTGCTTGCCTAGTGCGATTTGTTTGATTATCGGCATCGTTCAAAACGTTAATATTTGAGGAGATAAAATCGTTAAATGGAAAACGCTGTTGAACGTTTCCTTCGACTAAGCCTTGACGAATCATTAACATTCGAGATTCGTAAGGGTTGATTTTAGACCATTGAACAGTGCGATTTTGCACAATAGGCAAGCCGTACAAAAGCACTTTCGATTGAGCGATTGCTGCACCTTTGCTTGCGCTCCAATGAGCATCTAAATATGTTACGCGAGTAAGATTCTTAGCTAAAGACTCCGCCCAAGCAGGGTCGATTTGCGCGCAATACCTTGCCCAAAGTCTAGAAGTTTCAACCAATTCCGTACACATAATCCATGAAGGAGTTGTTTTAGAAACAGATGAAGATGGGAAGATTGCAAACCTTGTGCTTCTAGCGCCTTGATAATCGTTTTTTGCCATTTTTTGAGCGCGCTTAATTGCGCGAATTTTGGCTGTTCCGCGAAGTCCTGCAAAATCCGAAGCTTTAGGCTCGCGAATAACTTGCATGCCAATCATAGAAAGCAAGCCAGAAAGCATAGAAGAGTGGATTCCTTGATAATCCCAAGTGCAACAAAGACTGTGAGCCGCTTGTTGATTATTTGGCAATTGGCGGATTTGCAAAGGTGCGCGTTTAATTGGCAGCGCTTCGCCAACATTATAATGAAGTTCTTTGCATAAATCTTTAAGCTGATTAACTAAATCTTTCCACTGTTTTAGGCGTAAAAAGTGGAAAAATTCCTCCTTGCAAAGTCGCCTTAGTGCGTTGTTGCTGATTTCGCCATCTGCCTGGAATATGCGATCCCAAATATTCAATGCTGTTAAAAAGTCACTTAACTCGTCTGCATAACGATTGTGGAGCCTATCTGCTTCGTCGCGCTTGTCCTCTGGGCGCTCGCGCGGATCTTGCAAACTCAAAAATGCAACAATCACAAGAATCGCAGCTAAAGTATTAGGCGTAGTGTTGCGCGCAGCTTCAATAATCATGCGGCCTAAACGAATGTCAATTGGAATATGACTAAGCTCGCGGCCAATTCGAGTCAAGCTTATAACACCTGATTTTCTGCTTATTGCGCCAAGCTCACTAAGCTCGTTAAAACCATCGCTCACAGCCTTAATATCTGGAGGATCAATAAATCCAAAATTCGTTATATCTTCGCCAGTTTTAGCAACTCCAACAGAAAGCATGTGCAAAACAACAGCACCAAGTGAAGTGCGCAAAATCTCGGGATCGGTAAAGCGTGGGCGAGTATCGTAATCTTCCCTAGAGTACAAGCGAATAGCAATTCCATCTGCAATTCGCCCACAACGGCCAGAGCGCTGATCCGCGCTTGCTTGAGAAATAGGTTCTATAGGAAGACGCTGAACTTTAGCAGACTTAGAATAGCGCGAAATTCTAGCAAAACCAGGGTCTACAACGTAGCGAATATCAGGCACTGTAAGAGAAGTTTCTGCAACATTAGTGGCGATTACAATACGCTGATGAGTGTGATGCTCAAAAACGCGATGCTGGTCTTTAGAAGAAAGACGCGCAAAAAGTGGAACAATCTCAATGGCGTCACTGCGATTCATGTCGCTTGTGCGTGTACCGAAATAAGAACGCAACGATGCTTCAAACTCGCGAATATCGCGCTCGCCAGAAGCAAAAACCATAATATCTCGCGCGCCTTGAGTGTGGTTTGAATGAATCACAAGTTGAGCGCATGCGCGAGTTACAGCAGAAGCAATGTCTTCATCGCAAATATCTCCGCTTTGCGAAAAACTAGAAAGACTTTGGCTTTGCGCAACGCTTTCATCGTCCATAGCAATATCGGCAAAACCTGGAACATGCTTCATAAGCGAAGGCGCGCTTCCAAGCGGCTCGTAAAGTACGCGCACGGGGTATGTTCGCCCGGAAACCTCTATAACAGGAACTTTAATGTGTAAAGCTTGCTCAAAATGGTCTTTGAACTTTGCAGAATCGATTGTTGCAGAAGTAATAATAAGCTTTAAGTCTTTGCGCTTTGGCAAAAGAGTTGTTAAATATCCAAGCAAAAAATCAATGTTTAGGCTGCGCTCGTGAGCTTCGTCAATAATAATCGTGTCGTAGCGCGTAAGAAGTGGATCGCGCTGAATTTGAGCAAGTAGAATACCGTCTGTAACTATGCGAAGCTTTGTTTTAGATGAGCTTTCGTCGTTAAAACGCACTTGGTAGCCGATTTCTTCGCCAAGCTTAACACCCATTTCGCTTGCGATTCGCTCGGCAACTGTGCGCGCAGCAAGCCTGCGAGGTTGCGTGTGAACAATTTGCTTTCCGCGACCGCCTCTGCCAAGTTCCAAAGCCATTTTTGGGATTTGAGTGGTTTTGCCAGAACCAGTTTGACCAGATACGATTATAATCTGCGACTCTTTAATAGCTTCAATAATCTGATCGTGTGCAGAACAAATCGGCAGTTTACTAGGATAGTCAAAGTTCATATTCAATCCTGTTAAATCTTGCTAAATCCTATTTTCTTAAGACTTCTATAATCCTGTATCCCTTAGAACTTGCGTATTTTTCAACGCTAAAATCTTCACCAAGATTTTTAGAAAGCCAAGGGATTAAGGAGTCGGAACCAAGATTTTTTTGAACAACCAAATAAGCAGCTCCACCAACTTTTAATCGAGGAAGCCATGTTAGCAAAATATTGTGCAAAACGTCTTTTCCAACGCGGATTGGAGGATTTGACCAAATAAGATCAATGTTTTTTTGTGCGTCCTCGCTTTGTGTATTTTCCTGTAGCGCATTTTCTTTTAGTTCTTTTAGCGCATCTTCTACAAGATAAGTGTGAATGTTATTTAATCCAGCATTTTTTGCATTAATATTAGTAAGTTCTAGAGCGCGCTCGTTAACATCTACTGCGTAAATTTGCGCATTAGGGGATTCAAAACCTAAAGCCAAACTAATAGCGCCCCATCCGCAACCGATATCGAAAAATCGCCCATTTTCTGGGGGTTGTGGAGCGTGCTTAAGAAGAACTGCAGTTCCTAAATCAAGTTTAGAAGAGCTAAAAACTCCGTTAGAAACTTGCACGCTAACTTTGTGACCGCGCAAATCAACTTGCAAAGTCCGTCTTAAGTCTAAAGAATTTGGATTAGCGGAAAAATACTGTTCGCCGCTAGTTTTAGATTCTTTAGTATTCTTGTTTGTTTTAGTAGCATTAATGCTGCTCGTCTTTTTAGTTTTATTAAAAGTGTTAATAGCCATTTTAGTGTTGCGTTAAAAATTATGTCTTCTAGATTCACAATAATAAAACAAACGTTGTAAATCGTGTATTAACAAGGGATTTAGCGTTAGTAGTTAAAGCAAAATAGCAAAGGGCATAGTTTTGGTAGATACTTTAGCAAACAGCGATTTGGCAAGTGGTGATAATAATATGCCTGAGTATAAAAATGAGCATAAAGACGTTCTTTCAGGTCATAGTGAAGTTCTGCTAGACAATGCAAACGCTGGATCAAGCCTAGAAAGCAACGATGAAGCTTGGCAAGAGCGCGAATCAAGAAACGCCTTAAAACGAGTTGCTGGCCTTGGAGAATTACAAGACGTAACCGAAGTAGAATACAGAAAACTAAGGCTGGAACGCGTTGTTTTAGTAGGCGTGTGGTCTAGCGCTCGCGGAACTTTAAGCCAAGCAGAAGAGTCTCTTAGAGAGTTGGCCGCTCTTGCTAAAACCGCTGGAGCAGTAGTGTGTGACGGCATGTTGCAACAAAGATATAGGCCAGATGCAGCAACGTATGTTGGTTCCGGAAAAGCGCGTGAACTTGCGGCGGTTGTGGCGCAAAATGATGCGGATACGATTGTTGTAGACGACGATCTTCCACCAAGTCAGAGAAGAGCTTTGGAAGATGCCACTAAAGTCAAGGTTGTAGACAGAACGGCTGTTATTTTAGACATTTTCGCTCAACATGCAACAAGCAGGGAGGGAAAGGCACAAGTCGAGCTTGCTCAGCTTCAATACATGCTTCCGCGACTTAGAGGTTGGGGTGCTGCTCTTTCTAGGCAGGCTGGCGGTCGCGCTGCAGGAGACGCAGGAATAGGCTCTAGAGGCCCTGGCGAAACAAAAATCGAGATGGATAGGCGCGCAATTAGGAATCGAATTTCAAAATTGCGTCACGACATTGCGTTAATGGCACCGACTCGCGAGACAAAGCGCGGATCTAGGCGTCGTCAAGATATTCCAACTGTTGCAGTAGTAGGGTATACAAATGCTGGAAAATCTTCGATTATAAATAGGCTTACTGGCTCTAAGGAGCTTGTAGAAAATGCGCTTTTTGCTACTTTGGATACTGCTGTTCGAAAGTCTTTAACTAAAGATGGTCGCGCTTATACGCTTGTAGACACGGTTGGTTTTGTGCGAAGGCTGCCAACTCAGCTAGTAGAAGCGTTTAAGTCCACTTTGGAAGAAGTTGGCCAAGCAGACGTTATTTTGCACGTTGTTGACGGTTCTCACCCAGACCCTGTTTCTCAAATTGAGGCAGTTAACGAGGTTTTAGCTCAAATTGACGGTGTGGAAGATATTGCGCAAATTATTGCGTTTAATAAGTCGGATGTTATGCAAGAGCCAATGCGTTTGCGCTTGCAATCGTTGTACCCTGATTCTTTAATTGTGTCTGCTGCAAGTGGAACAAATATTGACCGTTTAAGAACGCGCATAGAAAATTTGTTACCTTCACCACATGTTCATGTTAAAGTTAGGCTTCCTTATAGTGATTATTCTGGATCTTTGCTATCTAAAGTTAGGGAAAATGGCATTGTAAAATCAGTGGAATATAAGGATTCTGGCATAGAATTAGATGCTTTTGTTGGAGATTCTTTGGCTGCAAAACTTATGCAAATTGCGTTTTAAGCAAAACTCCTTAGGTGTGATTAAAGTAAAAACTGTTCATGCATATATCTCTATTATTAGAGCAGCCCTTATATTTTGAGTTATTTATTAGCTAGAGGGTTGATTCGGTTTGTGGAAAAGGGGTTTTCTAATGGTGAATTCTCAGGTTAAGCCAACAAAGCTTGCGATTATTGGTGCTGGCGCAGTAGGTTCTACGCTTGCGTTTGCTGCTGCTCAGCGCGGTGTTGCTCGTGAAATTGTGCTTGAGGATATCGCTAAGGAACGTGTTGAAGCAGAAGTGCTCGATATGCAGCACGGTTCTAGCTTCTACCCAGCTGTTTCTATTGCTGGCTCCGACGATGTTGAAATTTGCCGCGATGCCGATATGGTTGTTATTACTGCTGGCGCTCGTCAAAAGCCTGGCCAGACTCGCTTGGAGCTTGCAGGTGCAACCATCAATATTATGAAGTCGATTATTCCTAATGTTGTTAAGGTTGCTCCAAACGCAATTTACATGCTTATTACAAATCCTGTTGATGTTGTTACGCATGTTTCTATGAAGCTTTCTGGTCTTCCTGCTAATCAAATGTTCGGATCTGGTACAAACCTTGATTCTGCACGTTTGCGCTTCCTTATTGCTCAGCACACTGGTGTGAACGTTAAGAACGTTCACGCTTATATTGCTGGCGAGCATGGCGATTCCGAAGTTCCTCTTTGGGCTTCTGCAACTATTGGTGGTGTTCCAATGTGCGAGTGGAATGCTCTTCCAGGTCATGAGCCATTGGATGAAGCTAAGCGCGAAGAGATTCATCAGGAAGTTAAGAACGCAGCTTACAAGATTATTAACGGTAAAGGCGCTACAAACTACGCTATTGCAATGTCTGGCGTAGATATTGTTGAGGCTGTTCTTCGCGACACCAACCGCATTTTGCCAGTTTCCTCTTTGCTTGAAGACTTCCACGGAATCTCAGACGTTTGCATGTCTGTTCCAACTTTATTGAACCGCAACGGAGTAAATTCTCGCTTGAATACTCCAGTTTCGGATCGCGAGCTTGCTGCTTTGAAGCGTTCTGCAGAGACTCTTCGTCAAGCTGCGGCACAATTTGGATTCTAATTAGCTTTCTGCTTTATGATTTAAGCTTTTAGGCTTTTATGCTTTTAGGCTTAGCTGTTCGTAAAGCGCTAATTACTAAGATTTAAGTCTTGAAAGTCGCTCCTTCAATCATTGTTTTGGGGGAGCGGCTTTTAAGTTATAAATTTGATTAAAAGGTGATTTTGAATGTTTAATCATAAAAATCTTGATACAGACTTTGCGCTAATGCGCGATTTTGAAGATTTACGGTCTCAATTTCCGATTTTAAGTCGCAAAGTGCATTCAAAACCCTTGATTTACTTGGATTCTGCAGCAACTTCTCAAAAGCCGAAAGTTGTAATTAATGCCGAAAGCGAGTTTTATAAAACGATTAATGCTGGCGTGCATAGAGGAGCGCACGAGTTGGCAGCGCTTAGCACAGTTGCGTTTGAAGAAGCGCGAGCAAAGGTTGCAAAACTCGTTGGTGCTTGTAGCAAAGAAGGCAGCGAAGAGATTGTTGTTACGCCTGGCGCTACAGGCGCGTTGAATCTTCTTGCAACTTCTATTGGAAACGCCACTATTAACGCTAAGCTAAATCGCTCTGGTTTTGCGGAAGATAACTTAACTTTGTGCAATCATTTTGTGATTAATAGGGGAGATAATATTGTTGTTTCTCGCGCAGAGCATCATTCCGTTTTATTGCCATTCCAAGAGCTTGCGATTCGATCGGGTGCGGAGCTTCGCTGGATTGATGTAACTGAAGATGGACGATTGCGCGCGGACGCGGATTATTTGAGCACTGTTATTGATGAGCGCACTAGAATCGTTGCAGTTACGCATATTAGCAACGTTACTGGCGCGATCACGGATGTTTCGCCGATTTGCAAGCGTGCGCACAAGGTTGGTGCGATTTTTGTTCTTGATGCTTGCCAGTCCGTTCCGCATATTACAGTTGATTTTCACGCGTTAGACGTTGATTTTGCAGCGTTTAGTGCTCATAAAATGTACGGTCCTACAGGAGTTGGGTTTTTGTATGGCCGCCGCAATCTTTTGAACGCTCTTCCGCCTGCTAATTTTGGGGGGTCTATGGTGGAGCTTGCGTGGCTTAATAAGTCGGCGCAATATATGGAAGCGCCTTACCGTTTTGAGGCAGGAACTCAGCCAGTTGCGCAAATGGTCGCTGCAGGAGTGGCTGCGGATTGGCTTCGCGAGTTGGGCATGAATCGAGTTGCACAGCATGAGCAGGAACTTGCCGCAGAATTGCTTAAATTGCAAGATGTTCCAGGGGTTCGCGTGCTTGGACCACTTGATTTAAGCAACCGTATTGCAACGGTTTCTTTTGAAGTTGAAGGCGTGCATCCGCATGACGTTGGCCAGTTTTTGGATGCGCAAGGAATTGCGATTCGCGTTGGGCATCATTGCGCTCAGCCGATTCATCGCCATTTTGGCGTGTACGCTTCGAATCGCGCATCTGTTGGAGTTTATAACACAATCGAAGAAGCTCGCGCGCTTGTGGAAGCTGTTTGCCATGTTCGCGCATATTTTGGCGCATAGTCGTAATATTTTAATGCAAGGAGAGCGTATGTTTGATATGAGTTTTGATGACGCTAACGGTGTAAGTAGCGACTTAGAAAGCATGTATCAAGAAGTGATTTTAGATGCTGCTAGGAATCCGCACGGAAAAACACATTTTTTAAGCACAGAGAGCCTTTCTAAAGCAGAGATGCAGGAAGAGAAAGTTGAGGAGGCTTCGGATAAGTCGCCAGCAGCCGATGAGTTTAAAAACGATTCTAATATAACAATTACAAATCATCACGAAAATTGTGCTGTAGAAACTGGCAAAAACTACGCATTTGGCGAATCTCATCAATTTAACCCAACTTGTGGCGATGAGGTTACAATGCATGTGGAACTTGCTAAAAATGCTGACAATTCAAGCAATGCGCTTATTAAAAGTATTAAGTGGGATGGCCACGGTTGCTCAATCTCGCAAGCGAGTCTTTCGATTATGGTTGATTTGGTTGAGGGGAAAACCGTTGCGGATGCCTTGCGATTGGCCGCTCTTTTCCACAAGCTTATGGAATCTAGGGGAGTTGGATTAAAAAGCGAGCAAGACGAGGATGATTTGGAAGATGCGATGGTTTTTCAAGGCGTTTCTAAATATCCAATGCGAATCAAGTGCGCGTTGCTTGCGTGGGAAGGCTTAAAAGACGGTATTGCAAAGGCTATTGAGGATTTATAAAATCGTATGTAGCTTTATAAAATCGCGTTGTAACACTTAAAAAAATCGCGTTGTAACACTTAAAAATAAGGAACAAGATGGCAGAAAATCAAGCAGAATCAACTCTTAGCGCAAACAATATTGGTCGCGTAAGCGAGGAAGATATTCAAGAGGCTTTGCACAATGTTGTGGACCCAGAGCTTGGTATTGATGTTGTTGACTTGGGGTTAGTTTACGGGATTGAGATTGATGAGCTTGGGCGTGCAATTCTTACTATGACGCTTACAACACCTGCTTGCCCGCTTACAGATTTGATTGAAGACGAGTGTGCGAGTGCGCTGGTTGGACTTGTAGACGAATTTAGGATTGATTGGACTTGGAAGCCGCGTTGGAGTGTTGAAAATATTACGGAAGATGGGCGCGCGCAGCTTGAGGCGCTTGGTTATAATTTGAACAATTTGCCTGCTAGCTTTGGGGCTGGGGTTTCTGGCGTTGGTTCTTCTGGTTCTTCTGTAGCTCCTGGCGCTTCTGGAATTTCATCCTATGTTGGCGGAATTTCGCCAACCGAATAATTTAGGATTTTTAATGGTTTGTACAGAAGATTTTTTGCCTAATCGCAATGATTTTAAGAATAGTGACGATTGCAAGAATAGTGACGCTTATTGCGATTTATGCGCGCAAAAAATTGTTGAAAACGGCATAACAGATGTTGTTTTTGACTTGCATCTTCTTGTTGATTGGGATTCGCGGCGCACGTTGGGCTCAGATTACCCAGATTATATTGGCGAAGTTCTGTTTAGTTACGAGCCAGAATGGGGTTTTGAGTTTCACGAAGCTTTGCGAGAGGCTGCATGGAGCAGCCAGCGCGCACTGGAATCGTTTAGCGAGCATCACGGACCTGCCGTAACATGGCTTTATCGCCTGTATTTTAAGAATTTTTCACGCGGATTTTTAGGGGAGCGAGCGCGTTTTGCCTCTTTTGCTCGCGATTTGATTGCAAAAGGTGTGCGCGTTTGGGCGCTGGGAAATGCTTCGCAAGAGTGGATTGATTGCGCGCGCGAAACTTGCCCAATACTTGGCGAGATAAATGGCGTTAGTGCATCTTGCGAGTCTCATTTGCGCAAACCGAATATTATGATTTATCGGGATTTTTTGAGCAAAAATGGTTTGAGTGCGTCTTCTACTGTTTTTGTTGAATCTGATTTGCGTAGCTTAAAAACTGCGCAAAGAGTCGATTGTGTATTTGCAAAACTATTCACACTGTAATAAAACTATTCACACTATAGTTGCCTCAACATTTGTAAATATTTATCAATAGTTATTTGAATTTGTCAATGTTTGTCAACAGTGTCAATACTTGACTTATAAACATTTGTTATTTTTTACGTTTTTCAGTCCTAAATAATCACCTATATGTAACTTTTTAGCTGCATTTACTTGCAATTGTGCGTTATTTTTATAATAATAAAGCACAAAAGCAAGTTTTTAATAAGTGTTTGTTATCTATAAAATGATAATTTTTTTAATAGGTTGGTCTGCATTGGTGAAAGTAATAGCGAATCAAAAGAGAACGAATATTAGTGCGATTAAAGGAATAGTTAGGAAAAATAACGGTATTGTTACTGCAAAAGAAATTTCTTCTGCAGGAATAGACTCTTGGTATCTAACTAGCATGGTCAAAAATAATGATTTGGAAAGAGTTGCTCGCGGAGTGTATTTCGATAGCACTTCAAATAATTATGATGAACTTTATTTTTTCCAACTTCGTAATAGAGCTTGCATATACTCTTACCAAACTGCCTTGTATTTGCATAATCTTACAGATCGCATGCCGTTTATAAACGAAGTTACGGTATGCCAAGGATACAACACGTGGCGCATAAAAAGTGATGTTGAAGTGCATCGAATTGAGAAAAAATGGTATAGAATTGGTATTACTCAAGTGCGTACGGTTATTGGTAATTATGTGATGGTTTATAATATGGAGCGCACTATCTGCGATTTGGTTAGAAATCGTAGGCGCCAGGATTCAGAGATATTTGGTAAGGCTTTGCGTGCGTATGTGAGAAATCCTAAGAAAGATGTACATAGATTGCGCGAATATGCCAAAAAATTTGGTATTCTTCGGCAAGTTGACGATATTTTGGAGATTCTCGATGAATAACAATAGTAATAAAAGTATTGCAATTAGAGATAGTGTTACTCAGCGTTTGCGTAACAAGTCGCAAGAACTTAGCTTAGATTACAACACTTTGTTAAGTAGATATTTCTTTGATGAGTTTTTGAAGTTGCTTGCAAAAAGTGAGTATAAAAATAATTTCGTCTTGAAAGGCGGAATGCTTCTGAGCTTTGTGCTTGGAATTGATAATAGATCAACCCAAGATATTGATTTTTTGATTAATGGTTTAAAAATGGAGGATTCTTATTTATTTAATATTATTAAAAGTGTTACAGCTTATGATGAAAACCATGATGGTGTGTGGTTTGAAATCAACGATTCTATTGATTCTATTAGACCTGAAGATGAATATGGTGGATATCGTTTTCATATAATCGGTCATTTAGATAAAATTAGGTTTCCTTTTTCGGTTGATATAGCTACTGGAGATCCAATGTATCCAGAAGTTAAAGTGGGAAAATATTCTACTGTTCTTGGAGATGATATAGATTTGCAAATGTATCCACTTGAATCAGTATTGGCTGAAAAATTGCAAACCATTCTTTCTAAGGCGGAGAGTAATACAAGAAGCAAAGACTTTTACGATATTTACGCAATTATGAATTCGCTGAATGCGTCTAATAACGGGAATTGTGGAGTTGCTATTTCGTATTTAGCCGATTGTGAGTTTGTGAATCAAATTAATGAAAGTATTGATTTTAGTGTATTAAAAATTGCTATGTCACTTACTTGCAAGCATAGAAATACGTATTTTTCAAAAGTAAAAGCATGTGAAATACTTGAATGTATCTCATGCGATAGTGCTGTAATCGATAGATGGAATAGATATGCTAAGAAGCATCAGTACGCGAAAAGTGTAAATTTTGAAGATGTTATTTCCGCTATCTCAAAACTAATAAATCTTATGCTTGATTAGGTTTTTTTTAGCTTTGATTTTGTAGCTTGCTTTTGTGCTTCATATTTTCATAGATAACGCACAAAAGCAAGTTTTTTTATAAGCAAGTTAACTAGTGTGCGCATTCGGCCGAATCGAGTGAGTCATAGCCATACATGTGCAAAGTATTCGTAATAATCATTTGCGTAAGATTTAGATTTTTTGCCGTTAAATCTTCTATAAAAGTTTTATATTTAGCAAAAGTTTCGGCAGAATACGTGCTTAATTCTCCTCGCAAATATGTTTCAAAAGACGTATTTTCTGCTGTATCTTCGCTTGTTTTTAGAACGCGCATTGCAATACCTAAATGCGTGTAGCGATTGCGAAAATCATCTGCCCATTTAACTTGCGTTAAAATAATCTTCTCTTGCTCACTTTTTCTAGGCTCTAAAATCGGCTTAATATAAGGCTTAATCGTGCGTTCAAAAATCTCTGGCGCAGTAGACTCCATCATTCTTGCATATTTTTCTGTTATCAAATTTCTACCATCGCTATTTGCGCGCTCAAGATCTTGCCTATAAGACTCTTGCAAGTCAAGCGGCCATGCCAAAAACTGACTCATGCGCATAATGTGGAACGTTTGCCAATCTCCTTGGCAATTTGCGCGCCCGCCTTCGTTTTCTGTAAGCTGAAATTGCTGCCATTCTAGTCTTGTAATTTCTTCTGCAATTGTGTGATTTTTGCTGTCTATTTGCGTTATTTGCGCGTTGTCTTCTTTGCTAATCATTTTTAATCCTATCGATTTTAGTTCTAGTAATCTTTTATACTATCTCCGATTAGGGTTTGCTGTGTTAATCTAGCTTTTCGAATTTCACGAGTTTTAATTTTCGCGAGTTTTACAAGCTATGCAAGCATGCATCTTTTTGCTTAATATGTGCTTCAACATACGGGCGCTGCCATTCTAAAAACGTTTCGCCGCAATTGCTTAAGCCTTGATATTTAAGCTCTTCCACTACTTCGTTGCACACGTTTTGAATAATCTCGTTTATTTTAGATTCGGCTTCGCTGCTTCCTTTTGTGCCTTCGCCAAATCCGATTCCACCAAAGCATGCCGCGGAGCTTAGTCGCATAAGCGATTCAAGCTGATTGCACACGTTTGAAAGTCTAGACGCCATTCGCGCGCTGAGCTTGCGTAAAGCTGCAAATTGCCACTTATAATATGGCAAATATCCCGTACTTATTGGGTTATTTAGAAAAAATACGATTGACGCGCTTGCATGCACAAACTCGTTTATAGAAAGCCATGCTGCAGCTCCGTCTTTTCGCGCTAGCATTCGTGGAACATTGTATTGGCCTGCTTGAGCCATCATGCCAAGCCTTCTGGAGATTAGTGAGATTCGCACATCGTCTGGCATAAGCTTAAAACTTTGACGCGTTTTGCTAAATTCTCCAAGTGGGTCTGCAAAAATTTGGCCATTCGTAGCTGCAGCAAGTGTTGACTCGTTTAGCGAAAGCCACAAATACGGCTCGTCTTGGCTTGGCGCGGCGGAAAATCCTGTTATGTTTTCAAAAAACTCAGATGTACTAAATACTCCGACTCGCTTACTGCTTTCACATGATTTAGCGCGTGGAGTTTCTTCGCGAGAACCAAAACCAGCAAATTCTTGCGGCAAATCGTTGTAAGCTGTTTGCAAATCCTCGCCAATTTTCGCATAGTCTTCATCTGTAAGCCATAAGCAGAATCCTGGTCCAAAATCGTGGTCTCTAGAAATCTCGTCGTCAAATCCGTAGCATTCCGATCCGTGACCAACTAATCCTGCAGCTATGCGGTTTTTATAGTCCCTAAATTCTTCAAGTTCAAGCAGCGGCTTTCCGTAAGTTTGCCAATATTCTTTTGCAAGTTGCATGCCGTTTTTGATTTTTGGGTTATCTTCTGCTTTTATAGTTCTGCTTGATTTTATAGTGTTATTTAATTGTATGGTTTTATCTATTTTTATGGTTTTATTTGACTCTGGCTGTGTCTCATCGGTTGCTGGCGACTTTTCCGCATCACACCGAATCGCATCCGCCACGCCAGTCTCCGTAAATTTTTCTGCTGCCTTCTGTGATTGCTGTAGATTTTCCAACGTAATCGCATAGGACTCGCTATCTTTTCCGTAACATTGTGCTATTAAATCAAGCGCTTTACTGTATGCGTCTACAGAATCGGAATACTCTTTTCGTGCATATTGAACTTGCGCATATCCTGCCAACGCAGAAGCGTAGTGCGGTTGATTTTGGTTGTTTCCTGCAATGTACATGCGAATGCTGGTTGAAGCATGTTCAAAAGCAGAGTTAAGAGTTGCAGATTTGCTATTCGTGCTTTCCCTAGGCTGCGAGCACTCTTGCAAAATCGCAAGCGCAATATTCGTGTGAGTTGCTGCTATATCTATGTCTGTTGAAGGATTGATACTCGATTTTTGCAATATATCTAATGCTTTTTCAAGCTGATCTATTGCCTCTTTAATTTTGCCTGTTTCGCTGTAAAGCATTGAAAGATTGTTGTGAAGGGCCGCGAGCTTTCTATCGTTTGGTTTCAGTGTTTTCGATGATTCTTTAAGAGCTTTAGAATATATTTCTGTTGCGCGCTCATAATCGCCAGCTGCGCGAAGACTAGTAGCAGCGTTTATAAGCGTTGTTGTGCCAGCTTCACTGCCTGCTAGTTGCATTTTATTTGAAAGTTTTAGCGCATTATCAATGATTTGCTTGTTTTTTGCGTATTCTCCTCGAGACCTATAAAATCCCATCAACTCGTTTAACACAGATAGTTGCAATGCTTGAGCGTTTGATTCTTCTTGGTTTGTTGTTTCTTGGTTTGCTTTTGCTTGCGATTGGTTTAGAGCGTTTAGCAAATATTTTTCGATTTCTTGCGCGTTTGCGTGATTAGCAAACATACTGTCTAGTTCTTTATACAATTGCGAAACGCTTAACATTTAAGCCACCTTGCTTCTTGCGATTTAATTCCGTTTTACTCACTACTCAATCATACAGAGTTATGCGTTTATACAGAGAATTACGCGTTTATAAGAGTGTTGTAATGCATGCGAATCCTGTTTTATTTTTTAATGATTTGTGATAAAGAAGATATTTTCTAACTTATTTCCTGATTTTTCTTTCATTTTTTTTTTTTTTAAGAGCTATACTTTCGTGCGTTGTATTGAGATTAGCCCGTATACGGGCTAACGATGGGATTGCGTAACTCGGAGGACTTCAATGAGGGGTAGTCTGCATAATAACGTTATTGGTTTGGTTGCTGTTTTTGCAACTATTGCAATGACAATGGAGTTTACTGGCAATGTAGCTAATGCTGAAACTGCTAGCGGTGTATCTAACAATATATCTAGAACTACTTCTAATACTAAGGCTAGTGAGAGTCCTGAAACCGATGTTACAAAAACTACAGAAAGGTCTTCCGCTGAATCTGAACCATCAGCGAGTAACATTTATAATAAATGGGGGACGGCTTCCTCTGGCATTAATTTGAAGGTTATGCTAGAAGAAAATAATGATAAGAATGAAGAAGGAACTCTAACTCTTCATATTAAGCCTGTTGATGATAAGCAAATAGCTCGTATAACTACACAGTTGAAAAACAGTACAGTACATGTAAACAACTCAAAGTTCGAATTATCAACTGTTGCTAGCAAAATTACTAAAGTTGTATTTGATGAACAAATTACGATGAGTGTATCTGAGAACATGTTTAAGGACATGGAAAATTTGGAGAGTGTTGAAAATATAAATAACATTAAGTTTAAAGAAGATAAAAGCAAAGATAAAAAACAAGCCGACATTGTTACAACAGCATATATGTTTGAGGATTGCCCAAAACTTAAACATATTGGTGGTATTGAAAACTGGGATTTAACTAATGTTGTTAATGCTGATGACATGTTCGACGGATGCTCTTCTATTACAACTTTAGACCTACATGGTTGGATAGTTCCTGATTTGGAATTAGCTCAAGGCATGTTTATGAATATGACAGCTCTGACGACTTTGATGTTGTTTAAACAAAAAGAAGCCAGTTTAACTCGTATTAATAACATGTTTACGGGTGATCAAAAATTAAACAAACTCAATAATATTGCTGATTTAAAAACATCAAAGGTAGTTGAATTCTACCAAACATTTGCTAAGACTGGTTTAACTACTTTAGACTTATCTAAATGGGATACTTCCGCAGCAGGAACAGATAAAACCGAAACGTTAGGCGGAATGTATGCGATGTTTGCATTAATGCCAAATCTTAAATCGATAAAATTTGGTGAAAAATGGAACACAAGCAATGTAACAAATATGTCTTCAATGTTTTATAACGATTCCAACTTGAAGTCTATTGATGTGTCTAACTGGAATACCAAAAAAGTCACAGACATGCATTATATGTTTGAAGGATCTGGTATTCAATCTTTAAATATTAGCGGATGGACGATTCCTCAAGGAACTGTAGATATTCCTGATGGTAATGATAAGACCTATAAAGTAAGTACTTCTTCAAATATGCTATATACCAATAATTTGCGTGATGTAACATTTCCTCACGTCAATATTTATTCCTCTATTCCAGTAGGCGTTTGGCGTGATTCCTCTGGAATATCGGGTGTAAATCCAGGTGAGAATATTGATCTTATTGCTAATACAAAATCCTCTAAAAAGTCAAACGAGCCTGCTAAAAGGCCTGTTACTAGTACGAAAACAATTATTCGTAAAGTACGAGACTACATTAAAGTAACTTTCAAGACAAGCGGTAAGAATAGTAAAACTGTTAATTGCATAGCGGATGTATTGCAAGGCAAAGATCCTGCAACCAAGAAAGCCAATACTTACTCAATTAATGGAATTCAAAACTTTATTAGTTGCAATCAAGAAGATGCAAATAAAGCTAGTAGGTCTGCTAGTGGTTCGTCTACTATGACTCTTTTTCAAGTAAAAAGTGCGTTAGGAATTAAATCAGGCGATACCGTTAAGTGGGATATTGATGAAACTCCAGTAGTAAAAAGCATTAAAGAGATAGTTCGTGGGCAAGGTGTAAATGCTGTTCACACAGGCATCTTCCATTCTGCAAGAGATAAAGATGCTATAGAAGTAACTGCTGACAATAAAAAAGAGCAGTCCGATTCTGTTTTTGGTGCCTATATTCTTTTGCCTTGGAAAGATGTTACGTTCACTGCGCATGTGACGCACAATCCATCGAATCCAGGTGGTGGTTCTAATCCAAGTGGTTCTAATCCAAGTGGTTCTAGCCCGATTAAGGATACGAATCCGAATAAGGATGTGAATCCTGATTCTTATTCAGACGAAAGTCTATCTGACGCTAAACATAATCATCAAAATATTTCTATTGACTCTACGATTTTGAATAATGGTGTTAATTCTGCAAAAACAAAAGATATTCGCAATAACACGTATGAAAAGAATATTAAGAAATCTAATAATGACGGAGAGAAAAATATTGCTGGTCAGGGTCACAAATCTGTGCCTATGCTGGCTCGCACTGGTAGTGTAATTGCTGAATTAAGCATGTGTGCGTATGTGGTGATGTGCGCTGGAATTGCTGTGTTTGCATGGAAGTGGAATCGTTTTGCTACTTCGCGTGGAAGCCACTTGCGTAAATAAGTTTGTTTTTGCAAAACCATTATTTGCAAGCATCAAAATCGAATGTCGTCATCGTTATGTCTCAGTGGAATATGTGGACATGTCCGCTGAGACATAACATTTGAAATTAACGCGAAAGCGGACATATGCGCTGAGACATGTGATAGAAAATAAAAAATCTCAGCGGAATATGAGGACATATCCGCTGAGATATCACAAAAGTCGGGCTGGTGGGATTTGAACCCGCGGCCTCTTCGTCCCGAACGAAGCGCGCTACCAAACTGCGCTACAGCCCGATGTTAATTGTGTGAATTCATCTTGCGAATACATGATGCAACTACATGCTGTAATCGCTCATGAAACACTACAACAACTTGGTTATAATAGCGTGAACTTGCTACAAAATATCATTGTGTGTCGCTGGTGTGTGTTGCTGTGTGTGTCGCTAGTAAATAAATTTTTTGAGATTTTATTAAAAATTTACTTTCACTTTTTTATGGCTTGCATGCAATCTGCAATATTTGCAAAATCATGTCTCTTTTCGTAAATAATTTTGTATATCTTAATAAAATAATAAAAATTTTTACTGTAAATCTATTTTTCTTCCGAAAACAGAAAAATATAAATATTTCTATAAAAATGTGTATTTGATGTAAAAATGATTCGCACAATCAACTAAATAACGCAATAAAACGTATTTGTTGCGCACTTATCTGTATTACCTAGTAGCTACAATTAGCGACTATGAGTGACACGAATACTACAATGCTCGCTGCGCAAAACGATGCAGCAGAAAATGAATCAACAGACAACGTCAACGAAATTGACACCGTTGAGCATGCCGAAATGCTGCTCGCGCAGGATGAGGTTATTGCTAAGCGTGTAAACGAGGGCGCAAGCCTGGACGAAGCAATTGACCCAAGCAATAAAGAGTTTGGTCCCCTTGCGCACCCAGAGCAGGTGCAAATGCGCGTTGCAAAGCGCGCGATGATGCTTAAGGAAGGCGTGCAACCATACCCAGTGCATCTTAACGTTACGGATACAATCGAAAAAGTTCGCGCCGATTTTGATGGCAAGCTTCAAGCTGGCGAAGAAACCGATACAGAGGTTGGCATTGCTGGCCGCGTGCTTTTCTTGCGTAATGCTGGCGGCTTGTGCTTCGTTAAGCTTTCTGCTGGTGACGGCACTACGATTCAGGCGATGGTTTCCAAGAAGGAAATCGGCGAAGAATCAATTAAAAGCTTCAAGCAGATGGTTGATTTGGGAGACCATTTATACGTTCGCGGTCGCGTTATTTCTTCCAAGACGGGCGAGCTTTCCGTATTTGCAACAGAGTGGGCGATTGCTGCTAAGGCTTTGCAGCCGCTTCCAGCTTTGCATAAGGAATTAAGTGACGATACTCGTACTCGCAAGCCATATATTGGCATGATTGCAGACGAGAAGATTCGAGATATGGTTCGCAGGCGTTCGCATGCTGTTGCTTCTCTTCGCCGCACTTTCGACAGCCACGACTTTTTGGAAGTCGAAACTCCAATGTTGCAAACGGTTCACGGCGGTGCTGCTGCTCGTCCGTTTACAACTCATATGAACGCTTTCGACATTGATCTCTACTTGCGTATTGCTCCAGAGCTTTTCTTGAAGCGCTGCTTGGTTGGTGGTATTGACCGCGTGTTTGAAATCAACCGTGATTTTAGAAACGAAGGCGTGGATGCAACTCACGCTCCAGAGTTTACAATGCTTGAGGCTTACCAGGCTTACGGCACTTACGATACGATTGGCGCTCTTACTAAAGAGCTGATTCAAAAGGCTGCTGTAGACGCATTTGGCTCCACTAAGGTGACTTTGCTTAATGGCGAAGAGTACGATTTTGGCGGCGAATGGAAGCAAATTACCATGTACGGCTCGCTTTCTGAGGCTTTGGGTGAGGAGATTACGCCAGAAACTTCTGTTGAGCATTTGGGCGCAATCGCAGACAAGCTTGGCGTTGAGCGCGACGAAGTGGAGAATCATGGCAAGTTGGTTGAGCACTTGTGGGAGCACTTCTACGAGGATAAGCTTTATGAGCCAACGTTTGTGCGCGACTTCCCAGTGGAGACAAGCCCACTTGTTAAGGGTCACCGCACAAAGCCAGGAATGGTTGAAAAGTGGGATTTGTACGTGCGCGGCTTTGAGCTTGCAACTGGCTACTCCGAGCTTAACGATCCTGTTGTGCAGCGCGAGCGCTTTGTTGCTCAAGCTAAGGATGCTTTGGCTGGAGACGTTGAGGCAATGGATATTGACGAGGACTTCATTGAGGCTCTCGGCGTTGGTATGCCTCCTGCTGGTGGCATGGGAATGGGTATTGACCGCTTGCTAATCGCACTTACGGGCGCAACCATTCGCGAGACGATTACGTTCCCACTTGTCAAGCCACTTCGCTAGTTGTGATTATCGCTAGTTGTATCAGTTATAATCAGTTGAATTAATCTTAAAAGTCGTTGAATGCTGTTTTTAGTGTTCGGCGACTTTTTGATTAAATTTTTCGTGTTTGTTTACTTTTTGTAAGTAGTCGTACGAAACGAATAGACTAGGTAACTATGACATATAAATTAGTATTGCTCCGACATGGTCAGAGCGCATGGAATAAGACCAATCAGTTCACTGGTTGGGTTGATGTACCGCTGACTGAGCAGGGTGTTGAGGAAGCTAAGCATGGTGGCGAGCTTCTTAAAGAGAAGAACGTTCTTCCAGACATCGTGTTCACTTCTTTGCTTCGTCGCGCTATCAACACCGCGAATTACGCGCTTGATGCAGCCGACCGCTTGTGGATTCCAGTTCGTCGTAGCTGGCGTTTGAACGAGCGTCATTACGGTGCTTTGCAAGGCAAGAACAAGTCTGAGATTCGTCAGGAATATGGCGATGAGAAGTTTATGATTTGGCGTCGTTCTTACGCAACTCCACCTCCACAGATTGATCCAAACGATGAGTATTCTCAGACGAATGATCCTCGTTACGCAGGCGATCCAGTTCCAGAAACTGAAGCTTTGGCAAACGTTGTGACTCGCGTAACTCCTTATTGGGAGTCGGATATTATTCCAGAGCTTAAGTCTGGCAAGACTGTAATGATTGCAGCTCACGGTAACAGCTTGCGCGCAATCGTTAAGATGCTCGACAACTTGAGCGAAGAAGAGATTTCCAAGGTGAATATTCCAACAGCTATTCCTCTTCTTTACGAGTTGGACGAAAACTTTAAGCCAATCAAGCCTCGCGGTGAGTATTTGGATCCAGAAGCTGCTGCTGCTGGTGCTGCTGCCGTGGCTGCTCAGGGTCAGAAGTGAGTTTGACTAGCTTAAGTTAGCTTAATTATCTTAAATTAACTTAAATAAAAAGTAGGTTTGCAAAATTAATTGCAAGCCTACTTTTGTTTTACAAGTTATTTTTGTTTTACGAGCTACTTTTGTTTTAAGTTTTTATTCAAAATCGTGTTTTATGCAACAACTGTGTCTTTATCTGGTTCTGGCTTCTTAGTTGGGTCAAATCCCGAAACAATAAATACAACTTGTCTTGCAGCAGCAACGCTGTGGTCGCCGATTCGCTCCATGAATCTGCTTAGAAGCACTAAGTCAATCAACTGTTTTCTAGTGCCGTTCCAGTCTTCACTTTCTACAAGCGCAAAAATGTGTTCGTGCAACTTATCCATTACATCGTCGCCATGAATAATTGCATCTGCTACATTAACGTCTCTATTTGAAAGCATGTCTGTTAGTTGCGTAGAAAGAGCGCGCAAAAAGTCAACCATTTTTTCAACAGTTTCTTTTGCTTGACTTGGTATTGCACAATCAGGCCAATTTCTTCTTGCGATTTGTGCAACGTGACTTGTTAAATCTCCCATGCGCTCAAAAGTTGCAGCAAGCCTCATAGTTGCAACTACTTCTCGCAAATCCGTTGCAACTGGATTTTGACGTGCAAGTAATATTAAGCACTGATCTATAACGTTTGCTTCTAGTGCGTCTAGCTTTGCATCGTTATCTATAACTGTTTGCGCGGATTCTAAGTCCGCGTTTACTAGAGCGTTTCCAGCATCGTTCATGGCTTTTGCAACAAGCTCTGCCATGCGTTCAATGTTTGATGCAACTGCTTTCATCTCTTCGTTGAAAATCACTCGCATGGTGCGTCCTTTCTTGCGTTCAATTGCGTTTGGAGCATATTCGCGTTTGTTTAGATTGCCCTAATCAAGTATAGACTACTGTGCGCACGTGCGTTAAACGTATTAGTCGCTTAAATGTGAGCGCGTTAGAGTATTCTTTAAGAGTATGCTTCAAGATTCGCCATATTCGCCTTTAATGGTGTTTGTTGTTTTTGCTTTGATTGCACTTTGCGTTGCAATTGTTGTGGTTATGTTTGCTTTTGACTTTGTTCTATCAGCATTTCGCAATGTTTTTGTTCCGTTTTTTGATTCTACTTTTAGTCGTATTTCTATGACTTTTAGACGTGGTTCTAAGCGCATTTTTCGCATAATTTTTCATCGTAATTTTAAGAAAATGCAAAAAGTTTTGGGCGATTCTGATTCCGATTCTGATTCCGACTTTGATGTAGACGATAGTTCCGAAGACATTAGCTACGATGCTTGCGCTGTTTTAGCTATGCTTCCAGGAGCTACGATTGTTGTTGATAAAAATAACGAAGTTTTGCGCGCGAGTTCGCAAAGCTACACTCTTGGTGTTGTTTTAGACGATTCGATTGTTCAGCCGCGCGTTTTGCAATCTGTAAATAACGTGCGATCTTCTGGAGGCTATGAAAGCTTTGATTTAGTGACTTTTACTCCTAAACAGTATGTAACGATTAGTGAAGATAACGATTTTTATGTAGATAATGTAGATAATGTAGATAAAACTTCGTATTTGCAATCTTCGGCTGCTTTCGATTCTTCATTAACACAATCTAGCGATTCCGCGTCTAATCCTTCTACAATTTCTAGACCTAATTGGCTTAATATTACAGTTGGAAGTGTTGGAACAGGCAAAGTCGTTGTTATTATAAACGATTCCAGTGCTAAGCATCTTTTTGAGCAAACGCGAAACGATTTTATAAGCAATGTTTCTAATCAACTTATTAGCTCAACACGCATGATTTCCAGCCTTACTAATGTTTTGCAAAGCAAAGATGTTAATGCAAGTCGTATTAAAGATATTGCTGCGTCTGCTCAAAAATCGTCTAAACACTTGGAACATATGTTAGAAGATTTGCTTCTTCTTATGCGAGCTCAAAGTCCTATTGATGCTTCAAAAGCTAGTGTTGTAAACGTTTTGAAAGTGTTGGAAGATGTTAAAAATCTTGTCTTTGCTCTTTCGTCTAGTCAAAATGTTCGCGTAATTATTAAAGCAGATTCTTCACTTAACGTTTTAGCGGATTCTAGTCAAATAAGCAGTGCGATTAGAAAACTTGTTGAAAACGCTATTATCTATTCTAAGAAAAATAGTGTTGTTGCGCTTTGCGCTTTAAAGTCAGAAGATAATCGATTTGCTGTGATTCGCGTTGTTGATTCTGGAATTGGAATCCCACTAAAAGATCAGCCGCGTATTTTTGAACGTTTTTATAGATCGAGTAATCAAAATGACTTTAGTAAAGACGGTGTTGGATTAGGTCTTGCTATTGCTAAGCACGTGGCTCTTACACATCACGGTAGCATAACATTGTGGAGTAGGCCTGGGCAGGGAACTACTGTTAATTTTGCGATTCCGCTTGCAAAGTAGTGCGCAAAGTAGTGCGCAAAGTCTTATGCAAAGTCTTATGCAAAGCTTGATTAGTAACTTATTTTCCTAATCTTCTATAATCCCAGCGATCAAAGTGTTCCCAGATTAAAAGCAAAATTCCAATTACGAATCCGCTAAGGCAAATTACAGCAAAGAACCACAATAAAAAGTGTAAAATAGCAAGAACAACTGTGATTAATGATGCTATTAGCCAAATAATCGTTCCAGCCATAAACGCTTTGCACAAGTCTACTCGCAATGGCTTAGGCGCTTCTTTGCGCGCGTCTGGATTAATAATCGGTGCTAGCTTCATATGATTAACCATACATCTTTGCGTGTTCAATATCAATTTTAAGAATTACATTGCGTAATACATTGCGTATTGTGTTTCGTATCCGTACCACATTGTATCCTTTAGATTTGTAAGTGTAAATTTGCGAATACGATTTAGAAGATTTTAGGAGCGATTTTATGAAGCATGCTGAGCATGGCGCTAAAGCGAAGGGGCGGTTTAATTCGCCTTTTATGCTTTTTACCTCTGTGCGCGGTTCTCATGCATCTTCTAGCAATCGTCATGCATTTTCTAGCAATAATAGTGCAGCCGTTTTAGCAAATAATGGTGCTGTTGTAAGTCTAGAAAACGTAGATTTAGAGAACGTAAATCAAGAATTTGCTGTTTCGTTATCTCGTCGCCAGCTTCGTTTAGCACGTGTTGCTAAAGAACGTAAGAATCGCATGATTGTTTCTGCTTCTTTGTTTGCGTTAGTCGGAGCTGCTTTAACTTCTATGACGTTGAACAAGCCTAATAGCATGGATTCTTTGGCTTCTAAATCTTATTCTTCTAAGTTGAGTTTTGTAGACGATTCTTCTGCTCAAGCAGCATCTCGTTCTAGTATGCGAGAAAGCATTAATCGCGCTAATAAATATTTGAACTTTAGCAGCGCAGTTGCTGGCCTTGAATCCGATTTAAGCGCATTTTCTACTAAGTCTTCTCATAAGTCTAAGTGGGATTTGGGTTCTAATTCCGATTTTAAGGTTTCGGAAATGTCTAAGTCTGCAGCAAATAATCCGAATGTTGCTGTTTTCTTGGATTCAGACGCAAAGATTGTTCCATCTGGTTTTAATCCAAATCACGATTCTGGCGATTCAGGAAATGCCTACGAATTTAGCCAATGCACTTGGTGGGTTTATGTTCGCAGGCATCAGCTTGGACTTCCTGTTGGATCCAATATGGGAGACGGATGGATGTGGGGCTGGACTGCTCGCAAGCTTGGCTACTGGGTAGATAACACACCTCGTCACGTTGGAGACATAATGGTGTTTGGCCGCGGTCAGGCTGGCGTTAATCGCACTTATGGCCACGTTGCAATCGTAGAAAAGATTAATCAAGATGGTTCTATAGAAACATCTGAATCTAGCGCCGAATATCACGGTAGAACTTATTCAAGAGCTGTTAGTGCTAAAGATGCTTCCGCTTTTGAGTTTATTCACTACTAATCTTTTAAGAGTTACTTGCATAATATTAGGCTTATAAACTTTTGTTGGTTTATTATGCGTTTTTTAGGCGCTTTGTATTGTTAACGTGTTAACATCGCTAATGATGGTTAAGCAAAAGTTTGAACAAAAGATTAAACAAAATAAGATTTTTTCTTCTGTAGTTGCGGGAGTTGTATGTACGACTCTTCTTGCTACTATGGTTCCTTTTGCTTGTGCTTATGCAGAAGAGTCTGCAATTACTTCTACGCGTTCGTTCCCTAAAGTAACATCTGTTAAGCGCGATTTATTAACAGAATCTACTTCTACAAGTGTTGATTCTAGTTCGCGCTGGGGTGGTATTGAGTCTTTGAATGTTCCACAAACTAAAAGTGCTGCAGAATTGGCGGCTCAGGCTTCGGCTCAAGCGGCTGCAGAAAATGCGCGTAATGCTGCTCGCAATAATGATGGCGATTACGATTCCGCTGCAAGTCGTTCTGGTGTTAGAGGAACATCGCAAAGCTATTTTGTTGCTCCTCCAGATGGTTCTTCTACGTCGTCAATGCTTAATTTTGCTGCTCAATTCTTAAACAAAGTGCCGTATCGTTCTGGTGGAACAACTCCTGCTGGTTGGGATTGCTCTGGCTTTGTACAATACGTTTTTGCAAATATGGGTGTTTCTTTGCCTAGAACTTCTGGCGCGCAAGCAACAGTTGGCACAGCTGTTCCAAGTCTTGCTCAAGCAGCTCCAGGAGATATTATTGCAAATGGCACTCACGCTGCGATTTACGTAGGCAATGGAATGGTTATTAATTCGCAATATGGCGGAACAAAATATAGCCCTATTCCTTACGTTTTTACATCTGCTTATTCAATTCGCCGAGTTTTCTAGCGTTAGTTTTCTAGCGTTAGTTTTCTATAGAGATTTTTTGGCGTAAGTCGCAAGTTTTTTTAGCAGAAATCGGCAATTGGCAAGTCATAAATAGCAAATCTTCTGTGTCGCGATAGACTCAAAACAATTAAACGGCTATTGTAGTATTTAAGCAAAGATTGCAAAATTCGCGCAATACTAGGAGGATCTAGATGACACAGAATGTTATTACACAAGAAAAAGCTGTTCTTGTAGGCGTTGATGGTTCTCATGCAAGCTATAAGGCTGTTTGGTGGGCGTCAAACTACGCTAAGCATGCTGGATTGCAACTTCAAATTGTTTGTGCATACTCTTTGCCAAGTTATGCTGCTGTGTCTTTTGACGCAACTTATAATGCCATCGGAGACGATAATGTTGCTCATCAAGACGCTCAAGAGATTCTTTCTAAAGCTAAAGCTGTAGCTTTAGAGCAGGGTGTGGATGCAACAACTTTGATTGTTACTGGCGACCCATCTTCTGTGTTTGTGGAGCTTTCTAGAAACTATCAACTTATTGTTATTGGAAACCGTGGTAAAGGTGGATTAGCAGAGCGTTTACTTGGCACAACAAGTTCTTCGCTTCCTGCATACGCTTATTGCCCAATTGTTGTTGTTCCATATACGGATGATGATGGTCAACGAATCCACTTGAACAATAAGATTTCTAAGATTGCTGTTGGCTCCGACGAATCTAAGTGGGGATTAAAAGCGCTTGAGATTGCTGCAGATTTGGCAGATAGTTGGAATGCTCAATTAGATGTGATTTCTGCTGTTCCTAGCGTTCAAGGAGCCGAGGGAGATACTGCAGTTATGGGATCTTATATGGAAGATCTTGACGAGCGTGTAAAGCCAATTTTGCAACGCTTGCCAAACTTAAAGATTCATCGTTCTGTAGTTCCTGGCTCTGCTGTAAATGCTTTGACTCAAGCTAGCTTAAACAACGATTTGGTTGTTGTTGGCTCTAGAGGCAGGGGTGGATTTACTGGTTTGCTTCTTGGTTCGATTAGTCAAGGTTTGCTTCAGCATTCGTCTAGACCAGTGTATGTTGTTCCTCGCAAGTACGTGGAGCTGAGCGCTGCACAAGTGGCTCAGCAGGCTAAGGTAAGTAACGATACTAGTGCTATTGATTCTATAAGTGGCGTTCATAAAGTTGATGTTCCAAAGGCTGGTGTTGAAGAAGCTAAGCAAATTGAGCAAACAATTGATCCGCTTCACTAGTAGATTGAAGTAGAAAATAGCGTCCAGAGCACTAAGATGGTGTTTTGGACGCTATTTTGTTTCAAAGCATAGCATTTATAATATGCGCTTTTTATTGTTTAAGTTTGATTTTATTTGTTCTTGATTTTACTTTCTTTTAAGCAAAAATCGTGCGCGTCTTGCTTCACGCTTAGCGCGTTTTTGAGCTAGTTCTTGGTTGTTAATGCTAATTGCGCGCTCATAAATCTTAATTAATTCTTGAGCTTGCTTTTTAAAGTCATTATTCTTTGAATATTCAAGAACATTTGCTTTTAACTGCTCTTGCTCTTCTTTGCTCATATTAAGAACGCGGCTAAACACTTGCTTAAAGTCTTCTTTAGAATCCCATTGGTATCCATTTTTGCCACTAATAATTTGATTTTCATTAGGAGCATCGTGCTTAACAAGCGCAAACAATCCAGAGGCCATTGCTTCCAGCATAGAAAGCGAGTGCATCTCCGATAGGGAAGCGGTAGTGTAGTAGTCCATTGCGTGCAAATATTTAGGAATTTGCGTGTGCTCAATAGGTCCTAGAAGGTAGATTCTATCTTCAAATCCTTTGCTTGCTACCTTATTGCGTAAGTCTTCTAAATCAGGGCCTCCGCCAATAACAACAAGTCGAGCTAAATCGCGCGGAAAATCGCAATACATAAAGTTGTCAATCAACTCGCTAATGTTCTTTTCGGCGCCAATTCTTCCAACAAACACAAAAAGCTTTGTGGAATCAGCAATACCGTATTTTTTACGGAATTCTTCTCTAAAAGCAATTCGCTCTGGTGTTGGTAAAAACTTTTTGTATTCAACGGCATTGCTAAGAACAACAACCTTTTTATCAACTTTTTGTCTGTCAATATAAGCTTGAGCCTTAGCAGACATGCTCGTAATAATTGTTGCGTTCTTAGAAAATCGCGTAAAATATTTTGCCGATATATTTCTCGAAAACTCAGTAAAATGCTTTAGACCAATGTAAAACAGGAATTTATCGTATTCGGTATGTAGCGTGTACACAACTGGAATATGCTCTTTTTTGGCCACTTCTAGGCCGATTTCTCCAATGCCAAACTCATTTTGAATATGAATAATATCTGGCTTAAAGTTAATAGGGAATTTTTTGCGCATGTTTCCAATTGGAATAGCAACTCTATACTTATAAAGCTTTTTCAAAAGAATGCCTGGAACGTAAACAACGCCGTCTACAAGCTTGGTTTTACGCTGTTTTTCGGAGCCAACTGTAACAACAAGAACTTCGTGCCCAAGTTCTTCGTACATTTTTTTAAGCATGTAGGATTGTGTTGCTACGCCGTTTATGTATGGTGGATACGTTTCTGTAAAAATCGCGATTTTCAAAGTTTCCTCCGATTACATAAATAGCTCTAACAACGTTAAAAGTTTAGCATTGTGTTTAGCATTGTGCCACAAATCGTTATTTTTTGCCACTTTAGTGGCGTTTTTTGAATCATCGGCTAGTGGCCATTTTCCGCGTGCTAAAAGTGCTGTCGCAAATCTTCCCGTTAATGCCGAATATTTACGCTAACTTGTACAGCAGCTCCGCGCTCAAGCGTGTGCTTAACTGTGCAACCCTTGCTAATATGCTTTTCCATGCGTTCTTTTAGTGCTTGTGCATCTTCGTTAGTTAGTGCAGGCTTTGCGCTTGTAGTGTCTACTGTTAAGTCTTCTTGGAATCTTAAGTAAGTTCCTTCTTCTAGGTCGTAAGTGCCATTTACAACTACGCGCGCGCCTTTTCCTTCTCCAATCGCATGCTCAACAGCGTATTGGCTGCTTAAAGCTGTGCAACCAGCTAGAGCTATTTGCATTAGTTCTACGGGAGAAAATTGCCCTTCACCTTTGCCAAATTTTAGTGTTGCTCCGTCTTCGCTTTTTGCAATCCAAGAGCCGTCTTCTAAACGTTCGACCCATATTCTTCTAGACATTTTTGCTCCTTTGCATTTGTTGTGCTTAGCTAAAACAATTATATAGAGATGTACAGTATAAGTATATTTGCACATGCATTGGTAGTGTTGAATTTAGCTAATGCTAGAATAAACGTATGGCTTTAACTCAACAAGAACTTGCAGATTTGCGCGCGCGCGTGCCGCAAAAACCAGTGTCAAATATTCCTACTCCTTACGAGGATTTGGTTAGAAAAATCTTTATGGAAGGCACATTAAAATCAGATCGCACTGGTACGGGAACAATATCTCTTTTTGGTCAACAAATTAGATTTGACTTAAGCAAGAGTTTCCCGCTTATAACCACAAAAACTGTGTTCTTTAAGGGGCTTGCATACGAGCTTCTTTGGTTCCTTAAAGGCTCTAGCAATGTGCGCTGGTTGCAAGAAAACGGCGTGCATATTTGGGATGAGTGGGCAGACGAAAATGGCGATTTAGGGCCTGTTTACGGCGTTCAGTGGAGGAGTTGGCCAGCGCCAACTGCTGAAAATCCAAATCGCACAATCGACCAGATTGCAAACGTTATGGATCTTATTAAAAATCATCCTGATTCTAGAAGAATGATTGTTAGCGCTTGGAATCCTGCAGAAGTAGAGAATATGGCTTTGCCTCCATGCCACTCGCTTTTCCAGTTCTACGTTGCCGATGGCAAGCTTTCTTGCCAGCTTTACCAGCGTTCTTGCGATATGTTCCTTGGTGTGCCATTTAACATTGCGTCTTACTCGCTTTTAACAATGATGATGGCTCAACAAGCAGGATTAGAGCCAGGAGAGTTCGTTTGGACTGGTGGCGATTGCCATATTTACGACAATCACGTTGAGCAAGTGCTTGAGCAGCTTTCGCGCGAGCCGTACCCGTATCCTAAGCTAGAAATTCGCAAAGCTGATTCTATTTTTAGCTACGACTATAGCGATTTTAAGGTTGTTGATTATAAGCATCATCCTACGATTAAAGCTCCTGTAGCTGTGTGAGATTTTGGTTGTTTGCTTGTTTGCTTTGTTTAGTGATTGATTAGTAGGCTTACGTAGGAGTTTTATGACTAACAATATTATGACTAGCAATATTCCTGTGCGCTTAATTTGGGGGCAAGCGTACGATTTTGAAGGTCGCGCAGGAGCGATGGGTGTAAATGGCGGCATGCCTTGGAGACTTTCCCCAGATTTGCGCTATTTTAAGGCAATGACAATCTCTTGCCCAGTAATAATGGGCAGAGGAACTTGGGATTCTATGCCAAAAAAATTTAGGCCTCTTCCCGGTCGCGAAAATATTGTTGTTTCTAGGAATCCATACTTTAATCCAAATGGAGCAAAAAGTTTTACAAATATTGAAGACGCAATATGCTACGCAAAAAAGTGGATTGAAGATAATCCTATTGAACTTGTAGATTCTTTGGATTTGCCAAAAGATGGCAGAGCAATTTGGATTATTGGTGGCGGCGCAATCTTTAGAGAAGTGATTAAGTCACAAATTGTTGACGCATCTTATGTAACTCAAATTGACACTAGAGTAGAAGCAGATACGTTTGCTCCAAACATTCAAAAACTTGTGGATGATGGATTGTGGAAAGTTGCGCGCGATGGCGATTGGCAGGAATCGCCTATAAAAGTTGGCGCGAATCAATTTAACGCAAAATACAAGTTTATGGTTTATGAGCCAGTTAAATCTAAAAAATAAGCTAGATTAAGGATATGTATGGAATCTTTAAGCAAAATTCACGTAGATGCTAAGCATCCGTATGTTGTTATGACAGTTTGTACGGGTAATATTTGTAGGTCTCCAATGGCAGAAATCGTTTTGCGTAACGAGTTTAAGCTTAGAGGATTAAGTGATGTTGTTGCTGTAAAATCATGCGGAGTAAGCGACGAAGAATACGGAAATCCGATTGATAGGCGTGCGCAAAAAGAGCTTAAAAGTAGGGGATATTCTTTGCCATTAAGCCATTTTGCGCATAGGATTGAGCGAGATGAAATAGAAGAGACGAATCTTTTTCTTCCAATGACTGCTTCGCATATGCAATCTTTGCTTAGGATTATTCCACCGCAAAAGCGTAGTCTTGTTCATATGTATAGGTCGTTTGATCCGTCTTTAGAAAAGCCACAAGCTGGCCGTGAAGCTGCTTTAGACTTGGCGGACCCTTGGTATGGTGGTCCTAAAGAGTTTGAGATTGCAATGGATCAAGTGGAGGAGTGCGCTCCGTACATTGTTGATTGGGTGGAATCGCAGATAACTCGAGAATAGTATTTGCATATAAATCGCAAGTAAAATCACAAGTAAAATCGCGTATAAATATATTAAAACCAGACGAACCGCTTGGAACGTCTGGTTTATTTTTAAACCTAAAAGCCTAGGTTTATTTTCCTCTTAAAGCTCTGCGACTTACGCGCGGAGTATGCGTAGGGTCAATTCCCTTTGGGATTCCAAATCCTAGCTTTCCTTGCAAAGTGCGTAAACGATCGTTTAGAATCGCAAGCTCTGTTTTAGTTAGGAAGAATCTGCGATTTGGGTGAATTGCAGCAAGAGGAGCAAACTTGTGATTTGTAGGAATCAAAGTTTTAGACTTTAGAACTTTACTCCTTAAATCCTTAAGCTTAATTTGATTTTGGCCATTTCCAACGCAAATGCGGTAAACAGGAATATTGGATCCAGCTGTAACACTTTTAATAGCATGCTCTTGGCGTTCCATAGCATGAGTCAAGCGTTCGTAATTGCCTTCTCCAACAAGAAATATTCCGTTAAAACCAGTTCCACGCCAAATTGCATCTTTGGTGCGAGGATCAACCCATACTGGCTGTTGTGGGAAAGTAAAACCGCCTTTATTGATTGCGCTTAAAATTCCAGCTGCAGCTCCAGGCTTACCTTCTAGTTTTGCGTATCCAACTTTATCTGCGCGCTTTGTTAAAACAACAGTAAAAAGCAAAAGACCAAGCATAAGCGCTGTTACAACCATCATAATCCATGTAAAAATGGACCAGCGTAAAATAGCGCCAACTATAACGCATAGCACTACAGGGGCTACAAAAGCCAGGCCAAGCCAAAGCGGAAGCTGCTTATCGTCTGTATGCGTGTACTTGTAAATGCGCACAATTTGTGAAATCATGCCCGATTTCTTAGTGTTCTTTGACTTCTCGTTTGCCATTTTGCGTTTATCCCCTATACGATATTCGCGTTAATTTTGTTTTGTGCTTATTGCAAGGTTTTATACCACGGGTTTGTTACCACGTTTTTGCCACTATTGCTTAAGTAGCATGCTGCAAACACACATTTCTATAAATCATATCTTTGTTGGTATACTAGCGTTTTACTTTGGCCAATTACCGCGTTTTGGCGTGCTTGGCTTTGGTAGCCTCCACCTGCGCATTTGTATTGCACGGCTGCAAGCATACATTGCCGATCTAGAGCTTTTAGCAACAGCAGCTTGGCCGTATCTTTTAACAAGTTCTTTTCTAAGCTTTCGCCACATTATTAAAACGTCAATAATTGCAGCAAAAAGATACGCGTAAAGAATAATCGCAAGCGCAAAATAAAGAGCAATATATTTAGTAGACAAGAAGTTTTGCGTAAAGAAGATGCAAATCATAATCACGATTGCAAATGGAACAAAAAACTCGCCAATATTAAAGCGCGCGTCTACATAATCGCGAATATACACTCTCCAAGGAAGCTGCTCCGACTTTGGCATATGCGCTAAATCGCCGCTCTTCATAGCTTCGTATTGTGCGTTTTCTTTTTCTCGCAATCGTGCTCGAGCAGCCTTTGCGCTAGCTTTTCTATCTGTTGGAACTAGCGGTCTAAGATTTTGCGCTGCAGCTTCGCTTTGCTTTGGCGTTGGAGCGTTTTTTGTGCGAGTTTTTGGCTTATTTTCTACTTTATTTTCGCTATTTTTATTGGCTGATGGTTGATCGCCATTTTGTGCGTTATTATCAGCGTCTCTTTTTACGAATGGATTCCATGTCATGTTTGCAGATTACTCAACAGACTAGACGCGTTATTAGCAATTTCGTTGGTTATGAATAGTCTGATAATAGTAATTCAACTAATGTTTTTACTAATCTACTGTTTTTTGGAGGACTTATGGCTGTTCTAGAGGTTGACGATGTGCGCTCACGTGTGCAAAACGCTTGGGAAGACGTTATTAGCGTATTAAATAAGAAGATTTCTTTAGGAGCTGTTTCTGCTAAAGGCATTACTGGGGATCATATGCGTGCTTCTGCTGAATACGTTGCTAGTGTATTGCGCGAAGTTGGTGTTGATGCTCGAGTTGAACAGTCGCAAAATCCAGATGGCACTCCAGGTGCATTCGAGGTTGTTGGATCTAGGATTGTAAACCCAAGTGCTCCAACTGTTTTGCTTTACGCTCATCACGATGTTCAGCCTGTTCCAGATGCAAGTGAGTGGAATACGGATCCTTTTAAAGGAACTGAGATAGATGGGCGCTTGTATGGTCGCGGCAGCGCGGACGATGGTGGTGGAATTGCTATTCACTATGGTGCTTTGCGAGCTTTAAGCGAAGATTTAGGCGTAAACATTAAAGTGTTTATTGAAGGCGAAGAGGAGATGGGCTCTCCAAGCTTTATTCCTTTTATTGAGTCTCACAAAGATGAGTTTGAATCCGATGTGATTATTGTTGCAGATTCTGGAAATTGGTCTGCCGAAGTTCCAAGTCTTACGACTAGCTTGCGCGGAAACACTACAGTAGACGTTAAGGTTAAGGTTCTTGATCATCAAGTTCACTCTGGACAGTTTGGTGGTCCTATTTTAGACGCATACACGCTTGCTTCAATGCTTGTTGCTTCTCTTTACAACAAAGACGGCGATTTAGATGTTCCTGGAGTTGAATCGCAAGAGCCTGTTGGCGGTTTGCAACGCGATTTAGATGAGACTCAAGTTAGAGCCGATTCTTCGGTTGTTGATTCATACAAGCTTGCAGGAACGGGATCGCTTGCTGCACGAATGTGGACTAAGCCAAGCTTGACTGTTATTGGAATGGACGCGCATCCAGTAGAAGAAAGCTTTAACGTTATTGCTCACGAGACACGCTTGCGACTTTCGCTTAGAACTGCGCCTTGCCAGCGCCCGGAGGAAGCGCAAAAAGCATTGAGTGACTTTTTGGTTAAAAATGCACCGTTTGGCGCGCAAGTAACTGTAGAGCCTTTAGATAATGGCATGGGTTGGGCTATGGATCCAAATGCTGTTGCAACTAAAGATGCGCTCGCATCTATGAAAGACGCTTTTGGTGTGGATCCTATTAACAAGGGCGAAGGTGGTTCGATTCCATTTATTCCAGAATTGCAAAGAATCTTCCCTAAAGCTCAAGTTTTGGTTACGGGTCCTGAAGATCCAAAGTCTAATGCTCATAGCCCAAACGAGTCGATTTCTCTTTTTGGCTTGAAGTCAAATATTGTAACGGAAGCTTTGCTTCTTAGCCGTTTAGCGAAGTAATAAAGCAGTGAAGTAATATTGTAAGTTCTAACTCGCGCATAAAGTACCTGGATATATGGGTTTTGATGTATTTTGTGCGCGAGTCTACACAATGCCGTAGAATCTTCACTCGACACGGGTGCTTTGCGCTAATTCGTAAAGCTGAGAGAAACCGCTTGAACGTGAATCCAGGTAATACTGGCGCACGGAGGTCAGTTTTTCCCGTGCCTACGGTAATTCTGTGATTTAGGTGATTTTCTAATTCACAGCGTGGAATGAAAGGCACACAATGGTAGAAGAAAAAATTTCTATCCAAGCTAATTTGCGATGGCGAGTTGCAGATATTGCTGCTGCTTCTGTAATTGCTGTTGCTTCTGCTCTTGTTTATTGGGTTGTAGCTATTACTTCTTCAGCTCCATGGGCGCTGTTTGAAAGTGTTCTTCCAGGTTTTGGCGGCTTGATGAATGGCTTGTGGCTTTTTGCTGGTCCATTGGCTGCTATTATTGTCCGTAAGCCTGGCGCTGCAATCTACGCTGAAGTTGTTGCTGGAGTCCTAGAAGCTCTTCTTGGAAATCAGTGGGGTGGATGGTCTACTTTCGTAATAGCTTTAGTACAGGGTATTGGTGCAGAAATTGCATTTGCTGCATTTATGTATAAGCGTTGGACTCTTGATTCTATAGTTCTTTCTGGCGTTCTTTCTGGCGTTGGATGCTGGGCTTATAGCTTTATTAAGCATTTCCAAGGTATTGATCTTGTTGGAAGCTACGGTATTGCATATCTTGTTACAACAGCTGTTTCTGGTGCTGTTATAGCAGGTGTTTTAATGTGGTATTTGTTTAAGGCTGTAGCGAATACTGGAGCTTTAGACCATTTTGCTTCTGGCAGAGAAATACACAAATAGTTCATGCTAAATAATCAGATATTTATAAATTATTTATAAATAGAAAATAATTAAATAAAAATCATTGCCATAAAGGATTTGCTATGCCCGATGCATCTAAAACGCAGGTTTTAAACGAAAACAACAAGCATAAAGCTGAAACTTTCCTTCCATCGGCTTTTAATGCTGCTCAGTTGCGTTTTGAGAATTGGGGTTATCGTCATGCCTCTCGCAAAGCGTTTGCTGTTCGTGGTTTAAACCTGACTATTGAAGCAGGGCAGAGAGTATTGCTATTAGGTGCATCAGGCATAGGTAAATCCACTATTCTTGAAGGCGCTGCTGGATTAATAGGCAGCGATATTATTCTTAAAAGTGATTCAAACGATAAAAATAGTAACTCTTCTTCGCATAATGTTTTAGTTGAAGACGAAGATGGCGGAGTGAGTGAAGGCGCGGTATTAGTAGACGATGTACCAGTTCATAAGGCTCGCGGACGTGTTGGCTTAGTTTTACAAGACCCAGAAGCGCAAGCGATTTTTCAACGTTTAGGAGATAACGTTGCGTTTGGTCCAGAAAATATGAATGTTCCACGCAAAGAGATTTGGAATATTGTTGACGAAAGTCTTAAAGAAGTTGGATTAGATGGATTGCAACTTCATCGTTCTACTGCACATTTAAGCGGTGGCCAAATGCAGCGATTGGCTCTTGCAGGCGCGCTTGCAATGAAGCCTAGCGTTCTTCTTTTAGATGAGCCTACAGCAAATCTTGATCCAGACGGCGTTGAGCAAATTGTTTCAGCAGTTGGAAAAGTGCTTGACGATACTCATGCAACAATGGTTCTTGTGGAACATCATGCGCAGCCTTGGATTGATTTAATAGACAGAGTGATTGTTCTTGGGCTTGAAAATAGCGGTAATAGTAATAGTGAAGATAGCGAAAACTTTGTTCACGATGACGATATTGCAAGAGACGAGAATGCTAAAACAGTAATCGTAGCTGATGGAACTCCTGATCAGGTGTTTACTCGCAAGGATCTTGATTTTGAAGATCTTGGAATATGGCTTCCAGACAAGTATAAGGATTCAAAAAATCGCAATATAAGTAGGATTCATGTTAAAGGAGAGCCTGATTACGATCCTTCTGTAGGAGATGGGAAAGTAGTTTTATCTACAAAAAACCTTGCGATTAGCCATACGGATACTCCAATAGCCAAAAACATTAATCTTGAGTTTAATTCTGGTCAAATAACGGCTTTGGTTGGTGCAAATGGTGCTGGAAAATCAACTTTGTCGCTAACTTTGGCAGGGCTAATTCCGTCAATAGAAGGCGAAGTTGTAGCAAGTGAGAATCTTTGTAAAGAGTTAGACTCAAGTGATCCTATAAAGTGGAAGTCAACTGAACTCGCTAAAAGAATTTCGTACGTTTTTCAAAATCCAGAACACCAATTTGCTTGCGGAACTGTTTTAGAAGAGGTTATGTTAGGCCCTATTAGAACAGGCATGAGCGAAGAGGATGCTCGATCAAAAGCTAAAGAATTGCTAGAGCGATTTCGATTAGGCAGATATGCCAATGCAAATCCGTACACGCTTTCTGGTGGAGAAAAGCGCAGACTTACAGTTGCTGCATCTTTGGCCGCAGCTCCAAGAGTTTTGATTTTAGACGAGCCAACTTTTGGCCAAGATCGAAAAACTTGGATGCAAATTATAAAGTTGATTGCAAGCCTTAGAGCAGACGGCGTTAGTGTTATTGTTGTTACTCACGATAAAGAGCTAGTAGATGCTCTTGGTGCGCGTTTGGTTGAACTTTTGCCTATTAGTGAGCATAGAAGCGAGCCTATTAGTGAGCATACTAGCGAGCATAAAAATAGTGATTCTGACGATTTAACACGCGCTGGCGAGTCGCAAGCAAAAGAAGATTTAGAATCATCGCAAAGCTTGTCTTCTACAACTAATGCAACGAATATTTCTCGAATAAAAGTTAGCGCTGTAAATAAGCGTGATGAGCAAGAAAGAGCTGCAAGTTGCTCGCCATTTTTAGCTTCGCTAAATCCTGTTTACCGCATGCTTGGAGCTTTTCTACTTTCCATTCCTTTGCTATTTACTCTAGATTGGCTTTCTTCGACTATTGCACTTGTTTTAGAGTTTGTAATTTTATGGATTGTTGGAATGAATCCTTGGCGTGTTGTTAAGCTTTCTTGGCCTGTTTGGGTTGGTGCGCCTGGATCGGCTCTAGCAGTGTGGTTGTACGGTAAATCTGGCGGTCAAACGTTGTTTGATTGGGGAATTATTCACGTAAGTGAGCACTCAACAACTCTTGCAATTGCAACGTTTATTCGTATTTTAGCGATTGGTGTTCCTGCAATTGTTACTGTTATTGGTATTGATGCTACAGATTTAGCAGATGCTTTTAGTCAAGTTATGCATTTGCCAGATAAGTTTGTTTATGGTGGATTAGCGGGAATGAGGCTTTTTAGCGTTTTACAAGACGATTGGGCAGCTCTTACTGCTTCTAGAAGGTCTCGCGGTCTTGGAGACGATAGTAAGATTCGCGCATTTATGCCTCAAGCTTTTGCGCTTCTTGTTCTTTCGATTCGTAGGTCTAGTACTTTAGCAACAGCAATGCAAGCGCGCGGTTTTGGAGGAGAAAATCCAAGATCTCATGCGCGCATAAGTCACGTAAATAAGCGCGATTATGTGTTTATGGTTGTGTGCTTAATTATTCCTGCAATTGCATTAATTGCATCTGTTTACTATGGCACGTTTGCGCTTCTTGGTGGAAATTAATTAACGCAAAACGTGGGCTTGATGGGATTCGGACCCACGGCCTTCTGCTCCGGAGGCAGACGCTCTATCCACTGAGCTACAAGCCCGCAACTTGTGAAAGTATACACGTTGCTAGGGATTGAGGTTGTTTTATATAAGATTAGACATGCGCTTTGTGTACTTACGGCGTTTTGCTTGGAATTGTGCGGATTTAAGTGGTTATATTTTTACGTGTTTTTGCGTGATTTTTTGCTAATTTTATATTTTTGTTTGCATTTGTACTTTTATGGTGTTAGCATCGAACACAACACAAACGCATATCGTAAATTTTACGGTGTTAGGTTTGTGATTGACCACATAGGCATTTAGCTTTTGCAGCTAAAGTATTTAAGGAGGCGGCTATCATGCGTAACATGAATGCTCAAGCTCGCGATACTTTTGATGCTGCTCGTATGTGGTGGTGGCAGACTTCTCTTTGGCGTAGTTTACTCTAAAGTTTTAGAAGCTGCTTGTTTAGGCTTATAAAAGACCTCTAGGGTAAACCTAGGGGTCTTTTTTATATCCTAAAACGCAAAATCCATTTGGTTTTAATCCAAATCTAAAACAATCTAAACAATCTAAACCAATAACAATCTAAACCAATAACAATTTTCAAATCAAAATTGTTGAAAAACAACGTAAAAATTTACGTAAAGGAGAAAATCATGAATCAGGAGTCCACTAACGTAGAGTCCACTAACGTAGAAGCCACTAACGTAGAAGCCACTAACGTAGATGCAACATCTGCACAGTCCGAAATTAATCAAGCAGCTACTTTGCTAAAAGGCGTAAATGTTAAAAAGCACGCTTTAGATATTACGTCTTTGGTGTTAGTTGCTGTTCTTTTTGCAGCAGGATGCATTCTTGATTTTACAGTTGCAAAGTCGCTTTCGATTGGAAATATTCAGCCAGAGTTTGTTATTGCATCGTTCTGCTTGTCTATTTTGCTTGTTCGTCCAAATGTTATTCAAGGTGCGATTATTGGCGCATTAGCTGCTACTTTGATTCAATTTAACACTTCGATTCCTGGTCTTGAATACGCTTGCGATATTCCAGCAGCAATCATTATGACGTTAGTGCTTATGGGATACTTAAAAGCTTTCCCTAAGGATGCTGCTAGAAAGTTTAGTGTGTTCCCATTTATCTCTACGTTTGTTGCAACTGTTATTTCTGGAATGATTTTTGCAACAATCGCATCTTTCTTTATTCTTCACTCTCCAAACACTGTTCTTGTTATGCTTCCAATCATTTTGGGAACTGCTGTGTTTAATGCTGTTGTTGTTGAAGTTCTTTACACTCCAATTCGACTCGTTTTGCACAAGTAAATCAACATTGAAGAAATTGAAGAATAAGAAATAAATTAACTTTAATCAACGTAAACAAATATAAACAAACATAAATGAATGTAAATAAACGTAAATAAACATCAAAAGTCGATAATTAAAACTTAATTATCGCAACATAAAGGAGAAGATTATGAATCAGGGAATTAATGGACATGCAGGTAGCATGATTAATGCTGTAAGTATTAAAAAGCACTCTTTAGATGTTACGTCTTTGGTGTTGGTTGCTGTTCTTTTTGCAGCAGGATGTATTCTTGACTTTACAGTTGCAAAAGCGCTTTCAATCGGAAATATTAAACCAAACTTTTTAATCGCATCATTCTGCCTTGCGATTTTGCTGGTTCGTCCAAATGTTATTCAAGGTGCGATTATTGGCGCATTGGCTGCAACTTTAATGCAATTTAACGCATCTATTCCTGGTCTTAATTATGTTTGCGATATTCCAGCAGCAATTGTTATGACTTTGATGATTATGGCTTATGTTCACGTTTTTCCTAAGGATGCTGCTAGAAAGTTCAGTATTTTCCCACTCATAGCAACTTTTATAACTACAGTTGTTTCTGGTTTAATATTTGCTTCTACTGCATCTTTCTTTGTTCTTCATTCTCCTAAGACGATTCTTGTTATGCTTCCAATCATTTTGGGAACTGCTGTGTTTAATGCTGTTGTTGTTGAAGTTCTTTACACTCCAATTCGACTCGTTCTACACAAGTAAGTGTTTGAATTTGTTCTAGATGATTTGTGTTGGATAATATTTAGCAAGTCATATAATTATCAAAGAATAAATCGTAGAATAAGCATAATCATAGAATAATCATTAGTAATAGTAATTGTTAGGTTTTTAAGAGTTAGGAATTATTGTGCCTTTGCTTGAGTTAAAAGATGTGTCTTTTAAGTATGTGAATCGGAATAAAGATGATTCTTTAGACTCTTCAAAGGCACAAGATTCCACTTTTGCGCTAAAAGATGTAAGTCTTAGCATAGAATCTGGCGAATTCGTTGGTATTATTGGCCCTTCTGGGTCTGGTAAAACAACGCTTGCTTCGCTTTTTTCTGGCGCGATTCCGCATCATTATTCTGGCGAACTTTCTGGAAGCGTTAAGATTGCGGGTCAAGACACTAAAAATCTTGCTTTAACTAATATTGCTTGCTTAATTGGATCTGTTATTCAAGACATTGATGCGCAAATGGTTGCTGCAAATGTGGAAGATGAGATTCTTTTTGGCTTAGAAAACTTTGGCGTTGCGCATAGCGAAATACCAAGTCGAATAGATGAAGCTTTGCAAATTGTTGGCATTAGTGATTTGCGCAACCGCGATTTAGATACTCTTTCTGGAGGCCAAAAGCAGAAAGTTGCGATTGCTGCTATTCTTGCGCTAAAGCCTAAAGTTATGGTTTTAGATGAGCCTACGTGCGCTTTAGACCCTGTTTCTTCTAAAATGATTTTTTCGATTCTTAAAGATTTGAATAAGAATTTTGGAATAACGGTTGTTGTAATTGAGCAAAAAGTGGCGCTTTTAAGCGAGTATTGCAAGCGTTTAGTTGTGCTTTCTAATGGCACTTTGTCGCTTGATTTGCCTGTTAGCCAAGCGTTGAAAAACATGGATTTGCTTTATTCTATTGGAATAAATTATCCGCGCACTACGCATTTGGTTAATGATTTACAGAGCAAGAATGTTTGCTCTAAAAGCGATTTGCCTGTGTCTGTAGAAGATACAGTAAATACTATTGTTAATACGATTAATAGTAGAAAATCTTTGACTTCTAATAGTAATTCTCATGGTGATTCTCATGGTGAATTTGATAATAGCGAATGCGATTCAAACACATCGGCGGTTGCTGGCGACTTTTCGCACGAATCGCAAGCCTACGCACAATCTTCCGCACAAGATCAATCAAAAAACACTTCTCCGTGTCTTTCGCTTAAAAACGTAAGTTTTTCCTACCCAAGTGGCGTTAGTGCGCTAAAAAACGTGTCTTTTGAAGCTTACGCTGGGGAGCTTGTAACTCTTGTTGGAAGAAATGGCGCTGGAAAAACAACTGTTACTAAGCTAATCAACGGTTTGCTTAAGGCGAGCAGTGGCAACATTTTTATTGATGGTAAAGACACTAGCAACATGAAGATTAGCCAAATTGCTCACTATGTTTCTACGCTTTTCCAAAATCCAGATCGCCAGCTTTGCAAAGATACTGTTTTAGAAGAAGTAGCGTTTAGTTGCATTCTTTTAGGAGAGTCTGTTAAAGATGCTAATGATCATGCAATGCAAATGATTGAAAAGCTAAATCTAGACCCTAAAGCAAGCCCGTTTATGCTTTCTAGAGGACAGCGTCAAATGGTTGCATTGGCTGCAACTGTTGTAACTAAGCCTAAGATTCTTGTTTTAGACGAGCCAACGTGTGGCTTAGACTACATGGAATGCTTGCGCATTATGCAAGTTGTAGAAGACCTTAGAGATCACGGTTGTTGCATAATAATGGTTTGCCACGATATGGAAGTGGTTCTTGACTTTGCAACGCGCTTAATCGTAGTAAACGATGGGAAAATTCTAGAAGACGGAAGTATAAGTTGCGTTTTTGAAAACAATGCGATTTGCGATGAAGCTGCATTATGCGCTCCGCTTTTATGCGCAGTATCTCAAGGCTTAGTCAAGAATGGTTTTGATGCTTGTAAAGGCTTGTATAAGAGGGATATGTTGGTTGATGCTCTTAAAAAGAGTTGCAATTTGTAAAGCAAGGTGTAATTATGCAAACTAAAATCTTAACGTATAACGAAGGCTCAACTTTTCTTCACAAAGCAAATCCTATTGCAAAACTCATATTAGCTATAAGCGTTGTTGTGTCTGCTTTTATAGCTCAACAATTTAGCATTCTTGTATTTATTGCAGTTCTTATTCTTGCTGGCATGGCTATGGCTGGGATTCTTAAAGCGCTGTTTCCTCTTGTGCGCGCAATGCTTATTCTTGGCGTTGTAATGTTCTTTTTGCAAACAGTTATTGCTCAAGGCGGAAACTACATGTTCTTATGGTTTAGCACAAAAGGAATTTCTGTTGCATTGCGAGCATCTTTAAGGCTTTTTTGCTTTGCATTGCCTCTTGTAAGTGTTCTTAGCATTACAAAATTAAACGATTTAGCTAATGCTGTTGTTCAATACTTACACATTCCATATTGCTATGCTTTTACGATCACTACAGCTGTGCGATTTGTTCCTATTTTTGCGTACGAAATGTCTCAAATTACAGAAGCTCAAATGGCAAGAGGAGTGGAGTTCGATACAAAGAATCCTTTCAAAAAGATTAAGCTTATGATGCCTTTGATTGTGCCTCTTTTAGTTTTGTCTGTTCGTAAAGCAGATAGTTGTGCGCTAGCTGCAGAAGAGCGAGGATTCTATTTGCGCACACGTAAGTCTTCTTTTAGAAAATATCCTTTTGGCTGGCGTGGATTTGTTCTTCTTGTTATATCTGTTTTAATGATTGCTTTGCCAATTCTTGCGTCTATGTTTGCTCCACAAATAATCTAAAATAGTCTAAACTAATCTAGAATCAATTAAAAAATTCTAGAATTTAGGCGATTTTAATGACTAATATTAAGTTTTGGCTTAAAGGTGCAAGACTTTATACTCTTCCAATCGGGATTGTTCCAGTTGTTATGGCAATTTCGATTTTTGCAAGGTATTTATTTAGCGGTCAAATACTTGTAAAGACTTATAATGTTGAAAATTTTGCTTTGCAAGCGTTTTTGTGTTTGTGTGTTGCTGTTTTTATGCAAATTTCCGTAAACTACGCAAACGATTATTGTGATGGTTTGCGAGGATTAGATAATCAAAGGTCTAAGCGAGATGTAAGCGCAGAAAACAAAGCGCTATGTGACGTGTCTTGGAGGCTTGCAAATGCTGGTATTAAGCCAAAATCAGTGTTGTATGCTGCTTGCATATCTGCTCTAATATCGTGTGTTTTTGGATTAGTTATTACGATTAGAAGTGGAATTTGGATGTTTATTCCGCTTGGATTAATTTGTGTTATAGCAGCTTGGTTTTATGCAGGAGGATCACACCCATACGGATATAGGGGTTGGGGAGAGCTTAGCGCATTTTTGTTCTTTGGACCAGTAGCGTTTTTGGGAACATTGTGCGCGCTTTTTTACGCAAGTGGTTTTTCTAAAGATTCAATAAATGCATCAAGCATTGAGCAAATTGTGTTTTGCGTATTATTATCCTTTATTCCAGGTGGATTTTCTGCTTGCCTTATGATGATTAACAATTTAAGAGACATAGAAAGTGATATGCAGCATAAAAAGATTACTGCAATGGCTTTGCTTGGCAAGCGCAAGGGCAGTGTTGTGTTTACTTGTGTTACTGTTTTAGTGGCGATTTTACAATTTGCGTACGTGCTTTTATATGTGTTCTATTCGCGATTTATAGGCGTATTTTTAAGTATTGATAACCCTTATAAAACTGTTTTCGCATTAAGCAATACATTGTTTAATAATGGTGTGTTTGTTGTTTCTTGCATTCTGTTACTATTGACTACTTGCGTGTTTATTAAAAAAGCGTGCTCGCTAATATACGCAGTTATTAATGGGAATTATGCTAGTGCTTTTCCATTGTGCGTACAGTTAGCAATGCTCGGTGCTTTGACTTTTGTATTGTCATTATTTGCATGTGCTTTACCGCATTAAAAAGCGGTTTGTAGCGTATTTTTATACACGCATGCGAGTAAAATCGTTGGCAACGCGCACAGTGTGCTTTTAGTGTTTGTGCATAAAACTTGCATGATGCTAGCCTAAAAAATAAACGCAAAGATGGCGAGTATGAGTATTAAGGGTGCGAATGTATGTGTTAGTGGAATGCATAGCGCTGTTGCCTTGTGTTTTGGTAAGGAAATGAGGTTAGAATGTCGGCTGAAAACAGCGATGAAGAGATGGGGAATGCGCCTGTTGTGCTTACAGATGATGAATTGCGTAATGCATATGAATCGTCGAATAGCGTAGAAAGCAATAATAACGATAGCGATAAAAAAGAAAACAGCGTTAAAACTGTTGTTGTTGCAGAAGATGAAGCAGTAAACCGTATGGATCTTGTAGCAATGCTAGAAGATAACGGATATAAGGTTGTTGGTCAAGCTGCAAATGGGCAGGAGGCTATTGACCTTACTCGTGAACATCGCCCAGACGTTGTTTGCATGGACGTTAAAATGCCTGGTGTGGATGGAATTCAAGCGGCTGCTACGATTTGCGACGAAAATATTGCACCTGTTGTTATGCTAACTGCTTTTTCTCAATCTGACTTAGTTAAGCGCGCTACTGGCGCTGGAGCAATGGCGTATGTTACAAAGCCTTACGAAGAGTCAAAGCTTTTGCCAGCTCTAGAAGTTGCAATGGGCAGATTTAGCGAGATTAACGATTTGCTCGATAGTGTTGAGCGCACAGAAAACAAGCTTCAAGATGCTCAAGATCAGCTTCGTAAAGCAGAAGAAAAGCTTAAGAAAGCAGAAGATACTCTCGAAGAGCGCAAGCTTGTAGATAGAGCAAAAGGCCTACTTATGGATAAAGCTGGGTTCTCGGAGCAGGGTGCTTTCCGTTGGATCCAAAAAACTTCTATGGATCAGCGTATTCCAAAGAAGCGTCTTGCGTTGGCTATTATCGCTAAGTATGGCGAAGAAAAGCCATCTAGCGAAGCGTAGTAAGTCAAAATAATTTTGATAATCGCGGTTTCTTGCGCGAGCTATGCATAAATAATTTCAAAAGTTCATTTTATAAAAAACGCAGGTGGGTGTTAAGTGGATACCAGCATCGTTGCAAACGAGGATTCTTTGAATAGTGAGGATTATAAGGGAACGTTGTTGGTGGTAGATGGCCACTCACTTGCGTTTCGTGCTTTTTACGCAATATCGGCAGATAATTTTTCCACAAAATCTGGTTTTGCTACTAATGCAATATGGGGCTTTTCTACTATGCTTTCGCAAGTCATAGAAAAAGAGAAGCCAGATAAGCTTGCGGTTGCTTTCGACGTTAAAGGTGGAACTTTTAGAAACAAGCTTTTGCCGCAATATAAGGGTACTCGTGAAGCTGCTCCAGAAGAACTTATAGCTCAGTTGCCCGTTATTCAAAAAATGCTTAGTGCGTTAGGTGTTAAGTACATTACAAAGCAGGGCTACGAAGGCGACGATATTATTGCTACTTTGGCAACTATGGGTGCTAATGCTGGTTATAAAACGCTTGTGCTTTCTGGAGATCGCGATGCTTTTCAGCTAATTAATAACACTATTAACGTGCTGTACCCAGGCAGGCATTTTAAGGATCTAAAGCAAATGGATCCTAATGCGATTGTTGAAAAATACAATGTTACGCCTAGTCAGTATTCAGATTTAGCAGCATTGCGCGGGGAAACGTCTGATAATATTCCAGGAGTTCCAGGAGTTGGAGATGGTTATGCTGCTAAGTGGATTAATCAATTTGGCAGTCTAGAAGGCATTATTGAAAACGCAAGTCAAATCAGTGGTAAAAAAGGCGAGTCTTTACGAGAAAGCATTGATCAGATTCGATTAAATAAAAAAGTTAATACTCTTGTTAAAGATTTAGATCTTGGAGTTAGTGTTAACGATCTTGATTTTGGCAATGTAAACGCTGCGTCTGTTGGAGAGCTGTTCGAAAATCTTGAATTTGGTTCGCGTACTAGAAGAAAGATTCTAAAAGAGTTTACGCGCGGGAGCAAAGAGCTTTTAGATGAGAATATTAAAACAATGATTTCTGCTGGAAGTGCGCATGCAGAAAATAGTGGTTCTACGGAATCAAATGATTCAGATGATATAGAAGACGTTAAAACTCTGTTAGATAAAATAAACGTGCATAATATTAATTCTGAGTCTGATGCAGATAATTGGATTAGTATTGCAAAATCTTGTGTTGCGGATTCTTGCGACTTTTCCGACTCGTATATAAATAGCGCAAATCTTATAAGAAACGACTTAGAATGCGCAAAAACAATAAAAGAGCATAAAGAATTAGTAGTATTTGCTGTAGAAGAAAAAAACAACACTAATCAGTTTGGTATTTTTGCAAAAGCATTAATAATCCTAGCTGGTAACGACGCTGCAATTGTGTATGCAAATGTTCTTAATGAAAATAGTGGAATCGCTTCTAAACTAAGAGATTTTATAAAAAAGCATGAGTCTTCAGTTGTTTTGCATGATTATAAAAAGCATATTGCTCTTTTAGCGTCTCTAAAAGTTGTAGAAGATAATTATTCTTTTAGCCCACTAGTTGACATTCGCTTAGCATCTTACTTAATTGAGCCAGATTTTAAGAACGAAAATCTTTGCGATATGGCTGAGCATGTTTTGAATATTCATATAGGCTCTTCGCAATTAAACGATGAACCGACGCAAGGCAAACTTGATTTTGATATTGATAGCAGCCAGGATTCTAAAGAGCAAGATTCGCAAAGTCAAGATAACCAAGAATTAGAAGAAAGCATGCTAGAAACAGCTTTGACTATACGTTTGCTTTCTAAACAATATGCGAAAAAGTTGGATGAGCGCAAGCAAACTGGCTTAATGATAGACGTTGAAATGCCTGTTTCTAGAGTTTTAAGGAAGATGGAAGATACGGGCGCTGCTGTAGATATGCTACGACTTGCGTCTATGAAAGATAATTTTGCAAGTGAAGCGAATTTTGCTCAAAAAATGGCGCTAGACGTTGCAGCTAAGCAAATAAATTTGCAAAGTCCTAAGCAAATTCAGCAACTGTTGTTTGAAGACATGGGTCTAAAGCCTACTCGTAGAACAAAAAGTGGATCGTATACTACTAATGCAGAAGCTTTGCAAGAGTTGTATGCAAAAATTGATCCAGATGAAAAGTCAAGTCAATTTTTAGGTGCTTTGCTTAAGTATCGAGAAACTAATAAGTTAAAGCAAATTGTTCAAAGCCTTATTGATGCTGCAAGATATAAAGACGGTAGGATTCACACGACTTTTGAGCAAACTATTGCTGCTACTGGTCGATTAAGTTCTTCGGACCCAAACTTGCAAAACATACCAAACAAGAATGTTGATGGTAGGGAGATTAGAGCGGCTTTTGTTCCAGGAAGAGACTATGAGCAGCTTATGAGCTGCGATTATTCGCAAGTGGAACTTAGAATTATGGCTCATGCTTCTGCAGATAAAACGCTTATTGATGCTTTCCAGTATGGTGTTGATTTTCATAAGTTTGTAGCGAGCTTAGTTTATAGAATTCCAATAGAGCAAGTTAGTGCAGATCAGCGTAGCCACGTTAAAGCAATGAGCTACGGGTTAGCATATGGACTCAGTACGTATGGTCTTGCAAAGCAACTAGGAATTAGTCCTGCTGCTGCAGAAGTTCTTAAGGAAAAGTATTTTAATACTTTTGGTGCAGTACACGACTATTTGGAGTCTTTAGTAGATAAAGCTAGAAAGCTTGGATACACTCAAACAATGTTTGGTAGAAGAAGATATTTCCCAAAGTTAAATTCTACGAACAGGGCATCTAGAGAAGCTGCAGAACGAGCTGCTCTAAACGCTCCTATTCAGGGAAGTGCTGCAGACATTATGAAGCTTGCAATGATTAGAGTAGATGATGATTTGCGAAAAGCTAATGTTAAGAGTCGCGTGATTTTGCAAATCCACGACGAACTTGTTCTTGAGATTGCTCATGGCGAGGCGGATGTTGTAGAAGATATTGTTAAAAATGCTATGGAACATACTGTTGAGCTTTCTGTTCCGCTTAGTGTTTCTACTGGAGTTGGCGCTGATTGGCAGCTTGCTGCGCATTGATTTTGTTTGTGAGAATTATTGTAAAGACCACTGTAGGATTATTGTAAAGGTGTGAATATGGCAACTTTGGGTGATATTGTTAAGGTCTTAGAAGACTTGTATCCTCTGTGTCTCGCTGAGCCTTGGGATAATCCAGGATTAATCGTTGGCAACCCTTCGCATAAAGTTAATAAAATTGTTTGCTTATCGGATCCAACTTTAGAAGCTGTTGAAGAATCATGCAAAATGGGAGCGGATTTGATTGTTTCGCACCATCCTTTGTTTTTTAAGTCGGTTCACGAAGTTTCTGGTTTTTCTGTTCGCGGAAAAATAGTTCAAACTCTTATTGAAAATCGTTGCGGATTGTGGGTTGGTCACACTAATGCGGATGCGGCTTTTAGGGGAGTAGCAGATGCTGCAGCGAATGCTTTTGGTCTTAAGGATTTGCACCCTCTTGTTCCAGCAAATAATAACCCTTCTCTTGGGCTTGGCAGAGTTGGAGTGCTTGAGCAAAAAATCACGCTTAAAGAGTTTGCTATGCGCGTTTTTAACGCTTTACCTGCTACTAAGCTAGGCGTTCAAGTGTGCGGAGATGTTGATGCAATGGTTAGTAAAATAGCTGTTCTTCCAGGATCTGGTGATTCCTTATTTGATGAAGTTCGCGCTTGTGGAGCAGACGTGTATGTAACAAGTGATTTAAGACATCATCCTGCAACGGACGCGTACGAGCAAGCTATTTATGAATCGCAACTAACGCACTCTAATATTATTAAGCCTATGCTTATAAACACTCCTCATAGCGCTATTGAATCTTTGTGGTTTAAGTATGCTGTTAAAGATATTCACGATTCTATATGTAAGAATTTTGGTGAATCATTAGATGTTTCTTGGATTGGTAGAGCTTTTGACCCTTGGAATTACGTGATTAACTAGTGCGATTAGTGTTTGCAATTAGTGTTTGCGAATACGAAACAAAAAAGTCTTGCTGATTTCTCAGCAAGACTTTATTTTGTGTCCGGAGCGGGACTTGAACCCGCACGCCTGTACAAATAGGCACTAGCACCTCAAGCTAGCGCGTCTACCATTCCGCCACCCGGACGGGTGTTTTAGACAACAGATAGAACTATAACATCTTTTTTAACTCTTTGCTTCGGCGTGTTGCAAATTAATTGATTTTTGTAATAATTTCTTTAATTTCGCTAGCATTTTGAGCGTTAATTGGACGATTTGGGTCAAAATCCACTACTACAACTGGAATATTTTGCACTTTTCCGCTTAAATCCACTATGGAATGTTGCGGATTTTGGCTGTTGTTATGCTGTGGATAATCCAATCTTGTAAAAGATCCTCTAGATTCATGTCTTGCAAGTGATGCTTGCAAAACTGCTTTTGCAAATGTAATCAAGTTTTTCAATTCCAAAATAGCTGTCAGTTCTTGATTAAAAACAAGATTTTTAGAATGCAAAGTAAGCATTTTAGCTTTTGGAATAATAAGCGTATCGATTTTTTGCAAAGCTTCTTTAATGCTCTGTTCGTTGCATCTTACTGCAACAGCTGTTTCCATAATCTCTTCTAGCGCATCTAAAAGCATGTATGGATTTTGCTCATTTTTTGAATCATTCTCGCTTTGCATAAGAGCGCGTATTTTTTGGATTCGCTTTTTAGCTAACTCGTCTATTTTTGGGGTTTTATTTTGTAAATTATATTGATTATTTTGATTATTTTGTTCTAGAGTTTCTTCTTGATTTTGAGTTTCTTCTTGATTTTGCAAGTCTTTTGCAATAGATTTTCCTGCGATTTTTCCAAATAAGCAAGCGTCAAGAAGTGAGTTTCCGCCAAGGCGATTAGCGCCATGAACTCCCGAGCACGCACATTCTCCAGCAGCGTATAATCCCTTTATGCTTTGTTTTTTCCCTCTATCTAATTTATAGACTTGGCTGTTAAGAGTGATTGGTATTCCACCCATTGTGTAGTGTGCAGTAGGCTTAATAGGCACAAGATCTTTTGAAGGATCTAAATGCGCATATTTTTCAATCGTCTCAACAACTTGCGGAAGAGCATCTAACATGTGCTGTTTTTCTATATGAGTCATGTCTAGCCAAACGCAATCTTTTTTATCAACGTTGCTAGTTGTGTCTTCCACTCCTCGCGCTGCATCGACTTCTGCTATAATCGCCCTGCTTACAACGTCTCTTGGAGCTAAATCCGCGTGCGTATTGTCGTAGTTCTTCATAAATGCTTCGTTTTTGCAATTCCTAAGCACTCCGCCTTCTCCTCGCGCAGCTTCCGAAAGCAATATTCCAGTGTGCGCTAATCCAGTTGGGTGGAATTGTATAAACTCTATGTCTTCTAATTGCAATCCAGCGTTTAGCGCTAAAGCCATTCCGTCTCCAGTTAAATCCCAAGAGTTGGAAGTTGTTGCAAATAGTCTTCCAGCGCCTCCAGTTGCAATAAGAACATTGTTTGCGCTTATTTTTTCTACGTTTCCAGTTTTTTCGTTTAGCGCTATAATTCCTTCTACGCTGTTTGTTTCGCTATTTATTGCAATGTCTGTAACGTAAATTTCTTCGCTAATGTTAATATTTTCTTCTAAACATTTTTGCCACAAACTGTATAGAATTTGGTGGCCGATTCTATCTGCAGCGTACGCAGCTCGCCTAACTGGCTGTTTTCCAAAGTCGGCAGTGTGGCCTCCAAAGAATCTTTGATTAATGTGACCGTCTTTTGTTCTAGAAAAAGCAACTCCAAAGTGCTCAAGTTCAATAACTGTTTCTCTAGCTTCTTTTGCTAGGATTTTTGCTGCGTCTTGATCGCTTAGCCAGTCGCCTCCGTGAACAGTGTCGTAATAGTGCCATTGCCAGCAATCTTTTTCTACGTTTCCTAATGATGCTGCGATTCCGCCTTCGGCAGAGCCTGTATGAGATCTTAATGCTTGAAGTTTGCAAATCACTAATATTTTAGGTTGTTTTCCTTGAGATTTTAGCATTTGGTACTCTTTAGACTTTACTAAGCCTAATGCTGCTGAAAGTCCTGCAGCTCCAGCTCCAATAATTAAAACGTTGTAAAACGAGTTATTTATTTTTATTTGCTCGCTTTTTTCTTGACTTTTTGCGTTTAATTCGCTTTGCTCAAAGTTTGATTGCATAACACTTATTTTCTCATATTTTTCGCATTTTTATTTAAGACTTTATGACTTTTTTATTTAAGACTTAAGTCTTTTTTCGATTTATGCTAAAAACGCCATTTTGACTTTTGATTAATTCGTCTAACTCAAGAATCGCAAGCTCTCCTGATATTTGTGATATTGAAAAATCGCCATTTGTTTCCGTTTTTGCAATAACTTCATGAATGTTGTCTATGTTTGAACATACTTTGTTGTGCTTGCACTTGTAAATCGCTTTTAATATAAGCTTTTGTAAATCATTGCAAGTGTCTGGAATGCTTTCGTTATTGCCTAGTGAATGTGGCAAATAATGATGTGAATTAGGGTAGATGTCTTCTATATCTCTGTGTGAGCATATCATCATAGCTTTTCCGTCATGAATAAGCATGTTGCATCCAGCGTTATTTGGCAAAGTTACGTCTCCAGGAACTGCGTACAATTCTCGGTTTAATTCCAATGCCCAATTTGCTGTGTTTAACGCTCCCGACCTTAATCTAGCTTGAGAAACTATGACTTTGCTAGCAAGGGCTGCAATAAGGCGGTTTCTTAGCAAGAATCTGCGTGCTTCTGGAATAGTTTCGGGGCAAAGCTCGCTTATGCACGCGCCTCCGCTTGCAAGTATTGCGTTAAAAAGTTGAGCATTACTACTTGGACCCATATTGTTTAGTCCTCCAGCAAAAACGACTATTGTTTTACCCACAGGGCTTGCGTTTATTGCGTGGCTGTCCAATGCGTCTAATGTTCCCCAATGTGCTGCAGCATCAATTCCGTAAGCTCCGCCAGAAACAATTGTGTGCCCCTTTTTAGCACACGATTTTGCGAAAGTAAAGCTAAGCTCGTACCCGTAGTCATTGCATCCTCTAGATCCAACGATTGCAAGTGGTTGTTTGCATTGAATAAGAGCGTTTGGGTCTCCAATTCCCCATAAGCAAAGTGGTGGAGCAACCTTGCATTTTGTTGCTAAATCTTGTAATTGTTTAGGCCAATACTTGCTTTTTGGAGATATAATCCATTGTGATCCGCTTGAGCTAAACCATTTTTTGAGTTTGCTTGCATCCCAAAAAGGTAGTTTTTGCATTCGTAGGCACCATTTTTTAACAGACTTATGCAATACAGCAAAATTATTTACTTCGTTTTTATTATTTGCACTTTTACCGCCCCAAATTTTAAGACCTTCCAAAAAGCATTTTTCTAGAACTTTGATTTGTGGGTGATTTTTTACAATGTTTATAAGCACATTATCTAAATCGTTTGTGCTTGAATTGGTATTGCCTTCTTGTTGTTCATTTTCGCTCGAATCTTTTTTATAGCAATTTGCTGGAAAGTCAAGTTCTAATTGTTTATTGCTTATTTTGCTTGCGTTTTTAGTAATTGATTCGCAAATAGAATATAGCGCATCTACAATGCTTGCAGCATTAACAGTTCCTATAGTAAGCGTGTACATTATTGCGTCTGCTCCGTCTGTGCAAAACGTTAGGATTGCTCGCGCTAAAGTATCGTCATTTATTGTATAAATATCGCTTGTTTGCGGGTTTGTTATATTTGCGTTATTTGTGCTAATCATATTCTTGTCCTTAAGCTAATTGCTTGAGCCATATCGGTTAAATCTGGGCAAGTGTGACCACAAAGATCTGCTAAAGTCCAAGCAAGTCTAAGTGCTTTATCTGCTCCGCGTAAACTCAACTTGTGTTTTTCAAGAGACTTATTTATAAGCTCAATCGCTTTTTGAGATGTGTATTTTCTAAGCCATGTTCCAGAAGCTTGAGCGTTGCAACTCCAGCCAAGTTTCTTAAAACGATCTTGCGCAACAAGTCTTGCGTTTTTTACGTTTTCACGCATCATTGCACTAGTCAAAATTTTTTCCGACATTTGACTTGCGCCGTTTTCTAACATGGCTTTTTTAGTTATGATTTTTTCTACTGGCGGAACATCCATTTGAATATCAATCCTGTCTAGAATTGGGCCAGAAAGTCTAGAAAAATAGCGTATGCGTTCCTTCTCTTTACAAGTGCATCGCTCTCCATTTCCGTACGCATATCCGCATGGGCATGGGTTTGCTGCTATAACGAGCTGGAATTTAGCAGGATACAGTGTTGTTCCTTTAGATCTAGAAACAGCAATATGGCCAGATTCCAATGGTTCTCTAAGTGTTTGCAAAACTCGTGGTGAAAATTCTGGAGCTTCGTCCATAAATAAAACTCCACAATGCGCGCGAGTTATGATTCCGGGTTTGGCTAAACCTGCGCCTCCTCCTATAAGAGATGCTGCGGAAGAAGTGTGATGAGGCGCTTCAAAAGGCGGAACGTCCGTTATTCCGTAGTAGGGAAGTGTTCCGCAAAGCGACCTAATAGATGCCACTTCTAGCTGCTCTCGCTCGTTAAGAGGGCACATTATGCTTGGCATTCTAGAAGCTAGCATTGTTTTTCCAGACCCAGGAGGACCTATCATCATAACATGGTGTCCTCCAGCTGCCGCCACTTGCAAAGCCCACTTTGTGTGCTCTTGACCTAATACTTCCGACATATCTCCAATCTCGTTTAATGGCTTATCGTTATGTACAGGCTCAACGTTATCTGCCATATTTTTGCTAGAGTATTTAATGCTGTTACTATTAGAATTGTGCAAATCGCCAGCTTTTTCTCTTTCTTCTACTCTAATGTGGTCGTACGTTTTAATCGCATTTAACGCGCGTTCTCTGTTCTTTTCGGCAATCGGCCTAGCTTCGTCTTCTAATTTTCCGTTTAGCTCGTCTACTAAATCTAAAATATGCTTAATACCAATTGCTTCAATCCCATTTACTAGTTTTGCTTCTTCAAGATTTCCGTATGGAATAATCATTTTTGTAATATTTTTTTGCTTAGCGTATAGTGCGATTGGCAGCATTCCTTGAATTGGCAAAACGGATCCGTCTAAATTAAGTTCGCCTAAAATAATAGTGTTTTCTAGCTCACTAAGTGGAATAATTCCTCTAGCGCTTAGTATGCTTGCTGCGATTGCAAGGTCGTAAGAGGCTCCACTTTTTGGCATAGATGCAGGTGAAAGATTTACTGTTAGTCTTGTGTCTGGCCAGTCGCATCGCAAAGACATATATGCTGATTTAACTCGTTCCCTTGCTTCACTTAAAGAAGTGTCGGGAAGGCCAATAATTGAGAATCCAGGCAGGCCGCTAGATATGAATGCTTGCAATTGTATTGTAAAGGCTTTTAACCCGAGTAGTCCTACAGATAATGCGTTTCCAATAATCATTAGAATGCTCCTAAAATGTGGTGTGTTTGAATGTTTTTGTCTTTTAAAATAAGGATTGATACAACGTCGAATCGTATTCTTCTATGCTTAAACATTTTGTGATTTTCTAGCCAATTGAATGCAGCTTTATGCGTTTTTATACGTTTTTCTTCTGTTACTGCTTCTAGCGGAGTACCAAAACGTATGCTTCTACGCGTTTTTACTTCAATAAATACGATTATTCCTTCTGTGTTCATCATTACAACGTCAAGCTCTCCAAAACGGCTATGCCAATTTCTATCTAGCAAAATCCAATTTTTAAGCATTAGTTTTAGTGATGTGTATTCTTCGCCAAGGCTGCCTATTGTTTTATTTGGTATTGAAAAGTCGCATAGTTGTTCTTCGACTTTTGCTACGCGTCTTAGCAGCTCTTCTTGTTGTATATTTTCTTGTTGTATATCTTCTTGCGATATATCTAATATCATGTTTTGCTCGTTTATCATGATGCAATTTCATCAAGCTTAAAATCTTTTTTCTAGCTTTTTAGAGCAATGTGGTTAAAGGCTATACTTCGGCGTGTTGCCCTTTATTTAAGGGAAAATTATATTGTTTGATAAAGTATTTTTTTATTTTCTAAAAAAGCTTGCATTATGTAAAAGTTTAATCTTTTTTAAGAATCGCCTTATGTATTGATGAAAACTATATAAATATATGCAATACTTGAATTATGCAAATTAGACCAGGTTCTATGTATCCGCTTGGAGCTACCTACGATGGCGCGGGCGTAAACTTCGCATTGTTTTCCGAAGTAGCAAAGCATGTTGAGTTGTGCTTGTTTGACGAACAAGACAACGAAACGCGCATCGATATGACTGAGCAGAATTCTTATGTTTGGCATACCTACATATCTGGAATACAGCCAGGCCAGAGATACGGCTATAGAGTTCACGGTCCGTATGATCCAAATCATGGATTGTGGTGTAATCCAAACAAGCTGCTTTTGGATCCATATGCTAAGGCGATTGAGGGCAATATTGACGGCGACGAGAGCCTGTTTTCTTATTGGTTTGCAAATCCAGATGATTTAGCAGCAATGAACACTTTGGATTCTGCAGATCACACTATGAAAGCTGCTGTTATAAACCCATATTTTGATTGGGGGAACGACCAGCACCCAATGATCCCATATCACGATAGCGTGATTTACGAAGCTCATGTTAGAGGAATGACGAATCTAAATCGTAATGTTCCTCCCGAAATTCGCGGAACGTATGCTGGATTAGCTCATCCAAGTGTAATATCTTACTTAAAAAAGCTTGGAATTACTGCAATTGAGCTTATGCCTATTCATCAATTTGTAAACGATTCTTTCTTGCAAAATAAAGGCTTAAGCAACTATTGGGGATATAACACAATTGGCTTCTTTGCTCCTCAAAACTCGTATTCAAGCTCTGGTCAGCGCGGCGAGCAAGTAAACGAGTTTAAGGCAATGGTTAAGGCGTATCATGCTGCAGGAATGGAAGTTATTCTAGACGTTGTTTACAATCACACTGCAGAAGGAAACGATAGGGGTCCAACATTAAGCTTTAGAGGAATTGACAATCGTGCTTACTATCGCTTGGTAGATAACGATCAGCGTCATTATTTTGACACTACTGGCACAGGAAACTCGCTTCTTATGCGATCTCCTAAAGCCTTGCGATTAATCACAGATAGCTTGCGATATTGGGTTACGGAAATGCATGTAGATGGATTCCGATTCGACTTGGCTGCAACGCTTGCTCGTCAATTCCAAGAAGTAGATAAGCTTTCTGCATTCTTCGACATTATTGAGCAAGACCCTATTATCTCTAGCGTAAAACTTATTGCAGAGCCTTGGGATATTGGCGTTGGCGGATACCAAGTTGGTGGATTCCCTCCAAGCTGGTCCGAGTGGAATGGTCGCTACCGCGATTGCGTACGCGATTTTTGGCGCTCGCAGCCTTCGACTTTGCCTGAGTTTGCAAGCCGACTTATGGGAAGCTCCGATTTATATGAGCAAAATGGTCGTAAGCCTGTAGCTTCTGTAAACTTTATTACTGCTCACGATGGCTTTACTATGAACGATTTGGTGAGCTATAACGAAAAGCATAATGAGGCTAATAAAGAAGGTAATAACGACGGTGCTAACGACAATCGTTCGTGGAATTGCGGAGTAGAAGGCCCTACAAATATTCACGATGTTAACGAGCTTCGTCAGCGTCAAATGCGAAATCTTTTCTCCACTTTGCTAATGAGCCAGGGCATTCCTATGATTTGCGCTGGAGACGAGATTATGCGTACTCAAAATGGAAACAACAACGCATATTGCCAAGATAATGCTATTTCTTGGATTAATTGGGACTTTGATTCCACTCAAAAAGATATGTTTGACTTTGTTTCTAAGCTTATTCATTTAAGGTTGGATCACCCTGTTTTACATAGGCGTAGGTTCTTTATTGGTCGTATGCCTTCGGACGATGCTTCAGAGATTCCGCAAGTAGAGTGGTTTGATCACACAGGTTCCGTAATGGATATGGAAGCTTGGACTAATACTCACGCGCTTTCGGTGATGATTTATTTGAACGGTTCAGATATTCCAGAAACCGATTGGTACGGAAGCAGAATGGTCGATAATGACTTTATTCTTATTTTCAACGCGCATTATGAGCCTATAACTTTCACTTTGCCAGATAAGCGTTATGGCGAAAAGTGGACTCTTGTTGTAGATACTCATAATCCAAAAGGTCCGCAATTGCATTACGAATCTGGTTTTAATATTGTTGCTCAATCAAGAAGCTTCCTTCTTCTTATGAGCGAGAAGCAAGAATAATATAAAAAAATAATATCAATAATATTAAGAATAATATAAGCAAATTAATTAATTGTGGCCTACGGCTTTGCTGATTTTAGCTGGTGGTAGGTCACATTTTTAATATCTTGATTTAATATCTTGATTTAATATCTTGATTTAAGACATTATTTAAGATTTGACTTAAGACCTTAGACGGTCGCTTTGCATAGCTGCGACTTGTCTTGAAAACACTATTATCCACCCTAAAAATAGTAAACAAGACAAAGCTTCTACATTTGTTAAAGTGTTATTGCCATGAACCCATTGGTTTCCAACCCAAGCCGTAAGAATAACGGCTAAATCCGAAGCAACGTAGAATGTTTTAGAAAGCCTAGGAGCAAGCCATGGAAGGCATATAAGCATTGTGCAAATAAGGCCAGTAACGCCTCTAGCGCATAAATCGTGTATAACAGGGTGGGGAGTATAGCGGAACGTTCCGATTCCAATAAATGCTATTCCTCCAAGAATCAGTAAAGCTGCCATAATGGTTGTTCGAGTCTTAAAATGCTTTGTAGCGTTATCGCCCTTATTTTGCAAGATTTCGTGCTGTGTTGCAACAAACTCGGTTATAGCAAAGTAGCTTGTAATAATAATGCATATTCCAGCTAGAATCAGCGTTGCGTTAAACATGCTTGCTGCGAACGTTGTTCTATCGCCTAGTTGAGAGAAGTTATTGTTGTACCAATACGGGTCGTCGGAAGTTAATCCAGCTGTTGCAGCTCCAGAAATCACAAATAGTGGAAGAAGCGAAGCAACGGTTTTTGCTTCTAAAAGTTCTGCTTGTACAAGAGTTGCGTATCCAACAATTCCACTTAATGCGCAACAAAGAACAGGAAGATAAGTGTTTACGGCGCTTCTTCCAATAATGCTGTTGATTATAGAAAGAAGAGCAAAAGACATAAGTAGCATTGTTGCGCCATAAATTGTAGAAAGCGCGATTATTTCAAAAGCATGTTTTGCAATTTGCAACCAATTCTTTTTAAGGATTCCTTTGTGTGTTCTTAAATATCCGACTACAAAAGTGCACATGCTGCAAGACGCAACCACTCCAGACGCCATTGTAAACAAACGTTGCGTAACTTGCCATATTGCTGGCATTGTGTTTATGTATATAGACATTACAATCATGCCAAATAATGCGCATGCTAGAAAAGCGATTAATCCAGCCGCCTCTGCACGTTGAAAACGCCCCATATAAACCTCTAAAATTCGTTTCCTATTTTTCAATGCTGATTCTATTCTATCGCGCGTGTTGCAAATTTGCGTTTGTCGGCAATGTGCGCTATTGTATTTGATTGTGCTTGGAGCTGGTAATCAGCTAGAAAGCCTCGGGGTGTAGCGCAGTTTGGTAGCGCGCCTGCTTTGGGAGCAGGATGTCGCAGGTTCGAATCCTGTCACCCCGACTTTTTTGTATCTGCTTGTTTTCTGTGTATTTTTAATCAAATTGTGTATTTTTAATCGAACTATGTATTTTTAATCAAACTGTGTACGTAACTATGTATTTATATAAAATTGCGTATTTGTATTTTAAACACTTACTATACAAAAAAGCACTCTATGTGTATTCTTGTATAGGTGAGTTTTTGATGCATTATTTGCATTACATTCTTACACTGTGATTATAAATATTTTGACTCGGGAGCCGTTTTGGCTGAGAGGAAGCGAAAGCTTCGACCGATTGAACGTGTGCTAAGTAATATTAGCAACGGATGTCGCTCTTTTCCCGTGCCCAAATCTTTCAATATTGAAGAAAGGCACTTATTATGACTAATGTTTCAATGGAACATTCTAATCGCTGGCGTATTCTTGATATCGTCATAGCTGCTATCATCGCTGTTGCATCTGGCGTATTATTCTGGGCTTGGGATATTGTGTGCGCAGCTCCTACTAATCTTTTTGCAAGCTTGTTGCCTGGTGCGGAAGGCTTATCTAATGGTTTTTGGCTTTTTGCTGGACCTTTAGCTGCAATAATCGTGCGTAAGCCTGGCGCTGCATTGTTTGCCGAAACGCTTGCTGCTTTTGTGGAACTTATGTTAGGAAATCAGTGGGGTGTTGGCGGATCGTTAATCGTCGGTATTATTCAAGGCGTTGGCGCTGAACTTGCATTCATTTTCTTTATGTACAAAACATGGAATCTGCTTTCCACTGCAATATCTGGATCGTTAGCAGGCGTAGCTTGCTTTATTTACAATTGGGTTAGCGGCGGTCAAGGCTGGAATACTCAGTATATTATTGCAAATCTAATTACTTCTATTATTTCTGGCCTTATTGTTGCAGGTATTGTTGTGTGGCTTGTTCAAAAGGCATTAGCTGCAACTGGTGTGCTTGATCGTTTTGAATCGGGCCGTCCTCAAGCATTAGTGTGAGTTATATCTAAATACTAATTGCAACTTGTAAACTATCGTGTTTAATGCTCAAAATGCAAAAACACGGTAGTTTACTCGTATGATGTTTATATTTCGTACTTGTTTTATGTTTTATATTTTTTGAAATTGTGTTATGCAATTTTTATATTTTTAGATTTTGCTATTTTTAGATTTTGCTATGCAATGAAAGTTTGTTTGTATGCAATTTGTTGATAAAAACGAGTGGACTCCAGCGAGCGTAGTCGCTAAAGACTGGGGTTGGAGACACGCTACGCGCAAAGATTTTGTGTTAAGAAATGTAAATATTGATATTAAGCCTGGCGAGCATGTGTTGCTTTTAGGTGCTTCTGGCGCTGGGAAAAGCACGTTTATGGCTGGTTTAGCAGGTGTTTTAGGTGATGAAACAGAAGGCATGGAAGAAGGTAGCCTTCTAATCGGTGGCGTTCATGCTAGAGATGCTCGCGGAAAAGTTGGACTTGTTATGCAAGATCCTGATTCTCAAATCATTCTTGAAAGAGTAGGCGACGACGTAGCTTTTGGAAGTGAGAATCTTGGAGTTAATAGCGAAGAGACTTGGAATCGCGTAAAGCTTTCGCTAAAAGCTGTTGGATTAGACAATATTACTCGAGGAAGTCAGGGTCTTAGACGCTCAACACAATCTTTATCGGGAGGTCAAAGACAACGTCTTGCTTTAGCAGGAGTGCTTGCAATGCATCCTGGGTTACTGCTTTTAGATGAGCCTACAGCTAATCTAGATCCTAAAGGTGTTCAGCAAGTTCATGATGCTGTGGCGAATATTCTTAAAAAAACAGGTTCTACAATGATTGTAGTTGAACATCATATTGATGTGTGGCTGGATTTGATTGATAGAGTTATTGTTATTGGAAAAAACGAAAATAATAATGATGCAAATGTAGGATGCGTTATTGCAGACGGTAAGCCTGAGGATGTTTTTGAAAAATATGGCGATATGCTTGCAAAAGGTGGTGCTTGGGTTCCAGGAAGAACAGTTGAATCTTTTGCACCTAAACGTTGCGATGACGAAATCAATAGCGAAATCAATAGCGAAATCAATTACGAAATCAAAGATGCGGAAGAATCTGTTGCGCTCTATACTAATGATTGCTCTTTTGGAAGAACTCTGCCACTAGCAGAACATGTTAATGTAGCTTTTCGTTTTGGCGAAGTAACGGCTTTAATGGGGCCTAATGGTGCTGGTAAAACCACGCTAGCGTTAACGCTTGCAGGCTTATTAAAACCAATTGCTGGCAGTGTGTGCATGATGGAAAAGTATGTTCCAAAACGACGTAAAAATAATCTTTTTACTTGGAAAAGTCAAGAATTGCTAGGGCGAGTCGGCATGGTGTTTCAGGAGCCAGAACATCAATTTATAACATCGTCTGTAAGAGACGAAGTTGCTGTAGGTCCTAAAAAGCAAGGAAAAAGCGAAAAGGAATCTTACGATATTGCCGATAGCATGCTTGAACGTATGGATTTAAAGCGTTTTGCTCTTGCTAATCCTTATACATTATCTGGAGGAGAAAAACGTAGACTTTCTGTAGCTACGCTTTTAGCTGCCGCTCCGCGTGTTGTTATTATGGATGAGCCTACTTTTGGGCAAGATTTTAGAACTTGGACAGCAATGGTAAAACTTATTGCGCAAATACGCGATAGTGGCTCAGCGGTGATTGTGGTTACTCACGATGACGAGCTTGTAAAGTCTTTAGATGCCAGAGTAATAAGAGTTGAGTACGAAAAAATCGTAGAGTCCGCTCATAACTATAGCGAAGGGAATGAGTAGAAGTGAATAAAACTAGTAGTGCAGAAGAATCGTCTAGTATTCAAGTTAAAGATTTTGAAAGTTTATTAAAAGTTTCGCATATTGATGTAACAGCGTCTTCTAAACGTTTAGAAAGTGAACGACTAGTTTCGCCTTCTTGGTTTATTCGTAAGCTCAATCCAATAAGTCGTTTTATTGGAGCGTTATTACTCTGCTTGCCTATGTTTGTTACATTAGATATTGTTTCTGCTTCTATTGCATTTGGTTTAGATATACTGTTATTTGCAATTGCTGGAGTAACTCCTTGGTATGTTTTACGTCATACTTGGCCAGTTTGGATTGCTGCTTCGGGTAGTTTTATATCGGTTCTTTTATATGGTCAAAGTTCTGGAGATGATATATTTAAGTTTGGCTGGATGCATATAAGCCAAGGATCATTTTATTTGGCAATTTGTACCTTTGTTCGTGTTGCATCTGTAGCAGTTCCAGGCGTTATATTAGCCATTGGATTAGATCCAACTGATTTAGCAGACGGCTTAGTGCAGATTTTGCATTTTTCTCCACGATTTGTGTACGGAGCATTAGCTGGATTGAGAATGTTTAGTCTATTACAAAATGATTGGCGTGCTTTTGGTTTAGCTCGCAGGTCTCGTGGTATATCGGATGGTAAAGCGTTACAGCGCATGCTTTCGCAATCTTTTGGCTTGCTTGTGTTATCTATTCGCAGAGGCACGAAACTTGCTACAGCTATGGAAGCTAGGGCTTTTGGAAGTAGTATTAAACGTGTTCCAGCACGAAAATCGAAGTTAACAGCATACGATTGGATATTTTATGCAATTTGCATTGCTGTTCCTACTATTGCTTTATATGCTTCAATACAAACAGGATATTGGCATAATGCGTTTATTCGTATGTAAAGCATTGTGTAAATCATTTTGAAAATTGCAATGCGTACATATTCATAGATAGTATTCATAATATGAGCGGAATAATGAATTCTTATAATCATGATGATGTTTGGCAAGCTCCATCGTGTAATACGCCTTTGAACGCAACAGTGAATATTCCTGGAAGCAAGTCGTTATCTAATCGATATTTGATTTTGGCAGCTCTTGGAAGTAAGCCAGTTGTTCTAAAGGGATTGCTGAGATCAAGAGATACAGAACTTATGATTAACGCGCTAAGCGTATTTGGAGTTAAATGCGATTTTTTAAGCGAAGATGGCACTACAGTTTGCGTTATTCCGCCTAAAAATGGCGTTTTTAACGTAGATAATAATGCGGTTGTTAATTGTGGTTTAGCTGGAACGGTTATGCGTTTTGTAACGGCTTTAGCGCTGTTTGCAAATAATTGTGTGAAATTTGATGGAGATGAGCAAGCGTATGCTCGTCCAATGAAGCCTGTTCTAGATGGATTGGAGCAGTTGGGCGCAAAAATCGTATATCACGGAAATGTTGGATTCTTACCATTTAGTGTTACTCCGCCCAAAAATCTTGAATCATATAGTGTAAATTGTGCGCAAAATCCTAGCAATAATCGCGTTATTCGTATCGACTCTTCGTCATCGTCTCAATTTATATCTGCGCTGTTGCTAATTGCATCTCGAATTCCAGGAGGATTACAAATAGAGCATATTGGAAGCAAATTGCCTAGTATGCCTCATATTCAAATGACAATGGAAGATGTGCGCAAAGCTGGCGGAGTAGTAGATATGCCAAAAAGCGGAGTATGGCGTATTAAAGAGCATGACTTGACTTTGCCACATGAAGTTGTTGTAGAGCCAGATCTTTCTAATGCAGCGCCTTTTATTGGTGCAGCGTTGATTGCTGGCGGATGCGTTAAAATCCCTAATTGGCCGCTTAAAACAACTCAGCCTGGGGGATTGTTGCCTGGGATTCTTGAGCAAATGGGCGCAAAAATTGTTTTTGAGCATTCGGCTGCGGATTCTTCAACATTGTGCGTGACTGGAAGTGGCAAAATTCACGCAATTAAGTCGCTTGATTTGTCTGCTGCTGGCGAGATTGCTCCAAGTATTGCTGCGATTCTTGCGTTTGCAGACGGTGTAAGTGAGTTGCACGGTATTGCACATTTAAGAGGCCACGAAACGAATCGCTTGAGTGCAATAGTTACGGAACTAAATCGCGTTGGAATAGGCGCAGAAGAGTTAGATGATGGAATCCGTATTATTCCTAGCAAAAATATGCATGGGGAAGTGATGGAGACTTATGCGGATCATCGCATGGCAACTTTTGCATCAATGTTAGGTCTTCGTATATCTAATATAGTCGTAAAAAATATTGCTACTACGCGCAAAACTATTCCTGATTTTCCTGGTATGTGGAATAAGATGCTTGAATAGTGTGCTTAAATAGTGAGCCTAAATAACAAATAATCCCGAGTTTTTTTAACCCGGGATTATTTATGTGTTACGTTTTTACGTTACGTTGTTTTACACTACGATTTAGCGCTCAAACTTGTTGCCGTAAGAATCGACTCCAGCTTCTGCGATTTGTGCAGACTTTCGAGCGATTGCCAACTCTTCGTTGGTTGGGATTACAGCAATAATCACAGAGCTATCTGGAGTGGAAATAACGCGTGGCTCTTTAGAGCGAACCAAGTTCTTCTCTTTATCGAGTTTAACGCCGAATGGAGCAAGCTTTTCGCACACAAGAGCGCGAACAATCTCGTCGTTTTCACCAACGCCAGCAGTGAATGTGATTACGTCCACGCCGCCCATTTGAGCTGTGTAGTTGCCAATGTAGCCAACAATGCGGTGAACGTACACGCCAAGAGCAAGCTTAGCGTCTTCGTCGCCTTCTGCGATGAGCTTATGAATATCGCGCAAATCGCCGTGGCCAGTCATGCCCATCATGCCAGAACGCTTGTTAAAGAGCGTATCAAGCTCGTCTACGTTCATGTGAGCGTTGCGAATAAGGTGGAACACTACAGCTGGGTCAATATCTCCAGTGCGGCCGCCCATCATTAAACCTTCGAGTGGCGTTAAGCCCATAGAAGTTTCAATTGGCTTGCCAGAAATCTGAGCAGAAGCAGAAGCACCGTTACCAATGTGCAAAACAATCTGCTTTAAGCCTTCTGCAGGCTTTCCAACAACGCTTGGAACTACAGAGCCAATGTATTCGTGGGAAGTGCCGTGAGCGCCATAGCGACGAATGTGGTACTGGTTTGCAATATCTTTGTTCAATGCGTAAGTCGCAGCAACCTGTGGCAAATCGTGGAAGAACGAAGAGTCAAACACCATAATTTGTGGAACATCTGGCAAAAGTTCAGTCATAACTTCAGCGCCAACAGCCTCAGGGCCGTTGTGAAGTGGAGCCAAAACAGCCAAATCCTTCACCTTATTAATAGTCTTTTTGTTTACTAATGCAGGCTTAGGGAATGTTAAGCCACCCTGAACAACGCGGTGTCCAACAGCTACGATTCCAGACTCGGAAAGATTTGGACCATATTCTTCGAAGAATCCAAGTACGCGCTTTAAGCCCTGCTCGTGATCGTGAACTGGCTCGTCAAACTCATGCTTTTCGCCATTGAATACGTGCTTGTAGTGTCCGTCAACTGGTTCGCCAATTTTTTCTACGATACCAGACGCAATACCTTCGCCGCTTTCCAAATCGACGAGCTGGTACTTAATAGAACTAGAACCAGAATTGATAACAAGAACGGTTTTTGCCATGAGGGCATCCTCCATAAAGTGTTGATAAGGCTAGTAAATTGCCATGTTTAAGTGTACATGCAAGTTCCTACAATGAGTGCTTTTGTATTTACTTATTATTACATTTGCAAATCATTGTAAGAACTTGCAATTATTAAATTATTGCTTGCGATTATTAGAATTGCGCTTCCAATGCTGTAAGAGCAACAGTGTTGATAATATCTTGAACCAATGCGCCTCTAGACAAGTCGTTAACAGGCTTGTTTAAGCCTTGCAGGATTGGTCCAACAGCTAAAGCGCCGCTGGAGCGCTGAACGGCCTTGTATCCAATGTTTCCAGCGCATAAGTCTGGGAACACAAACACATTTACGTGGCCTGCTACATCATTGCCTTTAGCTTTGGATGCAGCAACAGTTTCGGACCATGCAGCGTCAAACTGAATAGATCCAACAACTTTTAAGTCTGGGTCGCTTTCTTTTACAATCTTTGTTGCTTCTTCTACAAGATCAACGTCTGGGCCTTTTCCAGATCCAAGAGTGGAGTAAGATAGCATGCCAACCTTAGGATCTAAGCCAAAAGCTTTAGCAGTTTGTGCGGATTGAAGAGCAATATCTGCAAGCTGTTGCGCGTCTGGATTAAGGTTGATTGCGCAATCTGCAAACACAGCTACATGATCCTTAAAGCACATAATGAATGCGCCAGAAACAAGCTTAGATCCAGGCTTAGTTTTAATAACTTGAAGAGCAGGGCGAACGGTATTAGCCGTTGAGTTAACAGAGCCAGAAACAAGTCCGTCTGCTAATCCAAGTACCACTAGCATTGTGCCAAAGTAGCTTGCGTCTTTAAGCTGCTCTCTAGCTTGATCTTCTGTCATGCCTTTCTTTGCGCGCAATTCGCAAAGCTTGCTAATCATTTTGCCAAGAATCTCTTCGTCGCTCATAGATTGGAAGCTTGCTTTGTTAAGAGACTTTAATCCAAGCTCTTGTGCTCTTGCAAGAATAGATTCGCTTTCTCCAATAATAATGAGGTTTACAATGTCTCGCTCTAGCAAGTAATCAGCTGCTTTTAGAATGCGATCTTCTTCGCCTTCTGGAAGCACTATTGTTTTCTTATTTGCTTTAGCTTTTCCAAGCAAGCTGTATTGGAAGGCGTATGGGGTAGTAGGAGCGGCAAATGGCTGTTGCAAAGCGCTAATGATTTCTTCATCTGCAACGTAATCGCTGAATTTATTCGACTCTGCATCGCTTATAGAAGGCAAAGTCCAAAGTGGAGCGCCATTATTGCTTTGAGCATAGTCTTCTTTTAGTTCTTTTGCTAAGTCTTCTTTGCAATCAGTTACAAACACGCCGAATACTTTTGTGTATTCTTTGCTAATGCTTGCGGATTGTGCTTCGATTGTTTGCAAGATTTGCTTGCTATCTCTGCCTTCTGCGCAAATGCTTAGGAACACAGGAGAAGCTAAGTCTGCTGCCACACTTGCATCGAATCTAAACAAGTCTGGATCAAATACAGAAGTAGAATCGCTTGATACAATAACGCATCCTTGAGCGTTTGTTGCGCTAATCAGCTCGTTGTAATGAGCTACAATGTCTCCTCTTAGTGTGTCTTTGTTTTTACGAACTGCGCATGGGCATGCTGCGATTACTTGTTCCAGCGTTGGTTTTGTGTTGCTTGCGGCTATCAATTCGCTTGTAAACACGTCATCATGCTTTGCGGATGGTCTAAAAACAGTTGTTGAATAATGATTAGAGAGAGCTTTTGTAACTCCTAGTGCTACAACATTGCGACTTTGCGCGCAATCTGCGCTAATAATAGTTACGTTAACTAACGACACGACTTTTCTCCTTTGATGCGTCTGTGTTTATTCTATTTTGCGTTGCATTTTATTTTGCGTTGCATTTTCGTTTTTGCTATTCTTCGTGTTTCAACGTTGAAAATTGCATGTCGAACGAAGAATCCTTAGCTATTTTAAGACTATTTGCAAAACAACAAGCGGAAATTTTGATTTTTATGTGTTTTATTATTAATTTTTTGTGCGACTAATTTTTTAGGGAGCCAACCTTTCGATTGACTCCCTAAAAATCAGCTAAGCAATTTTAGCGTTGATAGCTTAAAACTACTCGTTATCGCCAGCGGTTGCAGCGGTAGCGGTGACAGCGCCTGGCTTGTCGGTCTTAACGCCTGGCCATACCCAATCGGTGTAGTCTGGGTGATCAAGACCCTTGTCGACTGCATACTGGAAGGCTTCGAGGCGGAAGTCCTCGAGCTTCTTGATTTCGTCGGCATACTTAGCGGCATCAACCATGCGCAATGCTTCAGCAGTAAGCTCGTAACGATCCATGTCGTTCACGCGAACCATATCGTATGGCGTGGTGGTGGAGCCCTGCTCCTTGTAGCCATGAACGTTGAAGTTGTCGTGGTTTGGACGATCGTAAATCAAGCCGCGAACGTCATGTGCATAGGAGTGGTAAGCGAAGAGGACTGGCTTGTCTGCAGTGAAGAGATCAGTGAACTCTTCGTCAGTCAAAGCTTCGTTGTTTTCCTTAGCGGACTGCAACTTGAGCAAGTCAACAACGTTAACAACCTTGAACTTAACGCCAAGCTTGTTCAATTTGTCGGCAGCGGCCATCAATTCCTGCTGTGGAACATCGCCAACACCAGCAAGAACAACCTGAACTTCGTCATTGTTCTTAGCGTTGGAAGCCCACTTCCACTCAGCAGCACCCTTCTCGAGCTCTTCACGAGCTTCGTCGAGAGTCAACCAAGTAGCAGCTGGCTGCTTACCAGCGAAGATGGCGTTAATCATGTTGGTGGACTTGTAAGCCTTTTCAGCAACAGCAAGCAACATGTTGGAATCCACTGGGAAGTAGATGCCGATTACGTGATCGTTGTTGAAGGTCTTGTTCAAGAGCACGGAGGTTACGCCTGGATCCTGGTGCGAGAAGCCGTTGTGATCCTGACGCCATACGTGAGAGGACACAAGCAAGTTCACAGAGGAGATTGGCTTACGCCATGGGATCTCGCGAACTGTAGCCTCAAGCCACTTTGCGTGCTGGTTCAACATGGAGTCAATAACGTGTACGAAGGACTCGTAAGAGCTCCAAATGCCGTGACGACCAGTGAGCAAGTAACCCTCGAGGAAGCCTTCCATCTGGTGCTCGGAAAGCTGCTCGGTAACCTGGCCGGTAACAGCCATGTGCTCGTCGACTAAGCCAGAAAGGTAGCCTGCGTCCCACTGCTTGTTGGTTACCTCGTAAGCAGCCTGCAAACGGTTGGAAGCGGTCTCATCTGGGCCGAAGATACGGAAGGAATCTGGGTTGTTCTTTATGATGTCACGAGTGTAAACACCAAGACGACGGGTAGCTTCGAGCTGACCCCAGCCGTGACCGAATTCCTTAACTTCCTTGACTTCGTAATCCTCAAGCTTTGGAAGCTTAAGATCTTCGCGAATACGACCACCATTGGCATTTGGATTTTCGCCAATACGGAGTTCGCCCTTTGGCATGAAGGAAAGAACGTCTTCCTTAACAGCACCCTTTTCATCGAAGAGCTCTTCAGGCTTGTAGGACTTCATCCAGTTCTTCAAAACCTCGAAGTGAGCTTCGGTATCGCGAGCGGAAGCCAGTGGAACCTGGTGTGCACGCCAAGAACCTTCGGTCTTCTTGCCGTCGATGAACTTCGGGCAAGTCCAACCCTTTGGAGTGCGGAAGATAATCATTGGGTAGTAAGGGCGAGTTACATCGTTAGTCTGAGCCTTGGCCTTAATATCGCAAATCTCATCGAAGATAGTTTCAAACATATCGGCAAAGCGACGGTGAATGGAAAGATGATCCTCATCGTCGAAGCCAGCAACGAACTCATATGGTTCGTAACCCATGCCGTGGAAGAACTCGTGAAGCTCTTCGTCGGAAATACGGGAAAGAATGGTTGGGTTAGCAATCTTGTAGCCGTTCAAATGCAAGATTGGAAGCACAATACCATCGGTACGTGGGTTTACGAGCTTGTTGGACTGCCAACCAGTAGCCAAAGGACCAGTTTCAGCTTCGCCATCGCCAACGATTGCTGGAACGAACAAGCTTGGGTTGTTCATAACAGCGCCGTAAGCGTGGGAGAGAGCGTAACCAAGCTCGCCACCTTCGTGGATGGAACCTGGGGTCTCAGGAGCGAAGTGAGAAGGAATACCGCCTGGGTAAGAGAACTGGCGGAAGAACTTCTGCAAACCAGCTTCGTCCTTGGTGATCTTTGGATAGTACTCAGTGTAGGTACCGTCAAGATAAGACTGAGCAGTACCAGCTGGGCCGCCGTGGCCTGGACCCATGATAATCACGGTATTCTGCTGGTGATCAGCAATAAAGCGGTTGATGTGTCCAATAAGGAAGTTAAGGCCTGGAGTTGTACCCCAGTGGCCGACTAGACGATGCTTAACATCTTCGCGAGTAAATGGCTCCTTCATTAGAGGATTGCTGCGAAGATAAATCTGACCGATAGCGAGGTAATTAGCAACGCGCCAATACTTGTCTACGCCTTCGATGGCCGCCTCGGAAACTGGAGCGTTAAGCTTCTTCCAAGGGGTGCCAATAACAGGACTCGTCATGTGTACTCCTGTACTCAAGCACTTTTCAGTGCGATTTTAATCATTACCATTTGGTTATAGAGGTCAAAAAACAAACGTATTAGCCTCTTTTTCCATCTTTTTCAGTATAGTAACAGCTTTTGACTTTTGTGCGTTTGATTAGTTACTACGTGCGAATTTGTTGAAAAAATGTGTTAAAGTGTTAACAAAAATCACCTTAAAAGTATCAATTATGTTATGTTTGATGTTCACTTTGTTGTAATGTCAATGTTGTTTATTTTTGTAATTTTTATAATTTGTTAAGTTGCGGCGTTTCGCACAACGCCAACGTCTCAAAGCGCCATTAGTATAAATTGAATCACCTATAAATGTGTTTCTTATATATAAGGAGAATCATGGCAAACGGTCCGGTACTTGTAGTTGACTTCGGTGCCCAATATGCCCAGCTAATCGCTAGAAGAGTAAGGGAAGCAAACGTTTATTCGGAGCTTGTTCCACACTCTATGCCAGTAGAGGAGATGCTTGCAAAAGATCCAAAAGCCATAATTCTTTCTGGCGGACCTGCCTCTGTTTATGAGCCAGGAGCGCCAAAAATTGACACAAAGATTTTTGAAGCAGGCGTTCCAGTGCTTGGAATTTGCTACGGATTCCAAGTTATGGCTCACGAGCTTGGCGGCGTTGTAGACAAAGCTGCATTGGGTGAGTATGGAAAAACGCATGCAACTATTGATGAAGCAGAAGGATTGCTTGCAAATTCTCCATTAGAGCAAAACACTTGGATGAGCCACGGAGTGGCAGTTAAGAGTGCGCCAGAAGGATTTGAGGTGCTTGCTCACACTCAAGGCGCTCCAGTTGCAGCTATGCAAGACAAAAGTCGCAAGCTTTACGGAGTGCAATGGCATCCAGAAGTCAAGCATACGCCTTTAGGTCAAAAGCTTATTTCTACATTCTTGCATGAATGTGCAGGGTTGGAGAATGATTGGAATCCTTCGAGCATTATAGAAGACCAGGTTGCAAAGATTCGCGCCGAAGTTGGAGATGCACAAGTTATTTGCGGACTTTCTGGAGGAGTCGATTCCGCTGTTGCTGCAGCTCTTGTGCATAAAGCAATCGGAGATCAGCTTACTTGCGTTTTTGTGGATCATGGTCTTCTTCGTAAAGGCGAAGTCGAACAAGTTAAGCATGATTTCGTTGAGGCTACTGGAATCAAGCTTATTGCAGTAGATGCAGAAGATGACTTTTTAGATGCGCTTAAAGGTGTGAGTGAGCCAGAGCGCAAGCGCAAGATTATTGGCGAAAAGTTTATTCGCACATTTGAAAAAGCTCAGCGTCAAGTTATTGAAGAAGCTGGTAAAACTGGAGCAGAAGTTAAGTTCCTTGTACAAGGCACGCTTTACCCAGATGTTGTTGAGTCTGGCGGCGGAGACGGTGCTGCAAATATTAAGTCGCATCACAATGTTGGCGGCTTACCAAAGGACTTAAAGTTTAAGCTTATTGAGCCTTTGCGCACGCTGTTTAAGGATGAGGTTCGCGCAATTGGTACGGAGCTTGGGCTTCCAGATGCTATTGTGTGGCGTCAGCCGTTCCCAGGTCCTGGTTTGGGAATTCGCATTGTTGGCGAGATTACTCGCGAGCGTTTAGCTGTGCTTAGAGAGGCAGACGCGATTGCACGCGAAGAGCTTTCTGCAGCCGGATTAGATCGCGATATTTGGCAATGCCCAGTAGTGCTTTTGGCAGATGTTCACTCTGTTGGAGTTCAGGGAGACGAGCGCACATATGGTTCTCCGATTGTGCTTCGACCAGTAAGCTCTGAGGATGCTATGACCGCTGATTGGTCGCGAGTTCCTTACGATGTGTTGGCAAAGATTTCTACTCGAATCACAAACGAATGCCGTCAGATTAATCGCGTTGTGTTAGACGTTACATCTAAACCACCAGCAACAATCGAGTGGGAATAGTAGCAAAAAAAACAAAAAACCTTGTAAAATCAATGGTTACAGAAGATTAAAAACTGTAACTGTGATTAAAATGTGAACATTTGTAAAAAAGAATAAATTGAATAATAGTTCCAAGTGGTTTAAAAAATAGCTCTCGTCATAATGACGGGAGCTATTTCTTATAGTTTATTTTCAATTAAATCTTTGCAAAGAATTCTTACAGGAATGCTAATTCTATTTAATTCTTCTTGATTATGGTTTACTAGTAGAAAAGTTGAAGGGATTTTTTCGCCATGGAAATATTTACACCTTAAATAATAAGCGTATTTTAGAATAACCAATCTTATTATATCAATTTCATTTTCGGTTTTTTGGGCAATGTGTTGACTATAGAAAGATTCAACATCCGTATATTTACCAATAGTATTTAAATCTTTTGTTTTGCATTTCATTTTTTCTTTTAAAACCTCGGCAACTCTATAATCAGTAAATTCCTTAAAGAACTCTTCCAGTTTGTTTTGCTTTTTGATGTTTCCTTTTGGGAAATTATTGCATATCATTGCAGTTAAACGGCAAGCGCTCATATAAGGGGCATCCATATTAGGAATAAAAGAAGATATGTTTGGATAATCAATGTAATTCTCTTCTAAATCTAATCTTAGTTTTTTTAACATCTCAAAGTCATTAGACTCTTCGAATACTTCTCTGATTAATGTGTTAAAACATTTCCATGAAAAGTCAAATTGAAGGTCTTTTTTGCTGAAAGATAAAGTTAAGTTCATTAGAGCATTCATTGCAGTATCGGATGTTTTTTTATCACGAAAGAGTTTTTCGGAATTTATATAAATAAGGCGTTCATAATTAAATTCTTGTATTATTTCTGTTTTTTTGTAACCTTTTTGTTCAACCTTATCTATGTATATTTTTATAGATTCGACTTGAAATTTATCTTTTTCAAAATATGTGTAAAGTAAAGCTTTAATAATATTATAATAATAGGTACTGTTTACACTTTCTAATAAATTATCAATTTTAATTTGTTTAGATCTTGTACCAGTGATAATAATTTTATTCATATTAAAGGAAATATTATCTGTAAAATCTTTTCCATTTCTGCTGTAATAGATTATTTCTTTATTTTCTTCATTTTCGAATAGATTTTCACTTATGTTTATTTCGATTTTAAATAATCCCATGTTTACTTCCTCAATTGTTTAGATTTCTTAGGAAACGACAGTTTCCAATCTTCAAATTCTTCGTCCGTTATTTCATCGTTGTAATGTTTCTTCCTCATTTCATTCCATTCTATTAGAAAATTATTGAAGTCTACATCATTTGATAAGAGCCCTGTCATTTCTCCATCGTCTGCTAAGGGTCTAAACTTCATGTCTTTTGCATAATCAAAAATTATATGCATTATTTCAAAAATAGAATTAGGTTCATGATCGATCAATGCTGATATATCGCAATCAAGTACTTCAGATATTTTTTGTAACTGTTCTTTACTTGGGGGATCTATTTCCAAGCTCGTAATTTCTTATAGCCGCATCTGTCAAACCAGACTTAATGGCAAGTTCTTTTTGAGTTAAGTTTCTCATAAGTCTTAACTTTTTTAATTTTTTCCAGAAATCAAACTAATTCTTCCTTATTTTACAATAACCATAGCTATTTTATCACAAAATGAACAAAACCTCAACAAAACTGTTCTGTTATAAATGTATGCAAGTATCTGAATATATTAGAAAAAATATATATAGAAAAAATTTGACGAACAAATATGAACTGTTATTAATGCATACATACCGTTCGATATAGAACGGAAATTGTAAGACATATAAATTAATGCTCGCCTTTTTGAAGATGTAGAACCTTACAAACTATAAAAAGTGGACATGGACATTATGAAAGGTATTTTTATGAATGCAAAAGATGTACAAGAATTTCTTGGATTTTATGGAATGGAAAGCAACAAAGTTAGATACGCATAATTTATTATGCTCCGCAGAATTTACAAGCAGATATCTTGAAACGAATGAAAAAGTGTTTTCAGAGTTGATGGAAAATGAAGTCGTGGATGAATGGATTTTAGAACCGTCTGTTAAGAGCAAAAAGGTTAGAATTGATGTCATTGTTAGAGTTAGTAAGAAATTTTATAAGAGAAAAGTAAATATAGATTTTGTTGAAGAGAAGATATGGAAATACCATTTTAGGAATTTTGAAAAAGTCCGTTACCGCTACTTTGCTACCAATTTAGGTAGTGAGGTAGTGGGTAGCGTGATTTTATTATCTATTAAATTTTTTGTACAACTATTAGCTGTAATAAGGAGTACACATCACTTTGTTAGGGATAAAAATTATGAGTTATATTTGAATAACACAGAGTATGTGGATGGTGTGAATGATGATAGCTGGACATTGCTTGAAGAAGTGTTTTAGAATCTATTCATAATAAATAAAAATGAAGGAGGAATTATTGTGGAAGAGGAAAATAATATTTCATATTTCAGAGGAAAAAGCGAAACAAAAGTAGATATTGATTTTATAAAAAATGAATTGGCACAATTTTTACAACTGGATAATTTGAACTTTTTGTTAGGGGCAGGTTGCTCTAGTCACATCGAAAACGATAAGGAATTAGGAATACCAGGAATGGCTAATTTATATAAAGGTTTTTTTGAAGAAAATGAAGAATTTGAAATTGCTGGAAGTGATGTAGAATCAATTTTTGATGGAAATTTAGAAAAAATGCTGGAAACAATGGGGGCGATTTCTGTTGCTGAAAGAGTAAAAGAGATTGATGATGATATAGAAGGAAAGATTTGCACAGTGCAGAAATATATTAGAAGTAAGATTATTAGTGGATTGCACGGAAAGGAAGTTTTGAGTTTTTATCGTAACTTTTATATAAAAACCGTTACACAAGGAAGAAAGAATCCAATAAATATTTTTACAACTAATTATGATTTATATAATGAACAAGCTTTGGATTCTTTATCCTTCCCATATAACAATGGATTTGTTGGTACTTACAAAAGGTCATTTAATCCAGCGAGTTATAAGTATGCGTATGTGGAGGATATGAATTTATCCAAGAATATATGGGAAAGAGTACCTAATTTCTATAATTTATATAAAATACATGGTTCGATTTCTTGGGTTAAAAATGAAAATAATATAAATGAGATGGATTATGAGCATATAGGTGAAGATGATACGGTTATGATTTATCCAACTCCATTAAAGGACAGAACTACTTTAATGACTCCATATTCTGACTTGTTTAGGGCTATGGAAACTGCCCTACTTAAAAAGAATAGTGTTCTTATAACCTTGGGGTATAGTTTTGCAGACGATCATATTAATAGGTTGATTTTGAACTCTTTAGCCATTCCTACGTTTAAACTTGTTATCTTTGGACAGAGCGAAGCGATTTCTAGATTAACTGAAATGGATGATTCACGCATTATAGTTATTAATTCACAAGATAAGATTCATTATTTCAAAAATTTTGTGGAAAAGGCTATGCCAGATATTAAATCAGATGTCAAAGAGCAAATAGAGCTACCTGTTGTTGCTGAATTAATAAAAGCTTTTGAGGGTGTTAAGAATGAGTAGTCGTGAAATAGGGAAGATTACTTCAGTAGGCGTTCATGGAGTAATAGCTGATGTGAATTCTGATTTAGGGAACTATATAAATACAATTGATGGAATTCTTTTCGTTGGAGAAGTTGGATCATATGTATCAATTTATGAAATTGGAAGAACTGTTATAGCTGAAATAATTGGAGTAGATGAGAAGACTCAGCTAATTAATTCAAAAGAACTGGTAAAACCAAATAGTAAAAGACAGATTTACTTAAATTTGATTGGAGAAATTGTAGATGATAAATTTCATTTTGGAGTATCAAAAATGCCATTGATTTTCTCCACTGTATACATGGTTTCACAAAAAGAATTAATCACTATGCTTGAAGTTGGAAAAGAAGAAATTAAGATCTCGGAAGATCTTGACAAAACACGAGCAGTTTTGCTTAAAATAGGCAAATCAGTAATATTCCCAGATTATGATGTTAAGATAAATATTGACAAGTTCTTCGGATTCCATTTTGCTGTATTTGGAAATACGGGAGCGGGAAAGTCGAATACTGTTGCTAGAATTCTACAAAATGTTTTTGTTAAAGATAATTATTCTGCTAAGGGTGCAAAATTTGTAATAATTGATTCTAATGGTGAGTATAATCAGGCTTTTTCAAAGTTAAATGAAATTAATCCACAAATTAAACACTCTCTTATGGTTGCAGATGGAGATAGTGAAATAAGGTTTGAAATACCTGTTTGGGCATTATCTGCAGATGATTGGGCAACACTATTACATGCTTCTGAGAAAACACAAATACCTGTATTAAAAAGAGCAATAGATATTGCAAGAGTCTTTCATAGTTCTGATTCAAGTAACAATGAATTGAGAAATCATATACTTGCATCCACTTTGCTGGGTATTATTCAGAGTTCAGATTCTTCACCTTCTAAGTCGGATAAACTAAAAGCTATAGTTACAAATTTTGGTACAAGTGAGATCAATATGGATTCACCTTTATCAAATTCTAAAACATTAAGACAATCTATGAATATAAGCTATGGATCAATGTCAGATGAAGAAGTTGTTATTTCATTTTTGAATGGGTATCTAAATCAAGAATTAATAGTGGAAAATATCTCACGTTCAATGGTTCCGTATAGCTTAGATGATTTCTGCCAAGCTGTGGAGTTTGCTACCCTTTATGAAGGGAGTATTAGTTCGCAAAGAATACAAGAATACACAGCGACATTAACGACTAGATTGCATACTATTCAAGAAGGAATACAAGGACGCATTCTTTCAAGAACAACGTATGATACTATTGATGATTATGTAAATATGTTGCTGGGAGAAAACCAAATAGTAGATCTTGATATTAGTGCATTAGATGATGCTTCTGCAGAGGTTGTAACAAAAGTTTTGGCTAAACTTCTACTAGATTATTTAAAGAGAATAGAAATAAAAGCTGAAACACCGATTAATTTTATAATTGAAGAGGCACATAGATTTATAAAAAACGAAGCAAATTATGGAGCTGTTGGATATAATATTTTTGAGAGAATTGCAAAAGAAGGTCGTAAGTTTGGGATGCTTTTGGGAATATCATCTCAAAGACCAAGTGAATTATCTAAAACAGTAGTATCACAGTGTAGTAATTTCATTGTTCATCGTGTACAAAATCCTGATGATTTGCAATATATATCCAGAATGGTTCCATATATAAATCAAAATATGATAGAAAGGCTTACATATCTTCAAACAGGAAATGCGTTGGTTTTTGGTAGTGCAATTAATTTGCCAACACTAACTAAATTTGCTCAAGCCAACCCTACGACAGATAGTGATAATGCAAAGATATCAGAAAAATGGTATATTGAATAATATCATTCTTCACAACAAAAATTTATAATATCTGTAATTAAAATCTGTTGAAAATCGGATACTATAGGAGTTTGGTAAATTGGATTCAATCTGATAGTGTTGGAACTGGAACTGGTATGGGTAAAATAATCCAAAAACAAGATAAAATGGAACGAATTTCCCAATATATAATAAACGAAAAGCCTTTATTTTGAATACTTTTGAATATAGTGAACAGTATAAAAAGAAGAATGGGAATAGATGAGCTTAATATAGTCCTAATATAGTCCTATATATAAGGAGTGAAGTAAGAACAAAGCAAAGCCGCAATTCTTGCAGAAAGGAACAACGATGATCCACGGCATAAAAGCATTTACAGGCTTTAATAAAAAGGCGTTTGTAAAGTTAAAGTTTGTGTTGGCAAGAGTTGCGGCTATAACATCTTGTGTTGCTACCGTTTTTGCGTGTGCACTAATCGCAAGCAGCCCAGCGATTGCAAGTGCTGGCGTAAAATCATCTCAAAAAATTACAGAAAAAGGCGTAATCGTAACAGCATTCCAGCAAAATTGGAAAAGCATAGCCAAGGAATGCAAAAAAACGTACGGCCCAGAGGGCGTAAAATACGTGCAAGTTTCACCTCCGCAAGATCATATTAAGGGCGATCAATGGTGGACAAGTTATCAACCTGTAAGCTATAAGCTAAATTCAAAACTCGGCACAGAAGACGAGTTTAAAAAGATGATTACAACGTGCAAAGCTTCGGGTGTTGGAATTATTGCAGATGCAGTAATAAACCACACAACTGGTTTTGCAAACAAAGACACACTTGGTGTTGGTGGAAGCAAGTATGATGCTGCAAATCAGTCGTTCCAAGATGCTGGATATACAAAAGATGATTTTCACAAGTCAACAGAAGATATAAACACGTATAGAAAAGCAGAAATCGTTTGGACGCATCGACTTGTTGGACTGTTGGATTTAGACACTTCTAATCCTCATGTGCAAAAAACTTTGGGAGAGTACTTTGCGTATATGCTAAAGCTTGGAGTGGCTGGGTTTAGAGTTGATGCAGCAAAACACATGTCTCCGCAAGATGTAAAGGGCATAAAAGATGCGGCTGCAGAGGCTGCTGGAACAACGCCAGATAAGATTTGGTGGATGCAAGAAACAATAGGGTTCCCAGAGCAAGACCCTAGAATTCAGCCAGACCAGTATCTGCAAACTGGTGAAGTGAACGAATTTGAGTACTCTTATAGGCTTAGAAACTATTTTTATGGGTCTATTGAGAATCTTAAACATATTACAGATAAGCTGATTCCAAGCAAAAAAGCTGCGATTTTTGTTACAAATTGGGATACTGAGCGAGACAATGCAAACAGAGTTTTGACGTATAAAGATGGCAAAAAGTATGAGCTTGCAAACGCGTTTATGCTTGCGTATCCGTATGGAACTCCAAACGTGTTTTCGGGTTATGAGTTTACAAAAAGAGATGAGGGAGCGCCTGGAGCTACGCAAACTTCGATTCCTGATGTGAGTTGTGCAAAGGATTCTAAGTGGCAATGCACGCAAAGGCTAACTTCGATTCGCGGAATGATTGGGTTCTACAACGCTGTTAGAGGCACTAAGGTTACTAATTGGCAAGATGATGACGATAATAACGTTGCGTTTAGCCGAGGAAACAAGGGTTTTCTTGCGATTAACAACACGGAAAAGCCTCAAAAAGTGAGTTATAAAACCGATTTGCCAGATGGCGAATATTGCAATGTTTATGAGTCTAAAGATTGCACTAAAACTGTGAGCGTTAGTGGCGGCAAAGTAGAGACCACTATTGATGCGGAATCTGCTGTTGCTCTTCATGCTAATGCTGTAAAAAGCCTTGGAAATGCTAAAGTTAGAAACGTTACAATATTTATTTGCGTGTTTTCTGTGTCAATTTGTGCGTTTGTTGTTAATAGAAGATTTGTTGAAAAATCGAAGAAGCTTGCTAAAGGCAATAGTGGTGATGCTAAAACAGATGAAACTAAAGGTAAGTGATTTATTGGCTAGTCTTTAGGTGAGTCTTTGGATTAGCCTTTGGATTAGCCTGGAATAAATCAATAGTCTAAAACAGGTTGACTCTGTTAAAACCTTTATTTATAATAAATAGTCTGGCTTTATACCAGTATTACTTGATTAAAGTTTTGATTAAAGTTTAATCAAGCAATATTTTTGTTGATAGTTTGATAAATCAAAAGGGGTCGATCGGTTTCGACGGTGATCTGTTCGCCGCGGGGAAGCGTGCCGAGAATGCGAAAGTCCACTCGTAAACGTCCTTTCGCAAAAGAATAAGTGCTAAATCTAATCGCACTGAGTTCGCTCTCGCTGCCTGAGCTTCGCGCCAGGATTAACCAGTGAGCAGCTGCTCCGTTTACCCACTCACGTCTTCGGGGTGGTGCTGAACGTCATTAGAAGACTTGCTTGAATTGCTGGGCTGCAGGGTGATTCAGGGACTTTTACTGTAGATATGCTCGCCATGAATTGTCTGCGATAACATGGGGGCAGAAAAACTGCCGAATGGCCAGCAGACTACGCACGTAGAAGACCGAGGGTACGGTTTCCGGACCGGGGTTCAATTCCCCGCGACTCCACCAAAAGAGGAAGCGTTGAACTCTATTCTTTTTCAAGAATGAGTTCGCGCTTGTCTATCAATTCGAGGGTTGCTAACGCAGCCCTCGTTTTTTGTATGGCGTTCAGGAGGCTCATACAAACGTTTTGCGGCAGAATTGATAACTTTGCGTCTAAGGGCGAAACATCACTTAAAACGCGTTTTAGAGCGCTTTAACGGCATATTTGCTAGAAACCCCCTTCAGCTCTTTTGATTTCAAGAGAAAGCAGTAAAAAGACAGAGCTTGTGACTCGCTGGCGCTCTCGCGCCGCTCGCCACACGAAGAAGAAGAGCCGAGCACAGGGGAAAGGCGTGGTGTGTGTGGAAAAAATTAAACCCAGTTTTTCCACACACTGCCCTCAAAAAAATATTTTCTGCCTTTTTCTCTGTGCTCGGTTTTCTTGTATGTCTTGCCTGCGTTGGGGGTTATCAGAAATGGGTGTTTCCAAGCCTGTGTTTGAGTAGCTCAGAGGCTTAAAAAGACTTGATTGGAGAGTTTATCTTTGGTATAATTGACTCAGAATTAAATAGTTCATGAGTGGTCATCGCACTTGAGTGGCCCTGTTTTTTTAGTTTGTGGAAGCACTTAAAAGCGACCAACGTTTATAACGCACGAATGAAAAACGGGCGGTGAACCTTTAGGAGAAATCCTATCGGTTTGTCGCCCGTTTTTTGTTTATCGAGAAAGATGAGGAGGAAATATATATGTAAGAGACGATAAAGAAGTGTTATAGGCCAAAAAGTGTGTAAGAAATCATGTCTTAGGCCTTCGATACAAGCGCTTTGCGGTAATCGAATCTATTTTCTGCACATTCGCCACTTGGACAAAAAGTGTGTAAAAAATCAGCTCATAACTCTTACGGCAGTAGAGCTCACAGCATATCGAATGTGGGTTATTCCTCAAGCTAGGAGTGTTTGAAGCAAGAATTGTCTGAATATTCAACAATACATCGTCAAACGCTGTTACTGGCGCAGTCTACGTACTGCGTGAATAACGTATAACGCCGCTTGTTTGTTATTAACGCAGTTTATGTACTGCACCAGTAACATATGACCGTTACTTTCTCAGTTTGTTTACTTAGTTAGTAACAGTGCTGAGGCTAATTTATGCCACAGAATATTCATCATCTTAGATTTACACACTTTTTGGCCTATAACTCGGGAGCAGCTTATTTTAGCTTCTTAGTGAAGCTCGTGGACACGAAAGATGTTGATTTATACGAGAAAATGATATATAATATACGTAATTACGTATATGGGAGTGCACAGATGAAAAAAGAAGAACAAAAGAAGGGTACGGAGCGTACAAAATTGACGCTTTCTGTGACTTACGAAGATAAAACGAAACTGAAGATTATTGCAGCTAAGAGGAATACCTCGATTTCAGCAATGCTGCATGAGTGGATTCAGGAGAATGCAAAGGAGGCTGAGATATAATGGCAAAGAAAGAGGTAAAGACAGACCTTTGGGTCGCAAAACAGCTCGATGAGTGCGGCATCAAGTTTGATGCTCAGGGTAGTAATACTAAGGAGATTAATGACGCCTTAAAGACGGCGTCGAAGCGAGGAACTGGCAAAGCAGGTTATCCAGAGTACGTCGCCGTCATCGGCGATTTTGTGCTGGTCATCGAGGATAAGGCAGCTCTTGACAAGCACGTCAATCTAACTGACAAAGGCGTGATTGATACGGAAGTCAAGTCCGTGACCGACTATGCGGTTAACGGAGCTTACTTTTACGGGAAACATATTGCCCAGAACAGCCCTTTCAAGAAGGTGTTTGCTGTCGGCGTGTCCGGTGATGAGAAGCATCACAAGATTACGCCGCTGTGGGTCGATGACCGCGAGGGCTATAAGCAATTACCGAACATTGAATCGTTTGTCTGGTTCTCGTCGGGAAACATCAACGAGTATTACACGAGGTACGTTCTGGAAGAGGCTACTGATGTTGAAAAGACAACGGAACAGATTCTCAAGGACGCTGCTGAGCTTCACGAGTATCTGAGAACGTACGGCACGCTGAAAGACCAAGATAAGCCATTGGTTGTCGCAGGCATCCTGTTGGCACTGGATGAAATCGAGTACGGCGGATTCAGCGTCGATTCCCTGACGGGCGACCAGATTGCGGGCAATCGCGACGGTGATAAGCTGATGAACGCTATCAAGACACGTCTGACCCGTTCCAACGTGGGCCCTGACGCGAAGAAGGACAAGCTACTTGCTGAGTTCGCCATCTTGCAGACCAGCTTCAGATTGAACGAGGTCAACGAGACGCTGGCCAAGACGCCGCTCAAGTTCTATACGGAGTTCTTGTACGAGCACGTGTTCAAGAATATCAAGTATCAGAAGACCTCCGAGGACTTTATCGGGCGCTTCTATGGTGAGTTTATGAGCTATTCGGGTGGTGACGGGCAGACGCTGGGCATCATCCTTACGCCTCGTCATATCACCGACCTTATGTGTGAATTGGTGGATATTCAGCCGAACGATGTGGTCTTAGACCCAACGTGTGGGACGGCTGGGTTCCTGATTTCCGCGATGCATAAGATGCTTTCCATGGCGGACAGCGACCAGCAGCGTAAGAGCATCAAGAAGAAGCAGCTCCACGGCTTCGAGATTCAGAGCAATATGTTCGCGGTTGCCGCTGCCAACATGATTTTGCGCCGTGACGGCAACAGTAACCTCGAGTGCAGCGACTTTCTGGTTAAAAACCCAGCACAGGTTCAGATGAAGGGGGCAACGGTCGGTCTGATGAATCCTCCGTACTCGCAGGGCACGAAGAAAGACCCGAGTCAGTACGAGCTTTCGTTCATTGAACACATGTTGGATTCGTTGACTGTGGGTGCGCGTGCTGCTGTCATCGTTCCTCAGTCATCCATGACAGGAAAATCAAAGGCGGAGCAGGCTTTCAAGGAAAGCATCATGAAACATCATACGCTCGAGGGCGTCATCACGTGCAATACGGATACATTCTACGGTGTGGGTACTAACCCGGTCATTGCAGTGTTTACAGCATATGAGCCGCATCCGAAGGATAAGGTCTGCAAGTTCATCGACTTTCGTGATGACGGCTACGAGGTCAGGGCGCACGTAGGACTCGTCGAGGGTGACTCTGCCAAGGACAAGCGCCATTATCTTCTGGACGTGTGGTTCGGCCGTGTCGAAGCTCCGTCGAAGTTCTGCGTCGAGTCCACGGTGCAGCCGGATGACGAGTGGCTACACAGCTTCTACTACTTCAATGACGAGATACCGACCGATGTCGACTTCGAGAAGACTATCGGCGACTACCTGACGTTCGAGTTTTCGATGGTCATGCAGAACCGCGAGTACCTGTTCGAGAACACGAAGGGAGGTAATGATAGTGCAAGCGCTGAATGAGAAGGAATGGAAGGCCCAGCCTATTGTAGAAATATTTGACAAATTTATTTCAGGCAAAAGTAAAGGACTGAATCATCTTAATCAAGGCGATGAGGGCGTGAACTATATTGGAGCAACTAACCGTCATAATGGCGTTCTCTGCGTTGTTGTTGATGATGGAGCAGCACATAAACTTATTCAATCAGGCAACTGTATTGGATTTATAAAGAACGGAGATGGAGCTGCTGGATTCGCAATATATAAAAAGGAGACGTTTATCTCGACAAGCGATGTTATATATGGTTATGCCAACTGGTTGAATCTTGATACGGGTTTATTCTTTGTTGCTACGCAAGACATGATTAAGGCGAAGTACAGTCATGGTTACAAACGTAACCAACAACATCTTCGCGGTGACAGGGTCATGCTCCCCGTGACAGATTACGGCGAGCCTGACTACGACTATATGGCGCAGTACGCCTCCACGATGAGGGGGGGTATGCTCATGCGGTATAAGAACTACATTGCTGGGCAGCTCTCCCAGCTGGAATACAAGGTTATCTCTGCACTGAAAGAGAAGGAATGGAATAAGTTTCGCGCATTCGGTGATAGTGGACTGTTCAAGATTGCTACCACAAACAGCAGTATTGATGGAATCAGAATAATTGACGGTGGTGACAAAGATATTCCATATGTAACGAGAACAGACGCCGATAATGGCATCGCTCGCTTTGTGAGTGACAAGAATCTTTCTTATGGTTCAGATAACGCTGGATGTATTACTGTGGGGCTTGATACACAAACAGCTTTTTGGCAGCCGCACCTATTTGTAACAGGTCAAAACATTCAGGTCATCACGGGTCATCAATTAAATGCTTGGATTGCACAGTTTTTAATTCCATTATTTAAGAGCCAAATGAAAGCTAAGTTCAACTGGGGCGGGAATGGTGCAACGCTTGGACGTATGAAAAGGCTTGAACTCATGCTTCCTATTGACGATAACGGTGATCCTGACTACGCCTATATGGAACAGTATGCCAAGAACATGATGCTGAAGAAATATGAGCAGTATCTAGCGTTCATCGACAGGCAGAGCGCAGATGAGGATGCGAAGTGATAGGTGTCGAGAGTCAACAAGTTCAAGCAGAGCGATAACAACCTCGCCATAGCCTACTATCGCTTCTCTTCTTATAGCCAGAACGAGGCGTCGATAGACTAGCAGCGGGAGCAGGCACAGGCGTTCGCCAAGGCTCACGGGTACAGTATTGTGAAGGAGTACGAGGACGCCGCCATGTAGGGCACGACGATCGACCGCCCGCAGTACCAGCTCATGCTCTCCGAGTTGGGCACGATAAGGCCGGCCGCCGTCATCCTGTGGAAGACGTACAGGCTGGTGCGTGACCGTTTCGAGCTTGCGGATGCGAAACGGCGGATTCGCGATGCCCTATGTCGATCTGCCTCATCGCATAGCCTACGTCAGATGATTCGCCGGAGTCGGTGCTCATGGAGACGATGATGGAGGGCATGGCCGAGTTCTACTCAAGGCAGCTGTCCGTAAACATCAAGCGTACTTCGACAGGTTCCTTCATGCAGACTTCGACAATCCAGAAATGAGGGATTCCGTTCTGGAATACTTTGTCGACAAAATCTATTTACATGAGGACAGACTCGTGGTGACGTTTTGCTACTCGGAGGACAAGCGCGAGGTTCCTATGGAGGTGCTGAACGGGGGAATGGAAGACCTTTTTGCTGAAGGGGAAGCCGTCAAGTTCAATTGCCCCCTTTAGCTTCACAAACGCAAAAACGCCACTGCTCAAACAGTGGCGTTTTTTGTTATTGTTTTGTTGTTTACCACATCATGAATTGCTGTAGAGTCGCGCAAAATGCGTCAGCTATCTTTGCTTTTTGCGGCTTTTCCGTTGGCTTCACTCTTTCCGTTGGCTTCATCTTTTCTGCTAGTTTTGGCTTTTTCGCCAGTCTTGGATTTTCCACCAGTCGTAGTGTTTGTGCTAGTTGTAGTTTTTCCACCAGTCTTGGATTTTTTGCTGGCTGCAGCTTTTTTGCCAGTCGTAGTGTTCGTGCTAGTTTTAGCTTTTTTACTAGTCTTATCTACGTTTGCGTTAGTTGCAGTGTTTTTGCTGGCTGCATTAGTGCTGCTAGAGCCAGTCGTAGTGCTTACGCTTCTCGTAGTTTTTCCACCAGTAGTAGTGTTCGTGCCAGTCGTAGTGTTTCCACTGTTTTTAGTCGTGTTGCTAGTTTGGGTCGTGTTTTGTTGTTTTACTGTTTCTAGGTTGTGTTGAAAGTTTTGGCGTTTAATCTCGTTTTTCTCGTATTCGCATAATTGTTTTCCTAGGCTTCTAGCTATCATGCGTGCTCGAGTTTTAATATTATTATCCGACATGTCTTTGAACTCGTTTAGCATTCTGATTTTACGCATTACCATGTTTTCAGCGTCTACAAGTTCTTTACAATGATTGTTAACCGCGTGCGCTTGTGCTTGTGCTTCTAGTCTTTCTTTTTCTGCTTGCTTACATTTTTTAAGATGCGCGTCTCTTAGTCTGCGTATAGCGTTTTCAACGCTTCTACTTCTTGTGTTCGCGCGCCCGTCGGCAATTACAGGGTTTTTCGTGTAATAGTCGTGGATGATCTTGTGTGATAGTTCAGTATCGCATGCGTCGTTAGTGTTAATGCCTCTTCTAGCGTCAATCCATGGTAGTTCACTGCGCGCTCTAGTGGCTAAGTCTTGTGTAGTGTAATCTTTTAACGCGTCGCAGACGGCGTAGATTATGCGTAGTTGAGAGCAGTTAAATGTCTTGTATAGTTCAATTGGGCTAAATATAATGTTGTTTTCGCTTACTTCGTCTTGTGTTAGGTAGCATATGTTAAATAGTTCTAGGCATACTGGCCCTGTTTTCCATGCTTGGAATGAGTTGGGGAATAGTTGTAGGTTTGTTGTAGATAAGTATTGTGCTTGACAGTAGTATGTGAGTAGTTCTAGTCTTTCGTGGCTCATTTTTCCGTAGTTGTGTAGTATTGCGTATGCTACGCGTTTGATTGTAGACATTTGAGTATTCCTTTCATCGTTGAAAAGATATGACTATTAGCTAGGTAGCTGGTTTTAAGTTTGCGAAAACGTTACCATATGATTTTCGTATAGTAAAACTGGCGGCGTGTCGCGAATCGATTTGCATGGGCGCTTTGACTGAGCTTGAAATTGCAAAACGTATTTCATGCTCCTTCAAAGCGTGATTTGGCTCAAATGTAAAGTCCAGTGGACTTTACATGCCAAATCAGCCGAGCGGCTACTAATAGCCGCGAGGAATAGCGTAGCGCGCGAGTGCACTTCGATTCGCTGAGCCACTCAAGGCAGAAGCACTGCTTCTGCGTGGCGAAGACGTTCGTGCGCTTAGACCGCGCGAACGACGACCTGCCTTGTAGTGTGTTTGTATTAAAAAACGCTGAAATTCAGTACAATCGCACTACGGTTTTGTGTGTTTGTGTAGTGTGTTTGTATGGCGACACGCCGTAAATCAGGTACAATCGCACTACATAGTGTAAGACGTGTGGTAATCTGTATCAAATTTTGTTTAACGATTTTCGATTTTGCAAGAGCTTTAAGGGAGAGTTGGTTGTTATGAAGTCAATTTTTAGTAAGAATAATATCTTTATTCGCATGAGATCTATTAGTCCAGCATTGCGATGGGCTTTGGTTGGCTTCTGTTTTTCTATGCTCGGAAATCAAGCGTATGAAGGCTCGGTTTTGCCTTCGATTATTATTGTAGGCTTGCCAGCTTGGGTGATTGGTTTTCGTAAGACTTTTATGACGGTTGCCGATTTTCTTTCGCCATGTTCTGGTTGGATTGTTGATAAGCTTGGTGGTTTTCGCGCTCTTGCTATGACTGAAGGCGTGGAAGGCGTGCTCAGTTTGCTGCCGCTTCTTATACCGTGCTCTTCTCCAGCTTGGAAGTGGTCGCTTGTTGCTCTTTCTTGCGCATTGCTGATTACAGGTCAAGTGATTGATATTGCTAGCGAAGTTTTCGAAGTTGATGCTGCAGGCGGCGACGACAGCATGATTGTAAACTACAGCGGCATTGTGAGTATTTTGGCGAGTATTACTGGAACGCTGCTTGGCTCGCCGCTTGGATCTTGGATTGCAAGCTGGTCTATTCCTGCGGTTTTGATTTTCTCGTCCGTGACTTCTTTTGCGGCTTGTGCGACGCGATTTATTATGAAGCAAGATATTTCGCAAGCGTCTAACGAGTCTCAAGAAGATAAGGAAGATAAGGAAGATAAGGAAAATCAAGCGGAGCTGGAAAATAACGCATATTCCAAATCTGCAGCTAATGAATCTGCAGCTAAGAAATCTGCGAATCCATCACTCAAGAGTAAAATCATGCTTCTTGCTGGCTCTCTTTTGGTTGCTTTTATTCCTGCATGTTCTGTTTCTTATATTCTTCTTGGTCTTGGTAAGCAATATGGCTCTAAATCTTTAACAGTATTGTATATTTTCAGTGGCGTAGGAAGCGTGCTTGCGTCCGTTTTGTATGCGCATTCGTCTCAAAAGCTCGGTTTAAGAAAAGTTGCGATTTTGGGTATTGCGACAAGTGTGGTTGCTTATTGCTTTATGTTTAGTAGCTTTTTGCCAATTATGTGCATAGCATTCTTCCTTGAGGCGATTGGCGGAATGTTACTAGTAGAGCCGATTATTGTTTCTCGGCAGATTCTGTTTAAAGGCAATATGCTCGCTAAGTTTTCTGGTTGGGCGCGACTCGCTTTTGCGATTGGTGCTACTAGCGGATCTTGGATTGGATTTGCGTTCTCATCTACTTTCCAATGGCATCTGTTGCCTATACTAGCGCTGATTTTTAGTGCAGGATTGCTTGCCGTTTTGCCTCAATTACCAAATACTAGCTATGCGGATTAGATGATTAAAAAGATCTATTTTTAAGCAAAAGTCATTGTTAAAGCGCTGAAACTTAACGATTTGCATATATATGCATACGTGTGTATAATATGTAAAAATAAAAAAAATCTTGCGAGTATGAATACAAATAAAAGAGTATAAAATATTCTGCACAAACTAAATTACAGGAGACTCTCATGCACAAGATTGTTCAAAAGTGGAATAGCATTGACCTTATTTTGCGTATTGTAATCGGTCTTTTTCTTGGCGCTGCACTTGGTCTTTTTGTGCCAGCTCACGTTTACGTTCTAGATCTTATGGGAAAGCTGTTTGTAAGCGCGCTTAAATCTGTTGCTCCGATTTTGGTATTCTGCCTTGTGATTGGCGCGCTTGCAAAAGCAAAAAGTGTTGGAAACATGAAGCTAGTAATCGTGTTGTATGCACTTTCTACGTTTATTGCAAGCCTTATAGCTGTATGCGCAGCTATGATTTTCCCTGTTGACTTCACTTTTGCGCATGTTGAAGCAGCATCTTCTCCATCTCCTCAAGGAATTGGTGAAGTTCTTAATTCTCTTGTGTTAAATATTGTTGTAAATCCTGTAGATGCTCTTGCTAAGGGCAACTTTATTGGTATTTTATTCTGGGCAATCGCCTTTGGCGTAGCGCTTCGCTTGGCTGAGCCTTCCACTAAAGCATTCTTTGACAACGTTTCGTCTGCTATTGGAAAAATCGTTCACTGGATTATTAATGCAGCGCCTTTTGGCATTATGGGTCTTGTTTATACAACAGTTTCAAGCAATGGTCTTCGTATTTTTAGTGAATACGGTTCCGTTATTGCATTGTTAGTATGCACTATGGCTGTTGTTGCTTTGATTGTAAATCCTATTTTGGTTTTCGTTCTTACTGGCAAGAATCCGTATCCTCTTGTATTAAGAACATTGCGCGATTCGGGAGTTACAGCGTTCTTTATGCGTTCTTCTGCGGCAAATATTCCTGTAAATATGAATTTGTGCGAAAAGCTTGGCTTTAACAAAGACAATTACTCGGTTTCCATACCGCTTGGATCAACCATTAATATGAGTGGTGCTGCTATAACGATTTCGATTATGGCTTTGTGTGCTGCTCACACTCTTGGGATTTATGTTGATATTCCAACGGCTGTGATTCTGTCTGCTCTCTCTGCCGTTAGCGCTGCAGGCGCATCTGGTGTAGCTGGTGGCTCGCTTTTGCTTATACCTCTTGCGTGTTCGTCGTTTGGTATTTCAAACGATATTGCTATGCAAGTAGTTGCAATTGGCCTTATTATTGGCGTGATTCAGGATTCGTGTGAAACCGCTCTTAACTCTTCCACAGATGTTCTCTTTACTGCAGTTGGTGAATATCGCATGTGGCAGCGTGCAGGTCTTAAGTTTAAGATGGGCATGGATCACGAGACTGTGCAACTTAACAAGTAGCTGTTGCAGCCGTTGCATCTGTTGCATAGGTTGCAGCTGTTGTAGCGGTTGCTAAGTATTCTTACAAGTACGCGTTCTTACGTTTTTATGTTTTTACATTTTTACGTTTTAGAATCGCGTACTTTTGCTATATTTTGCGAGGTGTTATTGTAAATGAATTTAACAGACGTGCAAATAAAAGAGTATAAAAAATATAATAGCAAAGATATTTTAAGACTATATGATTCCGTTGGCTGGTCTTCATATACAGATGATTTACCCGCCTTGGAAAATGGCTTTAATAATTCACTCAAGGTTTTAGCTGCATATAAAAATGATGAGCTGGTTGGCATTGCTAGAGCTGTTGGCGATGGATACACGGTTGTTCTTATTCAAGATATTCTCGTTTTGCCAGAGTATCAACGCAAGGGGATAGGCTCTGCTTTGTTAAATGCGATTGTGGATTGTTACCCGAATGTTCGTCAAATTCAATTGACTACGGATTGCACCGAAAAAACTATTGCTTTTTATAAGTCTGCTGGTTTTATTGAGTTAGCAGAAATTGAGTGCTGCGGTTTTATAAAAGACAGAGCATGATAGCGTATTAGGCTTTAGGGAAGTGGTAGGTTGTGTTTGCAGGAATGCTGCGGTTAATCCACGCGTTTGCTGCGATTATACTTCCGCTGCCGATTGTGGTTTCTCCGCCTAAAATTGTTGCGTTTGCGTAGATTACAACATTATCTCCAATATTCGGATGCCGCTTTCCGCCTTTTACAGGATTTCCACAATTATCTAGCGCAAAACTTTTTGCACCCAGCGTTACACCTTGGTAAAGTTTAACATGCTCGCCGATTACAGTTGTTTCGCCGATTACAATGCCAGTTCCATGATCTATGCAGAAATATGCGCCAATTTTTGCTCCTGGATGAATGTCGATTCCAGTTTTTCTGTGCGCGTATTCGCTCATAAGTCTAGGAATTAGCGGTACGTTAAGTTCGTAGAGTGCGTGTGCTGTGCGGTGAATAAGCATTGCATAAAAACCAGGGTATGCGAGCGTGACTTCTACTTTACTTGTGCAAGCAGGATCGCCTTCGTATATGGCTTGAATATCTGTTAAAAGTAGCTTTTTAATTGCAGGAAGAGTATTTATAAATTGATCGCAAATTTCTCGAATTTTAATTGTGTTGCTTGTATAGCATTGAAGTTCACGGAATATAATGCGTTCTATAGTGCTTAACGCGTTCGAAGCAACGGTATTCAAACTATCATTAGTATTCAAACTATCATTAGTATTCAAACTATCATTAGTATTCAAACTATCATTAGTATTCAAACTATCATTGAGTTGCGCAGCCTCGTTGCTTTCATTGCGCACATGCAACTCAGGCAAAAGTAACACCTGAGTCGCATGTATGAACGCAATAATATTTCGGTAATTAGGTATGAATGTAGCTTGTCTTATGTCTGAATCGTGAATTGAGTTCAGTTGATTTATAAGATCAAGGCGATCATTCATACATTTCTCCCGTTATTTTGCTATTTTCTTTATTTTCTATTTTCTTTATTCTATAGTTTTGATCATTATCTAATAATGTTATTTATTATTCTTTTATTATTTAATCAAAACTTGCGTATTTAAAGTAGTCTCCTAAATGTAGTTAGTCTTCAAATAATGCTGTAGACAAGTATCGATCTCCTGAATCTGGCAGTATTGCAACGATGGTTTTGCCCCTGTTTTCTTCTCTTTTTGCTTCTTGGATTGCTGCCCAGATTGCAGCTCCAGAAGAAATACCTACGAGCACGCCTTCTTTTTTGCTTATAAGCTTGCCGTTTTCGATTGCGTCTTCATTTGTTACGTGAACAATGCGATTATAAATGTTTTTGTTGAGTACATCTGGCACGAATCCTGCGCCGATTCCTTGAATCTTGTGCGCTCCTGGCTTGCCGCCTGCTAGCACAGGGGAGTCGGCTGGTTCTACTGCGATTACTTCAAGATGCGGATTTTGCTCTTTTAAGTATGTGCCAGTACCAGTGATTGTGCCGCCTGTTCCAACGCCTGCAATAAGAATATCCACGTTTCCGTCAGTGTCTTGCCAAATTTCTGGACCTGTTGTGTTGTAGTGTGCGTGCACATTTGCTTGATTGGTAAACTGCCCAGGAGTCCACGCGTTTGGCGTGTTTTCAACGATTTCCTTCGCTTTGGCGATTGCGCCTTTCATTCCATCTTTAGCAGGTGTGAGAACGAGTTCTGCGCCGTATGCTTTCATGAGTTTTCGGCGTTCAATAGACATGCTTTCTGGCATTACAATAATGCTTTTGTATCCTTTTGTCTGCGCAATCATTGAAAGACCAATGCCAGTATTTCCAGAGGTTGGCTCAACAATTACTGAGCCTGGTTTAATCGTGCCTGCGGCTTCTGCTTCTTCAATCATCTGCTTTGCAATACGGTCTTTTACAGAGCCTGCTGGGTTAAAGTATTCGAGTTTTACGAGGATTTTTGCTGCTAGATTGTACTCTTTTTCAATGTGTGTAAGCTCCATAAGTGGAGTGTGGCCTACGAGTTCTTGCACGGACTTGTAGATATTAGACATAATATTTCCCCTTACTTGTTTGTTGTTTTACTTGTTTGTTTTTGTTTAATTTGTTTTTTAATTTTTAAAAATAATTTTTATTAATAAAGCGACTATTGTTTTATTTGCTGTTTCTAAAGATGCCATTATTCGTTTTAATATTTAACATGTATTAAATTGTTATTTTTTAACGTTTTATATTCGATTTTTGGCATAAAAAAAAGAAACAGCGCGCTGTTTCTTGAATCGTGATTTGCTGTGTTTTAACGCAAATGCTTTTAACACAGGATAGATGTTATGCATACTTAGTGCTTGCAAACATCATTTCGATTAAGAAATGCGCAACAACATACGTTACAACAACAATTTGTCATCATATTTGTATGATACATGTGCACTCCTTTACTAGTCGAAATGGTGATAAGTGAAGACTATAGCGAATGGATTTGTGTTTGTCAAACTTGATTTGCGTTTGCTGATATTAATGTGTATTAACTAATACTAATTTTAAGAAATTGCGCGATTTGTGCATTTGTTTTCTTTGCTACTTTATTTTACAGTCGGTAGTTTTATTGTGCGTAATAGTCTTTTACAAATTCTTCAACCGATATGAGTTCACAAACTCTTCAACAGATAGGAACGTATCTTTATAACCCATTTTTTCACACAGCTTTACAACATCTGGCTTATCGAGTTGTGCGCTAGAAAGTATTTTATCTTGCATAAATGCGTCTCGCGCACTGCCGTCAAAAAGAACCTTGCCATTGGAAAGCACAACAACTCGATTAAATACTCTAGCCACAAAATTCATATCGTGAAGAACAGCTATAACAGTTTTTCCTTGCAAAACAAGGCGTTTAATAATTGACTCAATACGATTTTTGCCGCAATCGTCCTGAGCGATTGTAGGCTCGTCTAAAATAACAACTTGCGTATCCATTGCTAGAATCGACGCAATAGAAACCATTTTTCTTTCACAAAGGCTTAAATCGTAAGGATTTACTTCGCTTTTATCTAAAAGTCCTACAAGTCTTAGACTTTCTTTTGCTTGAATCAATGCTTTATCTTTATCAATTCCAATTTTCAAAAGTCCAAACATTACTTCGCGTATAACAGTTGATTCAAAAATTTGGTCATCTGGATTTTGGAATACGAATCCAATATCTTTAGCAAGAGATGGAACACTACATTTTGCAATATCTTTTCCATTTAATAAAACGCTTCCGAATTTCGGCGTAAGAAGACCTCTAAGGATTTTAAGCAAAGTTGTTTTTCCAGTGCCATTTTGACCAACAATAGCACATGCTCCAGGAGCAAAAGATAAATTGAGATCATCGAATATTTGTGATGTTGGAGTATGAGAAAAAGACACGTTTTGTATTTCAATAGTAGGAGTCATTATAAGAGATTCCCTTCGTGCGAGCGCAAAATTTGTGACGTTTGCTCAAGAGTTATTGGGTACAAACCATTATCGCTTTTTAGCGAAAGTTTTTTGCAAATTTGAGTATAAATAGGAGGATTTACGCCATATTCTTCCAAGTCTTCGCGAGAAAAGATTTTTTGCGGAGTATCAAAATCAACGAGTTTTCCTTCGCTTAAAAGCATTACGCGGTCGCTATATTGCGCGATTTTTTCCATTTTATGCTCAACCATAATAATAGTTTGACCCTGATTTTTTAAGGATTCTACAGACTTAAAAACCTCTTCCGAACCTTTAGGATCAAGCTGCGAAGTAGGCTCGTCTAAAATTATTATTTCTGGTTGCATAACTAAAATAGCGGCAATAGACATGCGCTGCATTTGACCGCCAGATAAATCGTATGGAGAACAATCTTTAAGATTAGAAATGTTAAGCATCTCCATGATTTTCTCTACGCGATTTTGCATCTCGTTTTGCTCAATGCCAATATTTTCCAGACCAAAAGCAATCTCCTCGTACACAGTAAGCTTCGAGCCTGTAATTTGATTAAAAGGATTTTGAAAAACCAGCCCAACTTTTTTGCAAAGACTGTCTATTGGAGTAGTTTTTGCGTTAAGACCGTCTACTTCGACTTTTCCGCCGTACGCTCCGTGGTAAAGATTGGGAACAAGACCTAAAATCGCTTGCGATAATGTTGATTTTCCAGCTCCATTAGCACCTATTATTCCAATAAATTCGCCTTTATGAATATCGCAAGAAATGTCATCTAGCGCAAGAGTTTTACTATAAGGATAGCGATATTTTAAGTGCTCTATATGAATAGCTGCCATGCTACATATCCTAAATGATTAAGTAACGCATAAATAATAGATGCGATTATTACGATTAAACAAGCGCATAAAAATAGCGTATTGTATTTACTAGGCTTAAACGGTTTTATGAATGTTTTTTGATTATTGCACGAAAATCCGCGAACTTCTAAAGCTATAGTTCTTTCTTTAGAACTCATAAATGAAGACATTATAATCGGGGATATTAAAGGCAAAAAAGCTTTGAAACGAGTTATTAGGGAACCTTTTGTTTTCAATCCTCTGCTTCTTTGAGCGTCAACAATAGTCGAAGTTTGCTGTGTTATTTGAGGAATGATTTGAAATAGCGAGACAAAAACATAGCCCATTTTAGGTGGTAAACCAGCTTGTATCATCTCTTGCATCATATTGGAAGGTTTAGTTGTAAGCGTTAAAACACAAAATGCAAACGAAATATTTAATATATTAAGCACAATCTTCATTGCTACTTCAAAACCTTCTTTGCGAGCAATCAAAGGTCCTAGTTTGAATAAAATCGTGTAGTTTCCCGATCTAAAGAAAGTCTGAACTATAAAAATAGTTACAATAATAAAACCAGTAACTTGTATTACGATTTTTATTTTTGCTAGGACCCTTGATGTTGCAAGTAATATTAGGCTCAAAATAATAAAGATAGCGAAAGAAGTATAGCCTCCAAGCAAACTCGGCGTGCTTGTAGCGCATATTACGTATGCAAGCTTGGTTTTTGCAGATAATCCGTTTAGAAACGAATGCTTATCTTCAAATAGGCTGATGCTTTTCATAGTATCTCGTCTTATTGTGCTTATAAAAACTTGTAAATCTTAGCGTTTATGCGATTTATTTGCTTGCAATAAACGTTTATTTATCAAGATCTTCGTCATCGGATTGATAGATTGCTATTAAGCTCTTAGGAAGAACTTTATAAATTCCAGCTGCAAGGAACAAAACAACAATCTTGTCTGGTATGTCTACAACAAGCTCATCTACGAATGATGCAAAGAAGCCTTTGGATCCCATTGCTGCAAAAACAGCGTCACCCCAAACGTTTCCAGTGGTTCCGCCCCAATAAATCATGTTTAGAGGTGTAGAGATGATTATTGCGATTGCTGCAACAATAAGACTTGTTATAAAAATGTGTAGGCCTTTGTTCATGTACTTTAGTCGTGCAGCGATTCCAACGCTTACGCCAATTGCTGCAGCTGTAATGCTATAGACTGTAGAAATTGGATCAATCGTTAAGCCATAAACAATATTAGTTAAAAATCCTGCAATTCCGCCTACAACTGGTCCTGCTAAGCAAGCTGAAATGCAAGTGCCTAGTGTGCCAAGCCAAAGTGGTAGTTTTAGCATGCTTGCAAATAGTTTTGCAACATAATTTATGCCGATTGCAGCTGGTATTAGTACGAGTGAAGCAGTAGTTAATTTAACGCTCCAAATATTTTTTAGTTTATTTACCATTTTGGAATTTCCTATAAGTTAAGGAATAAATTCAAGTTCATTATACGCTTTGCTAAATGTTATTAAAGTAGTTGAAAATTAATGTGTTATAAATTGTTATATTGTTTATTTTGTGTTATTTTGTTTTTTGCTATTTGTTTTGTATTAGATCTTTATTGAAAATAATCACATTTAAGATACTTTGCTAGCAAAATTAAAGTTGTTCAAAATCAAAGTGGTTATTATTTCACTATTTCAAATTTCACTATCGCAAATTCAACTATTCCAAATAATGGTTATTTATGATAAAAAAATATAAGAGCCTTTTATGCCTTTTATAAAAATATTGTTATAAAAATGTTGTTACAAAAACATTGGCGATTATAAGAGGGAGATGACGATGAATGTAAAGCATAGTAGCGTGTTTACAGATCCCGAAGTTTTAGAAAAACTTAATAGATTAGAAAAATCTCCCCAAATGCAAGGGAAATTAAATGAGTTAAAAGAAGGCGTCAAAAACAACGCTTTTGACCCAATGCGTTTGATTCCATTAATACCAGTAGTTCTGATTATTGGCGCTGTTGGCAATTATCTTCCTTCGTTTGATTACTCTAGTTATAAATATCCTTTACTCATAGTAATTGCTTTTGTTATTTGCTTTGGTGGTAAGTTTTTTGTAAGTAATAAGGTTGATGTAAATGCGCTATATGCGGATAATGTTTTAACGCCGATTTTGAATGCGATTCTACCGGGAACAGTATTAAAAGATTCTGAAGGAATTGACAACAGTATTTTTAATAATCTTCTGCCAATATCGAGTAGGTATTATTCAAATACACACATAATTTTTGGCGATGAATCTAAAACCGAATTTTCAAACATGCAAGCAATGCACTTTTCTAGAAGTGAAAGTGGAAAAACTGTCAAAAAAACTGATTTTATTGGGCAAGTCTTATTGATGAATTCAAAAACCAATATAAATGGTCACATTAGAATCGTCCCCGTTACTGGAAAGAACTTTATGGGGCAAAAACTAAATGGATACTATGGTAAAAAAACAAAAGAGGAGAGCGAAGTTCAAACCGAATCTATTGAATTTAACAACTCGTATTCAATCTTTTCTACGGACAATTTTTATACAAAGCTTGTGTTGGATCCAAGTTTTATAGAAGTATTGAATAATTTGCAAAAACGAATGAGAGTTTGCATATATATAGATAGCGAGCATATTATTGCAGCTTTTGACTCTGGTCGGTATTTATTTGTCGCTCCAGGAAAATCTGGAATAGAAAATCTATCTTTAATAAGAGAATATGAAAAATTTAGAGATGTTTTGGCTGAGTATTATGAAGTAATCAACGTAATTAGAGAGAAATTGCAAAATTAAAAGCTAAAAAATTGCAATACTAGTGAATTGCAAAAGTGGAAAATACTAGCGAATTGTAAAATTATAGACAATTAGGACTAGAAAGAGCTAAAAATAAAGGAGACATTATGGATTATGAGATTATTTTAATAGTCATTGCAGCAGTGCTTGTAGTGGCTATTGGCTGGTTTATTGGCACGTTAAATAGACTAAGAAAATATAGAGTGATTATAGAAGAGTCGCAAAAAAATGTTGACATTGCGCTCGCTAAAAGATACGACACGATTTGCCAAATGCTTAAAGTTGCGCAATCGTTTGCAAAGTACGAAAAAACAACATTAGTTGATTTAGTGAGTTTAAGAGGGGGATTAAACTCTGCTGATTCTAGCGAGGCAATGAAAAATCAGAATCATGCAATAGGGAAGATTTATGCTTTGGCAGAAGCTTACCCGGAATTAAAGTCTTCTGAACAATTTTTGAATTTGCAAGAAGAAGTAAACGACGAAAACGAGCAATTGGCTGCAGCAAAAAGAATTGTAAATAGTAATATCAGTGTGCTTAATCAAAATATTGTTACATTCCCGGTCTCGCTTATTGCAAGATTAAGCGGAATAAAGCAGATGGATTTTCTTGATGAAGATGATTTAAGCAATAAGAAGAATATCGATAGCATATTGAGCTAGATAACATGTTTAGCTAGATAACATATCTTAAGTGGCCAATCGTTGCAGATTTGTAGCGATTGGCCACTTTGTGATTGGCTGTCTGTTGGATTTGCGTATGTGCCCAGTGAAGAAAATTGCCGCAAACGGCAAAAATCTTCACTGGCGTTTATTAAACGCATATCTCAGTAGTAGGTACATGTCCAAATAACAGGATCGTATCTAAATAACTTTAATTTACAATATGTCAACCCAGTTTTGTCTAGCATGAAGTATTCTATGCACCATAACCGTTTTGTTCTCTTCGCAAATTT